>JBCCBN010000007.1:0-49786 GCA_039034035.1 Pseudomonadota bacterium
CCGCAGCATTCCTGTTTGATCGCCCGCTGGGCTCGGCTTCGCCTCGCTACGCGATGGATCGCGCTCAGGGCTGTGGCGCAGTTCGAGACGAGCGTTCACGGCCGGCATCGACAGGCAGACCGGAAGCCCCTACAGCGCGATCTCGAACAGCTGCTCATAATCGCACTGCTCAAACGGTCGCGCATTGCCCCGGTGCGCCAGGTCAGCCAGCGCATAGTCGACAATCCCCGGCCCATCCGAAGCCTCCACCCCGATCGCGGACAAACCCGCCGGGATACCGATCGACTCATTCAACTCCTGCACCGCATCGCCCAGATCAGCGCCAGCACTCAACCCCATCGCAAACCGAAGGCGAGCAAACTTCTCCGGCGCACTGCCATCAATATGGCGCAGCAGGTGCGGCAGGAAGATCGCGTTCAGCGTCCCATGGTGCAGCCGCTTCTCCTTCAGCCGCCCAGCCGCATGCGACAGGGCATGCACCCCGCCCAGCCCCTTGGTGAACGCGAGCGCGCCCTCATAGCTCGCCATCATCATGTTCCAGCGCGCATCCTTGTCACCGCCATCGGCCACGGCCCGCCGCAAGGCGCCCTCGCCCACCGCCCGGTGCAGGCCATCATAGCCGCAGCCTTCCGCCGGCGGGTTCACCATCGGCGTCAACACCGCCTCGATACAATGGGTCACCGCATCCATCCCCGTCGCCGCGGTTAACCCAGCCGGCAACCCCACCGTCAGTTCGGGGTCGCAAATCGCGGTATCGGGCACCAGGAAAGGCGAGGAATAGGTCTCTTTCCGCCCATTGTTCAGCGTGCAGACAAACCCAATCGACACTTCCGAACCGGTGCCCGCCGTCGTCGGAATAGCGACCATTGGCGGCAGTTTCCCGATTTTCTTGATCCCGCCAACGAGCGGCGCATAGGTCGCCAGCTCCCCGCCATGGCTCGCCAACAATGCCATCGCCTTCGCCAGGTCCATGCTCGACCCGCCCCCGATCGCGACCACACCATCCGCGCCCGATTGCTTGAAAAGCGCCGCAGTCTCGATCGCCAGGTCCTCGGTCGGGTTAGCCACCGTATCGGTGAACACATGCGCCGGCTCAATCTCGCCAAGCGCCGAAAGCGCCACGTCCAGCAAGCCTGCATCCTTGATCCCCGGATCGGTCACGATAAAGGGCCGGGACACGCCATGCCCGGCCAGTGTCCGCGGCAATTTCTGGATAGCCCCATGATCGAAGATGCAGGTGTTCAGAAAATTCATCACAGGCATTGCGGCAATCCTTGTTCATCACGCATCCGCCGACTTATCGCTGTCACGGCCACAAAGGCCAAGCCCCCTCATCCCACAGTAACCCGCTTATCCCCCGAGTAGCGCCCCGCACACACGCTGGAAATCCCATTCGCAACAAGCCCAAAGCCCCGCCGCCCCTGTAGGATAAGCCCCAACCCGTCCGCGGGGCCCTACTCCAGTGGTAGTCTCAACGCCTCCAATCACGAGGCCGGACCCATGTCGCAGACGGACAATCTCAACCTTCCCTACATCTTGCCTGGCCAGTCCCAGAAGCATGTCATCCACAATGAAGCCATCCGCCGGCTCGATGCGATGGTCCACCTCTCGGTGGTCAGCCGCTCGCTGGCGACCCCGCCCATGGCGCCCAATCCCGGCGACCGATACATTGTTGCATCAGACCCAACGGGCGACTGGCTCGGCGAAGCCGGAAATTTGCTAGCCTGGCAGGACGGCGCCTGGGAAGCCTATGTCCCGGCGCCCGGCTGGCTGGCCTGGATCATCGACGAGGCCCAACTCGCTGTCTGGACGGGGACCGAGTGGACGCCGATCAACACCACCACAAGCGGACCGGCCGTGCCGCCCGCCCCTGTCCTCTCCCTCGCCACGGGCGGCGCCGGCTCAGACAACACCGCCCTTAGCTGGACCATCGAGCCCGGAGATATCACCGGCTTCGAAAGCGAATACCAGGAAGTCGGCGCCTCGGCCTGGACCACCGGTCCCACCGCCGCCAGCACCGATACCACCCTCACCATCACCGGCCTCGCCATCGGCACCTCCTACCAGTTCCGCCTCAGAGCCACCGGACCTGGCGGCACTGGAAACTGGTCCAACACCATCCAGGCCACCACGCAGGCGTTCACCCTCTATGTCGATCCGGCCACCGGCAATGACACCAATCCCGGCACCCAGGCCGCGCCCTTCGCGACGCTGACGGCCCTGCTTGGCGAACTGAACGCCCTGTCGGCCGGCGAGACCCTGTCCGCCCACGTCGCCGCCGCCACCTATACCGACCAGCACCTCGACACATCAAATTTCGCCGGCGAAGCAAGCATCACCTTCGCACCGGGCAGCCGCATCGAATGGACCCAGGCCGGCACAGCCGCCTCCGCGATCCAGGCCAACGGCGCCTCCGGCGTTCCCGCCGAATTGACCATCTACGGCAACGGCCTCGAAATCGACGGCTTCCTCACCGGCACGGGCAACGGCCTGGGCTGCAACTGGGCGACGCTGATTGCCCATGACGTCCACGTACACAATTGCATTGACGGGATCTCAGGCCATGGCGGCGGGCACATCGAAGCCTACCGGTGCCGGGTCACCGGATGCACCAAGTACCCGTTCGCCCACGTCAACAACTCCACCTCGCACCATGAGGACTGCTTCTTCCAGCCCGCCGATGACGCCATCGGCGCCGGCGCGACCAATAACGATCTCTCACACGTCTTCATCCGCTGCACCATGCTGCCGCCACCAAACACCGGATCAAACCGGCTGACCCTCGGCGCCGGCACCCAATTGCAGCAATGCGAGCTGGGCGGCCTGGGCGAAACCGTGTCCCTGGTCGGCACAATCAACGCATCGGACTGCTTCGTCGAGGCCAGCATGGAAACCAATGCCGACGCGGTCATGACCCGCTTGTTCGGCAAGCTGACCATCCGCATGCGGGAAGCCGGCCAGATCCAGATCACCGATAGCGTCTTCACCGGCTCGCCGACCAATGACAGCTTCATCTACTCGAACCACAATCCCAGCAGCTTTGGCGATGTGGATGTGGACCGCTGCGTCGTCACCGGCTTCGGCAGTTCAGCCGTCCAATTGAAAAACGCGACACGGCTCGCGCTTTGGGACGCATCGGCCAGCGAGATCAGCGATTGTGTGTTCCATGCCAATGGCAATGATTTCGATGGGTTCGCCGCTCAGGCGCAGCGGATGACCAATATTTCGACAGCCGACCCAGGGGTGGGGCCGGCCAATACGCTCAACATGGCCGATTATGCGGTGTCGGCCAGCGGGGTGGGTTTCGGGCAAGCAGACAGCGTAACAGTGGGGGCGCCGGCCGCAGTCAGGCCATAGATGGGTCCGCACGAGGCGGAACAGCCGAACACCGCTGGACCGAATTGCCAGAAGAGACGGCCCCCAATTCCGGCGGCCAGGCACTCCGGTTCAGATGGATGGCTCAGCCGCGGATTTGGGCGCGGATTTGGGCGCGGTATCGGAGACAGAACCATGGGATGCCGCCGGTTTGGCGGGCGCGGGCGGAGCGGCATCCTCTTGGATCAATTCCCGGATCGTGCGGAAATACCAGTATTTATGAAAGGCGTAATTGTATCCTGCGGCACCATCGAGCCATCCAAGGCGCAGGATATAGACGTAGTAAAAATAGAACTGAGCGTACCACCAGCGCGGCAGGTTGCGGTATTTGAACCGCTGCCGGTTGGTGAGATGGCTCGCATTCGGCCCGGAGAGATCTCCCAGGGCCCGCACGCGCTGGGCTTCCCATTGGGCATAGTCCAGATGCCGATCGATGAACCGGGCCAGGCCGCGATAGTCCTGGTGCTCAATCTCAAGATCGATTTCCCCCGTCGTGCCGGCAACGATGGGGTGCTCGTGCACCTCCATATCCAGCTTGGTCCAGCCATCCTCATCGATCCGCTCATACTCACCCGCACCGACCCGTAAGAGCGCCAATTTGCGCTGGGGCAGGCCATGCTTCAGCCGCTTGCCCTGGAAGTAGTTCGTGTAATTCAGCCAGAACGCATCATGGGGCGTATCCGCCACCGCGGCCTTCACAGCATCGACAAACGCATTGCTGACAAACTCATCGGCGTCCAGGAACAGGACCCAATTGGTCTCGAACGCATGGGTACGCAGTACCCAGTTCCGCTTCTTCGGAAATTGCCCATTCCACTCGAAATTCAGATAGGTCGCACCGCTTTCTCGAGCAATTTCCGGCGTTTCATCGGTACTGCCGGAATCGGCCACGACCAGATGCGCAAACCGGCCGAGTGCCCCAAGACAGCGCGGAAGATTGGCCGCCTCATTCTTTACCGGGATCACCACCGTCACCGGCACATCCCGCACCGCGCCGGAAGCCGCACCGGGGGCGAGAACACCACCCTCGCTCATCGATCTGCTCCCGCACGTGCGCGCACCGGGACCGCCGGGTTCCCCGCCACAACCATCCCCGTCTCCACCGATTTCACCACCACCGCTCGCGCCCCAGCAATTGCCATCGCCCCGACCTTCACACCGGGCCCGATAAACGCATCCGCGCAGATCCACACGCCATCCTCCACCACAATCGGCGGTTTGATCAGCATCATGTCCGCCCGGCGATAATCATGGCTCCCCGCACACAGATGCGCGTTCTGGGAAACCGTAACCTGACGGCCCAGCGTGATCGGCCCCAGCGCATAGAGGATTGCCCGGTCGCCCACCGCCGTATCGTCGCCCACGCTCAAATTCCACGGGATCGTGATCCGCACCGAAGGATAGATATGCACCCGCTTGCCGATGCTCGCCCCGAACAGCCGTAGCAATCCCCGCCGCCAGGCCCACATAGGCCGCGGGCTCCACGCGAAAAACGGGTGCGCCGCCGCCCAAAGGCACCGGCCCAGCAACGCCGACATCGACCATTTCTGCGCGGCGCGATTGGCCACAATATCCAGGGAAGGCGAGGTCATGCAAAGGCTCTCATTTCCGCCCCGAGGGTGTAGTGTTCGTCGGCGCGGTCTGGCAATGGGCAGAGGCGAGATCTCTTATGGAACACCGAACATGGGAATAGCGAGGCGCAGAGCCATGTTTCTCATCATCGCCGGCCTGGCGGCCCTCACCGCCCTGATCTACGGGGTGTTTGCCGGCCGCCACGATGCTCCGCCCGCGCCCACGATCATCGCGCTAAAGACCCAGGTCGAGCGAACCCTCGGCCTGTCCCGCCAGTGGCGCCGCGCGTTCCACGAAGACGCCACCGCGCTTTCCCCCGTCCCCTGCCCCACCGGTGCGCTGGTGATCCTGACCGGTGGCCAGTCAAACGCCGCCAACGCCCTGTCCGATCCAGTAGACGCCGACCCCGAATCTGCCGCCTACATGACCTTCAAGGGCCAATGCTACCGGCTCCAGGACCCCGTCCTGGGCGCCACCGGCACCAAGGGCAGCCTCTGGACTGCCCTCGGCCAAGCCCTGAGCCGCGAACTCGACCGACCCGTGGTCTTCATCAATACCGCCGTCACCGCTTCGACTTACAGCGCCTGGCTTGATGAACGGTCCGGCTACTTCGCACGCCTGGAAACCGCAATCGCCAACGCCGCCGCCATCGGCCTCACACCCGATCTCATCCTGTGGCACCAGGGCGAAAGCGTCGCCCATCGCCAGGTAGACCAAGAAGCGTTCCAACGCCCCCTCGCCGCCCTGCTCGACAAGCTCCACGCCAGAGAGGAGCTCGAAAACGCGACACTGCTCCTCTACCGCGTGTCCCGATGCACCGGCGCCCGGCAAGCCGGCAACTCGCCCCTAATCGCCGCACAAACCGAGCTGGCAACCCACCTCCCCTGGGTCATCGCCGGCCCGAACACCGACACGCTCGGCCCCCGCGATCGCCATGATGGCTGCCACTTCAATGGCCGCGGTCGCGACAAGGTCATCGAAATGACCGTCGCCGCCCTCAAACAGGCGCTCGATGGTTAGGCCCCGAACCGGTCACACAATACAATCAGGCCGATCTCCCGCCGGACACCCCGCGGTCATCCAGCGATAAACCTCCATGTGACGCGCCGCGATGCTAGGCCAGCTAAACCGCCGCTCCACCAGCAACCGCCCGCGCGCACCCATCCCGGCCAGCGCCTCCCCATCGCGCCCCAAAGCCTCAGCCAGTTGCCCGCACATCGCGGCCGGATCGGTTTCAATCCGCACCGCCGCCCCGTCCGCAAACCCTTCGGGAATGTTGCAAGCCTCCGTCATCAGCACAGGCAACCGGTACGCCCACGCTTCCAACACCGACATCGGCAAGCCCTCGGAATAGGACGGCAACACAAAGGCCGACGCATGGCTAAGCGCCGCTCGCTTCTCATCGCCAAACAGGGAGCCCGGCATCACTACCCGTCCGCCCAGGCCCCGCTCGGCAATCGTCTCACGAAGAACCGCCTCATGCCCCCCATCATCCCACCCAGCGATGACCAGGCTCCACTCGTCCGCAAGACCGGGCCGCGCCTGCTCCAGCATCGACCAGGCCTCGATCAGTTCCATGATCCCCTTCTTCGGATGCAGCCGACCGATGAACAGCAACACCTTGCCCTCCGGCCATCCAGCCGGCCGAGCGAGCGTGGCCGGATCTGGCAAGTCCGCGCCGTTCGGAATGATGGCGATGGGCTGGTCATAGCCGAGCGACCGGATCGAATCCGCCTCAGACCGGTTCAGCGCGTGCAGACAGGCCGCGCGGCGAAGATGGCGATGTTCGAAGAGAGCCCCGCTCAGCTTTTTCTTCCAGGCCGAATTCCGGATCGCCCATTCATCCAGCATGCCCCGCGGCGAAATCATGTAGGGCCGCCCGGTCCGCTTGTGCCAGGCGCCCACCTGCATCGAATAGGCCTGCCAGATGCCATGCTGATGCACCACATCATACCCGCCATCGCGCAACCGCCCACCCAGGCTCGGCGCCAGCCCCAGCGCACCCGGCCCGACCGGACCGGCCACATATGGCGCCAGCGGATCCCACGCCGACAGGTCCTCATCGGTGAACCCATCCCGAATGCTCAACACATCAACCGACAGGCCCGCGTCCCTGAGGGCCAGCGCTGAATGCCTGACCGAGTTGAACAACCCCCCCGCCCGGCGCGAAACACTGCCCGTCACGATCCCTAGCGAACCAAATGCAGCGGAACCGGGCTCTTTAGCGCCCCGTCCAGCGGTCACGCCACCGCCTCGATCACCCGGCGCTCCATCCATGACAGAACCGCCCCATCCCAGGGCGCCAACCGTTTCCGGCGCGGCGCCGCCATCGCACTCGCCACCGCTGCCTTCATGCCGGCCCCGAACCGCTCTGGCCCCCAGGATGCAATCGCTGCCGACGCCGCCTCACCCATCGCCGCCCGTCCGTTCGGTGTCAGGGCCAGGAACCGGCCAAGCGCCACAGTAATGGCATCAACATCCGGTGCCGTCACGAAACCGTTGACTCCATCCTCGAGCACCGTCCGGCACACCCCGCACCGGTCCGAAACAATCACCGGCAGGCCCGCCGCCATGGCCTCATTCACCACCAGCCCCCATTGCTCGACCGTCGAAACATGCACGAACCCATCGGCCAGCCCATAAAACGCCGTGAGATCCTTGTATCCCTTGTAGCCCGGCAGGTGGACCCGGGCCTCAACCCCAGACGCTCGAGCCGCTTCGGCAATCCGCGTCCGCTCCTCGCCATCACCCAGGATCACGAGATCCGGCTGACCCAGGCCGGCCCCATGGAGCGCCCGCCCATAGGCCTCGACCAGCACCGGCAGGTTCTTCTTTTCGATGAACCGGGCAGACGCCAGCAAATAGCGCGCGGGCAAGCAATGGGCCGCTCGAAGCGCCTGCTCATCAGCACGTGCCGCCGCCGCGCCGGCTGCGAAAAAGTCATTGTCCACGGCATTGTAACCAAAGTGGATGCGGTCCCGCGCAATACCCAGTGCAGAGATATAGTCGGCATGCGGCGGCCCACCCACCAATGCCGCATCGCACAGCGAAACCACGCGCGCCTTCACCGTTTCTCGGAGCGCCGACCGGCCGGCGTCATCGGCCTGGCTCTCGGACATCATGACCAGCGGAACCTGGTTCCGGATCCCCCACCGGATCGCCGTCATGGCTTCTGGATTGGTCCAGCCCGACACCGCAATACAGGACGGGCTGACCGCCGAAAGCGCCGCTTCGGTGGCCGGCCCCAGCGTCCCGTCCGCCACCGCCGCATCGTATGCCTCGCGGGCTTCAAACACTTTCACCACCTCGTAATTGACCGCTTCCTTGTAGAGGAACTCGGCAAACCCGCCCTGGTTCGCCGTGGAAATCACTGTCACATCTCCCAACGCCGCCGCGGCGCCCCGGTAGCGGGCATTGTGATAGTGGCCAATCTGGCGGGTAAAAATCGCGAGTGTCATTCGGCTGTGTCCCCGGTCGCAGTGGCAGTCATGGGCGCCGCATCGCCCTGTGGGTCCGTTGGTTCGGACGACGCCGCTTCATCAGAGCCAGTCCACGCCACGGTCTCGCCCGATGGCAGGATCCGGCGCTTGATGTTCGCTGGCGCGCCGGCGATCAGTACGCCCGGCGGAAACTGGCCCCGAACCACCGAATTCGCCGCAATGATCGAGCCTGCGCCGATCACACTTCCCGGACCGATATAGGCGCCCCGCCCGATCCACACATTGTCCCCGATGCTGACCGGCGCGACAGAAAAACCCTGCCTGCGGACGCCCGTCGCGGGCGTGAACCGGTGCTCCTGATCGCGGATCGAAACATATTCGCCCACCGCCACATTGTCCCCAATCGTGATCGCTTCGCTGGCCACCAAATGGCAACCCGAGTTCAGGCTGACCTGATCCCCAATATGGATATGGGAGGTCCGCCCGGTCTGGAAGAACACGTCATGGCCAATCATTGCCGCCCGCCCGATCCGCACCTTCCGGAAAGGCATGGGCAGTCGCACACGCCCGGTAAACTGCGTCCCCGGCCCCACGCGCTCGAAGAACAACGGCGAAACCACACGCAGGATCAGACCTTTCAGGCGCCAGATCGCCGGGATCATGTTCCAACCTTTCCTTCCCAGGTGATCGGCAAGCGGTTCAAGCAACGGGACGTAACAGACGATCCGAAGTCCGCGCACATAAGACCCACAGCCGGCCAGAAGCTGGGACCCTCAGTGCAAACCACGCCCGAGCGGTACCACTTTCAGCGATGCCTTGCTCGGTATCAAAACTCGCGCTCGCGATGCTGCAACATCGGCGGTCGGCACGACGAGCGGCTAGACCCGCTCACCAGTCACGAAAAAGCCGGCAACCTGGGAAAAGTTGCCGGCTTCAACTCACTTCGCCCGTTGGCTAGATGAAGTCGAAATCGCCATCCACGAGCGTGGTCACGTCCACACCCGTCATGTCGATCGAACCATCGAGACCAGCCACGCCGGAGAAATCGATCACGCTTCCAACAAAGGTGACGCCTTGGCCCATCATGTCGGCAATGCTGGTGAAGCCGAAGTCGGACACGTCGATCGTGTCGCCCCCTGCAGCACCCGCGCCGGCAAAGTCAGCGATTGTGTTGGCACCATAGTCGGCGCCTTCGAACACGAATGTGTCGTCGCCGCCGCGGCCTTCCAGCGTGTCGTCGCCGCCAAGGCCGGAGATCACGTTCGCGGATCCGTTACCGATGATCGTCTGCGCATCATCGTTGCCAGTGGCCTCGGTCGCCGAGCCGATCAGGACCAGCCGCTCAACATTGTCGGCAATGGTGATATCGACCGTCGACCGCATCGTATCGATGCCCGAGTCACCAGCTTCCTCGACGACCGTGTCGAGCGCATCCCGGATCGTATACCGGTCGCCATCATCGCCGCCGACGAGCATGTCTGCGCCGCCCCCGCCGATGAGATTGTCCTCTCCGTCGCCGCCATAAAGCGTGTCGTCGCCGCCATTGCCGTTCAGCGTGTCATCACCGTCCCGACCGGACAGGACATTGTTGCCGGAGTTGCCAACAATGCTGTTATCATCATTGGAACCGGTGCCATTGATGTCGGCAGACCCGCTGAGTTGCAGCGTTTCGACATTAGCCGGCAGCGTGAAATCAACAGACGCAATCACCTTGTCGTCACCGCCCGCAGCGGTGGCCTTCTCCTGCCGAACACGGTCAAGCGTATCATCGACGATGTAGGTGTCGTCGCCATTGCCGCCGACGAGGAAGTCCCGGCCAGCGCCGCCGTTCAGGATATCGTTCCCATTGAAACCGTTGAGGACGTCGTCGCCATCGTAACCGTACAGGACATTGTCACCCGAGTTCCCCGAGATCTTGTTGTCTAGTTCGTTACCGAACCCATCCAGATCGTCGGAGCCCTTGAGAACAAGCTGCTCCACATTTGCACCAAGCCGGTACGAAATAAAGGAGTCGACCCGGTCCAGGCCTTCACCCATCGCTTCCATGACGATATCGAGCACATCGTCCACCGAATACCGGTCGTCCCCAAGGCCACCGCTCATCGTGTCAGCGCCCGATCCCCCATTCAGGAAATCATTGCCTTCAAGCCCGTCGAGAGTGTCGTTTCCGGCAAAACCGTTCAGCGTGTTATCACCGCTGTCTCCGGTAAGGATATCGTCGCCACTAGTTCCGTTTGACATGCTTTCTGCCCCATCTTTCCGTTCAGCCAATGCCTAATGACCAGGTGGTTAAAGTAAACTGAACGGCACAGCTCTCCCGGTATGAGAATCGTTAAGATATGTCAATGATACGCCGCCCGGATTCCCAAGCGTTTTCCGCTCAAAACTGCCGAATTCATTGGGTTCGCTCCGTGGTCGCAAACATCCGGTCAAGCGCGCCCACAAGCCCCTCCGCACGAGATATCCAAAGGTATTCAGCCGTTTGGCGGTGGTATCGCAGAACCGACAATTCCCGTGAAATCTCGGCAACCAGTTGATCGGCGTTTCCCACAACAATTCCGTCAGCGGGCGCGCTTCGAATCTGACCACACGCGGGGAGCGCGTAAATCGGCACGCCCGTGGCGAGGTGATCATAGAGCCGCATCGGCGAGCAATGGAAATTGAGCGGCGTTTCGGCGTAGGGAATCAGGGCGGCATCCATCGCGTGTGCATATCGGTGCATCTCGTCATGGGGCAGCCGTCCGGTGATGTGAACCCCGGGACCGCGTAGCCATGGCTGCTCGTCCAACAACGCCTGATCGACCGGCCCGGCCACCAGCAGGGTTCCCACAGTGGGCAATGCTGCGATCCGGCCGATCGTCTCCAGGTCGAGACGGGTGGAAACACCGCCCAGGACGCCAAGGATTGGACGCGGCAGGGTTTCAAGGCCCACAGGTCGCTCGGCACCGGCACCTTCGGGACCGAATCGCCGCTCGGTAGCATTCGGCGAAACAAAAGTGGTCTCGCGGGGATAACCATGCTCGGCGACCGCACGCGCCCGCAGCGCTTCTGAAACAAATACCCGCATCGTGGCCCGGTCCATCAACCGCTTCTCCCGGCGCGCACTATCTGTCCAACCGGTATAGCTCCGGTAATCATCGGCGAGGTACGACACGATCGGAAACCGACCAGACAGCCGTTCCGCGAGCGGCGCATAGGCCGGCGACGACAGGATAATCACGGCGCCGCCGAACCGTTTCGCAGGCGCCTCGACCCGGCGCGCGAGCAGCGCCTGGCTGATCCCCGCCGTCCGGCTCGCCCAGCCCGGCGGAAGCCCAACCGAGACATAGACCGTTTCCCCCGGCTCGCCTTCCGCTTCGTTCTGGCGGCAGAACACATCGGTTTTCGGAAGCAAGGCCAGCGTCGGTCGCACCTTGCCCAAGGCATCGGCCAACCGGCGATGCCAGATCGTATTGGCGTCCACAAAAACGATGCCAGGCCCGGACATGGCGGCTTAGGCGCCTCTCGCCCGGACGTACACAGCATCAACGGCCCGCGTCATCGCCTCTATGGAGAAATGCTCGCGAACATCGCTGAGCCCCGCCTCGGAAAGCCGTTGCCGTTCATCTGGTCGCTGTGACAGGTCGACTGCGATATCGGCCAGCGCGTCCCGGTCTTCATAGGGCGTCGCCGCCACGCCGCGGCATCGCGCGATCACCTCGTCAGAGCCCGACCCGTTCTTGTAAGCCAGCACCGGGAGACCAAAGCTGATCGGCTCGATCAAGCGCAGGCCAAACGGCTCGAACGGAGGCGTGAACGCGGCGAGGTCCACACCCGCCCAGAACCCCGCCATGTCCCCGACAAACCCGTCAAACCGCATCGCCTCGCCCAACCCCGCATCGGCCGCCATCTCCTCATACCGGCCCCGCATCGGCCCATCGCCGGCCACGCGGAACGCCACCTCGGGCGACCGCTCCCGGATCGCAACCGCAAGTCGGATGAACTCTTCAATCCCCTTCCTGTCAGACAAGCGGCACGCCACCCCAACCGTTAGCGGACGTCCCGAAACGTCTTGCCGGCCCAAAACAGGTGGTAGCGGGATGCCGTTGAAGACGACATCGATCTTGTCGGCAATCGCGGGATACTCCTCCTGCCAGGCCTCCGACACCCATTCACTGATGGCAATCAGACGGTCGGCCCGGTTGAGCAGGCTGCGCTCGGCGAAGGCGTCGATCCGGCGCCGGACGCTCGGCTCATGCACGGTGAGGCTGGGACGCACATGGAGATGCAGGACGACGCAGGACCGCCTCGGCAGCGCCAGTCCGATCCAGGGCGGCGCAAGATGCAAATGCACGGATCCAGCCTCCCGCGCCAATTGCTTGACGGCGGTGACCCGCTCTACCCCTTCGCCGGCAAAATCGAACGGAACGCCGGCCTGCTCTGCCGCCTGGCGGGCGCGGTCGCCGCGATTGGTCCAGACGATCCCGACATCCCGGCCTGACCCGCGCTGTGTAGCTGCAAGATCAAGCGCCAGGCGCTGGGCGCCCCCGAACGGCTCCGCCGGCAGGATGTGGAGAATGTCGGACAAGCCGGTCAGTCCGCAGCGAATCGCCAGACAGGACGGGCGATACCAGCCCCGCTCAACACGCAACACTCCGCGCGCCGGGCGTTTCCTGCACCAGCCCCACCAGCGCATCTGCATAGGCATCCCAGCCAAACGCCTGCGCACGGGCCTTGGCAGCGCTGCCCAGCCTGTTCCGCAGCGCACGGTCGCCAATCACGGTCTCGATGGCCCCGGCCAGGGCAACAGGGTCCCGCTCCGGTATGACCAACCCGTCCACCCCGTCCCGGATCACCGATCCGGCAGCATGTGTCGTGATAACTGCCAGGCCGGCTGCCATCGCTTCGTAGATCACCGTCGCCGAGCCTTCCGCCAACGTCGGCAGTACGAACACATCAGCCGCCGCGAATTCCGCCCGCACCGCGTCGCGAGAAACCCGGCCCAGAAAGTCCAGCGCTTTCGCGGCCTTGTGCGCGCGAACGGTCGGATGGGCATCCCCTGCCACCCTGAACGTGTAAGCCTCTCCGCCCTGGCTCAGCCTGTCTGCCGCCATGGCCAGATAGTGGATGCCCTTGCGCCGGTCCGCAGACCCCACGAATAGCACCCGCCCCGGTTCGGGCCTGCTCTCCAGCCCATACCAGGATGAGGACAGCGCATAGGGCACGATCCGCGTGGCCTCCCGCGTGACACCCCAGTTCGCGACCAGGTCGTCGGCCACGAAGGCAGACGGGCACACAAACACATCGGTCGTCGCGAGAAGGTGGTCATTGGATCGCGGGCCATCGATACTCGGCGGCGCGGGCCCCCAATCGGGAAACCGCTCAAACTCCGCATCGTGGATCGCCGATGTCGAGAGCGCGATGATAATGTCAGAGAACACCGTCAGCCCCTTGTCCCGGGCAAGGCCGCACAGCGCGCCGCCTTCACCGAGCACATTATAGAGATGAGTGGCGTTGCCTGTGCCCCAGCGCGCCATGGTCTCACCCCGGCGGCGGTTATGTGCGGCAAGCGCCCGGCGCCGCTCGGATGGATCATCCATGCGCCGCACATTCATCTCATAACGCACCGTCTCGATGTCGTCGGTCCGGGTCTTTGCGAGGACCGGTTCCGGTGGCAAGCGGTTCGCCAGCCGCTGGCCCAGCGCTCCCAGACCGCCCGGCAAGGCGCCTGCTGCGACACGGCCCACGCCCTTGCCCGCACACATGTCGGTATAGAAGGCCTCCAGCATGCCGGCGCCAGCAAAAGCCGAAGGGATCGCATAATTATGGCGCGCGCCGGAATGTACGACGAGCACGCGGGGGTCATCGCTCATGCCTTGCTTCCCGTTTTCGGTCCCGCGCCCAACACTTTGCCCGCCAGCTTCCGCACATGTCGTTGTCCGGTGTCGAACAGGAAAGCAAGATCGGACGGCTGCGGCACCAGGTTCAGGCTGACCCGCATCACGCCCCTGGCGACGAGATGGCGCATGCCCACGGCCAGTCCCAGCACATTCCCCACCGCCAGCGTGACAAACAGGTCAACCGGTCGTGCAAACCCCGTCAGCCCGTAGCCAACAGCGATAGTGGCCAAGGTCACCAGAGCCACTTCAACGCCGGGCCGCCCGACCCCCTGTGACCGGTTGGCGACATTCACCACGCTCCGCGCCGGCCGGAACAGCATCGCGAACATCAAGCCCTGAATATACCCCGCAGCCGGGCCAAACGCGGACCCGTACAGCACCTCGACCACGAACGGCGCCGCAATCCAGATCGGGACCGCCACCGACAGGCCACACACCAGGCCCAGCCGGAACAGGCGCTCGATCTTCTGCCGCTGTTCCTCGACCGGCAGCCCCGCCAATGACGGCAAGAGCGTAATCCCTATGGCCTGGGACGCCAGCGACAGCCCTGCGCCGGTCGCAGCATAGGCGACGAAATAGTAGCCGAGCCATTCGGCTGGCCAGATCATGATGATAATCAACCGGTCCGCCTGCGCCGACAGGCTGAGTGTCCCGCTGGCAGCATGGAGTCGCGGGCCGAGCGCCAGAACTTCCCGTGCGAACCCGAAATCGATGGCGCCGACAATCCGGGACCGGTGCCGGACAAATCGCGACAGCAGGATCGGCAGCTTCGCCAGGATGAACGCCAGCAACACCGTCACCACATCGGCTACGCCCAGCCACCACAACGCCAGTGCTGCGACCAGAAACAGCGAGGGCGACAGGACACGTTCCAGATTCAGCCGCCCGAACGAAAGCGCCGCCGACTCGATCGAAATGAAGGCCTTGTTCAGCAGGCCAATCGCCACCAGCGCACCCAGGCACAGAATGGCCGCCCCGGTTGGCAGGCCCTCGAACGCCAGCCAGCCGCTCAAATAGGCTGCCCCCGCCGCGGTTGCCATGATCACCAACAAGACTGTCGCCAAAGCCAGCACGAACGGGACCTTGCCCTCGGGCGATTCCTCCCGGTTTCGGATGCGCAGGATGGTCGCGTCGAACAGGGACAGGGTGAAGAAGGTCACCCCGAACTGCGCCAGCATCTGTATCGAGCCGTAATACCCCCGCCCTTCCGGCCCGAGAATTCGCGCCAGAGCCACCCCTGAGACAAAGGTCAGCACCACAACCAAAGCCGACACCATCGCGGTATCAACCATGTCGGCGCTTAGCCCCCGGCCCTTTCGCGGCGCGCCAGCGCCGGGAGTCAGATCATTATCGTCAGCCACGGAAAACCGCCCCGCGCTCGCCGCCAAGGCCCGGAAGGCTAGAACGAATAGTCAAACGCTGACACGTCC
The DNA here is from genome assembly GCA_039034035.1 of Pseudomonadota bacterium. Classification (GTDB taxonomy): domain Bacteria; phylum Pseudomonadota; class Alphaproteobacteria; order Caulobacterales; family Hyphomonadaceae; genus UBA5336. Next base: position 15,697 of record JBCCBN010000007.1, read on the forward strand.
CTGGCGTATATCGAGCCGACAATCTCGGCCGTTCGATCTGTGTAGTAGGTGCGGTAATGCGCATGGCTTGATTTGTGGCGATGGCCCAGGGATGCACCCGGGCGGACCCGGTTCGCAATCGTGGAGAAGTCCTCGGCCAGCGTTTCAAACCGCCCCACAAAATCGACTGCGAGGGCGCCGTCGACCGACAGATACTCGAACTGCGCACGGAAATGGGGATAGCTCAGCACGGTCCACCGCAGCGTCTGGTCCTCGCCAATCGCATCGATGAACGCGTCAAAGCTGCCGAAGCGGAGGAGGTTCCGCTCGCCCCAGGCCCGGGTCGCGGGGTTCTTGGCCGTGCCCAACACCCGGTGATAGGCCGACACCATCCGGTCCCACGGATTGCGAACCACCGAGAATTTGAACAGCCCGTCCATCGCTTCGGGTCGGGTATAGGCGTAGGCGTAAAGCGGCGTATGTCCCCGCTCTTCATGGTCATAGAGCGCTTCAACGATTGACCCGCCAGCGGTTCGCGGAATGTGGATATAGAGGCTGGCGGTCTTGTCGTGGTGAGGGCGCCAGGGATCGGACCGCACATGGCGCACAATCGCCTTGCGCACCGGCGAGGGTGGTTCCTCAAGCGACCGGCGTATGGCAGTTCCGAAGTCGCGGATGGATGACATGGGCCGTCCCTTCATTGATGCCGGCGGTGCGCGTTGTGCGCCACCCGTCAGTATGTATAGCCAAACGCGTCGAGATCATCGCCGAAGGCTGTCTCGACCGCCTTCCTGGCGTCCCCGGTGAAATAGTCCTGATAGACCCGTTCACGTTTCGAACGGCCCTGCCAGGGAAGTTGAATGTCGCCCCGCCCCCGCCGGTCCAGAAGCATACGAAAATCATCGGCCAGCGACTCATACCGCAACACGCACCCCGTCACGACTTCGCCCCGGCTGTCACGCACATAATCGATCTGCGGGCGCCGGTGGGCGCGCTCATTGTGATCGCCGAGGGGGCGGTCCAACCAGGCCAACAGCAGGCGCTCAAAGTCCGCTGGTGTCCGCGGGGGTCCGTCCTCTGGCTCAGGATGGAAATGGCTGATCGAGGACACCGCGCGGTCGAACGGGTTTCGGCAGACACAGAACGCCTCGAACGCGGGATCGTCCACCAGTCCCGCCGGCAGCAGGCCCAACAGGTCCATCTCCTGATAGGTCAGGTGCTGGGCGGCCACCACCACATCCATCGTCCCGATCAGGTATTCATCGGCAAATTTCGACCGGGTCGCCCGCGCCGCCGCATGGGCCATCCGGTTCGCCAGCGACCGCCGCCCCCCATCGGGCGTGCCGGCGCCAGCCAACAGGGCCCGCTCGATCGAACGCCCTGCATTCTTCGGGATATGCACGAACAGCAAGCGAAGATCGCGAAAAACCGGCATGGGCTTGCGGGATCAGACCCGGAATCCCTGCCAGGCCGGTCGGCTGGCGGCTCCGTTCGCTAGCCTCCCATTCGCCCCCCGCGCGCCGGGTGGGCCAGACCGCATCACTGCCCGCCCCCGCGCAATCGGCCGGACCACGATCCAGGTCAGGACAAACATCATCGGCAGCGTCACCATGAACCGTGACGTCGATTCCGTGACCGCAATCATGCCGTCATTCAACAGCACAAGATAATAGAATTGCGCCCATAACCGTCCATTCAATGCATAGCTGTAGAGCGCGCCCATAAAGACGCCCAGCCCCAGAAAAATCAGGCACCCGAACACCGAATAGGATCGGTACGTGTCGGAAAATCCGGTTCGGGTCGCCCCCCGGCTTTCAAACTCCAGCAACTCATAATTGTCGCGAGAGGCGATCCCCTCCTCAACCTTCAGCGAATCCTTGAACTCCCGCCCAAAGATGAACGCGGGCACATATTGATGGACAAGCTTGTTCCACAGATCGGCAGGCCCCTCCAAGAGGCCGGTCTGGTTGGTTGCACTGATATCAACCACCGCCTGGGTCACCTCGGGACCGCGGTCGGCATTGAAGTATTCGAACTTCTCGAACGGAACGCCTTCCGCGAACGCCTGAAACGCATTGCCGCGCCCCTCATCGATATAGTTCCGGACCGATCCAACCTGGTGAAGCAGGACGGTTCCCAACAGGAACCCAACCAATAGCAAGGGTTTGCTCGGCTGTTGCCCTCGCATAAAGAACCAGGCGCCGGCAAAGATGATCGCGACTTCGGCAATCATGTGCCGCTTCACATTCTGGCTGACCATCACGAGAATGGCGGCCAGCGCGACCAGCGCCACCAGGGTGTAGATCTGGTTCCGGCTCTTGAGGAAGCGAAGGGATGCCAGCGCCAGGGCAAAGAATGTTGTCTGGATCAGCAAGTACCAAAGCGTAATGACCCCGGTCCACTGCGAGCCAAGTTCAGTCGCCGCCGCAATCGTTCGGACCTGGCTACTGGCAAACAGGCCGATAAAGGCAAAGCCGATAGCCCCTATGATCAGGCGGGACTCCAATTGCTGCGGCGGCATGAACCGTTGCGCCCGGCGCGCAGCCCATGCCTTTCCGCCCTCGAAGCCGAACGTCACCATCAGCAGGCAAAGGGCCATGTAGAACCAGACAAACCAGGTCTCGAATTGCACCGACAGCGTTCGCTCGACCGCCATGGCCTGGGGAATGATGAACGCAATATACAAGAGCGCCAGCGCGGTCGGAAACTCGAACGCGCGCTTGCGACCGAATATCCCCCGCGCGGCAATCGCCAGGCTGACAAGTGCGAGCGTGATCAAGCCGATCATGGCCGCGCCCCTTCGCAAACATCTCCAACCGGGCGCAGGGCCCGCGAGTCGAGACGTGATTGTAGGGCCTGCATCCGCTGCGTCATCTCCTGTGTTGCAGAAACCTGGGCCGGCGCGCGGGCCTGGCCCGCCGGCACCACCACTTCGCTCGACTGCCGCCCCGTGAGGCGAGCGGCCAACTCGCCCCCGAACCCATGGGATGTCCGGCGCGGCGGCAGGGGCGCGGGGTTGGGTCGACGCGCAAGTCCCAATTCCGCCGAAAGCGCCTGCAACCACGCCTCGGGCGCGCGCTTCAGCGCCTCGACATCGACCAGCACACTCCGCTCCGCCGCAGCGCTGTAGAACCGGCTCACCGTCTCCTCGACGCTCGCCCCGTCCTGGAAGAACGGGTCAGTACTGTCGAGTAGCTGCTCGATCGGCCGGTCGGCGCCGGTGTAGCGGTGATAGCTTTCAAGGATGCGGGTCAACCGGCGATAGGGCGTCAGAACCTTCACCGGGCGCCCGCCTGCCAGCTCGGCCAACCGCGCCTCAAGCCCAGCATCGAAGAACAGCCGATGAGTCTTCACAAGCGTGAACGGGCGCGACAGGCTGGCCGTCGACCACGGCGCCCCGCCCACGGCCTCCCGATCCAGATTGAAGTACAGCGTCTCCGCACTCGCCCAGACCGGTGGCTGGTAGCGCAACGCCTCGAAATTTCGCCGCAGGACGTCAATCAGGAAATGCGTCCCGCTCCTAGGGAATGAGCATACGACGATGACGGCTGCGTCCATCACTTGTTACCGAGCGTCGCCTAGAATTGGCCTACAGCGAGGCCCCACCAGATGCGCGAAGCTGTGCCATGTCGGAATTGCCTTTCAGCAGCCCGTCGAAATAGGCAATCGTCTTGCCCAGCCCCGTGCGCAGTTCAATCGTCGGGTTCCAGTCGAGGATCTCTTGGGCTTTCCCAATATCGGGCTGGCGCTGTTGCGGATCATCCTGCGGCAGTGGCTTGTGAATGAGCTTGGACGACGATCCGGTCAGCTCAATGACCAGTTCTGCCAACTGCTTGATCGTGAACTCTACCGGATTGCCCAGATTGATCGGCCCGACGATGCTGTCATCAGTGTCCATCAGCCGCAGCAGCCCTTCCACCAGATCCTCAACATAGCAGAAGCTGCGGGTCTGTTGCCCGTCGCCATAGAGGGTGATGTCCTCCCCGCGCAGCGCCTGCATGATGAAGTTCGAGACCACGCGCCCGTCATTGGGATGCATGCGCGGCCCATAGGTGTTGAAGATCCGCGCCACCTTGATCCGCAAATCGTGCTGGCGGTGATAGTCGAAGAACAACGTCTCCGCGCAGCGCTTGCCCTCGTCGTAGCAGGCCCGCGGGCCCAAGGGATTCACATTGCCCCAGTACTCCTCCGGCTGCGGGTGCACCTTCGGGTCGCCATACACTTCGCTGGTGGACGCCTGCAGGATCTTCGCCTTCACCCGCTTGGCCAGGCCCAGCATGTTGATCGCGCCATGCACCGATGTCTTCGTCGTCTGCACCGGGTCGAACTGGTAGTGAACGGGGCTTGCCGGACACGCCATGTTGAAGATCTCGTCCACTTCCACAAACAGCGGAAACGTCACGTCATGGCGCATCATTTCAAACCGGGGATTGCCGAGCAGGTGAAACACGTTCGACCGGCGACCGGTGAAGAAATTATCCACGCAGAGCACATCAGCCCCGCGCTCCAGCAGGCGCTCGCAAATGAACGACCCGATGAAGCCTGCGCCCCCGGTCACCAATACGCGTTTTTCGAGTGTCACGATCAATCCCCAACTTCTGTTGCCGAACCGGCACCCGCCGCGTCCGTATGGCGCCCACGGCGTCGTTGCCATTCCAGGCCTCGCCCCGGCGACGCCCCTGAAACCTCCGCTACCATCGACCCCGGGCACCGTCACGCCGGGCTGGCAGCCCTTGACGCGTCCACAATAGCTACCGCAGTCAGGGTGAAAGCACTCGCCCCGACAGATGCGCCGCTGGCGCGAAATCGCGCCTGATCCCTGCTCTGCGTGCCAACACCCGTCAATCCCCGGTATGGGCCAATTCACAACTATGCCGGGGCCCACCGTTGCGATTCCGCAACATTCCGACTTGCCTATTGAGCACGGGCCCGCCGGCCTGCTAGCCACCCTTGCAAGCTGGGGATCGGAGCGATTGATGGCGTGGTTTCTCGTCCAGACCAAGGTGCGCCAGGAAGCGCTGGCTGAACGGAACCTCGCCCGCCAGGGCTACACCACCTTCCTGCCGGTGGAGCCGCGCACAGTCCGCCACGCCCGCAGGGTCCAGACCGTCCTGTCAGCCTATTTCCCCGGCTACGTTTTCGTGTCCCTCGATCCGGCCCGCCAGCAGTGGCGCCCCATCAACAGCACGCTGGGCGTGCGCGCGCTCGTTACGGTCAGGGGTCGCCCCAGCCAGGTGCCCGATACGGTGATCGATGCCTTGAAAGCGCTTGTGGGACCGTCCGAACAGATCGAGACCGCCGATACGCTGGCGGCCGGAGACCGGGTTCGGATCCAATCGGGGCCCTTTGCGGATTTGGTGGGCGAAGTCATCGCCGTCCCAGCCGAAACCCGCGTCACGATTCTGCTTGACGCCATGGCCAACCCCACCCCGGTTGATCTCAATCCCAGCCAAGCCCGGAAAACCCCTTGATCGCAGGCCCCGGCGGCGCATGCTCTGTGCTCACCCGCGGAGTGGCGACCCCTGCAGGACTTGAACCTGCAACCGTCGGATTAGAAGTCCGGTGCTCTATCCAGTTGAGCTAAGGGGCCGTGATCGCGGACCTATCCGGCATTCAGCCGGACATTCAATGCTTTTTGACAAGACCGGTCCCATGGCCGCAGCGAGAACCACCGGCGCGCGCGAACCTTCTCAGTGGGTCCACGGACGCTTGCGATCGGAATCGAAATTGGCCGCGTAGGATTTCACCATTCGTTTCGGCTCTCTCGGCTCTTCCACCGTGAAGGTCAGGCCTTCGCGCTTGGCGTAAGCGATGGCCTGCTCGCGGGTATCGAAGGTCAGCTTCACCTGGGATTGTGTGTCATCGATGCTGGTCCAGCCCATCAACGGGTCGACCGAGCGTGTCCCTGCGCCGGTGAATTCGAGCACCCATTGCTTCGACTTGCCCTGCCCGGCCTGCATTTGCGAGCGGTTCGGCTTATGGATGCGTGCCTGCATGAGGGGTGCCTTTTCCAGCGGGGGCGTGCCGTGTGGCCGGCTCGCCAGGTCAATGGTCGGAGTGGAGAGATTCGAACTCCCGACCCTCTGGTCCCAAACCAGATGCGCTACCAGGCTGCGCTACACTCCGACACGACTTCGCAGATACGGAAACTTTGCGAAGATTTCCAGTCCTTTCGCTGACCGAACTGTGCAAACCCCGAACCGCTTCAGGGAGATTTGCGCCGGAGCAGGCGGAACACCGCATCAGCTCGGGCTGCGCCCCCTCCGCCATCCACCCGGAGCATCGCGTGGGCATGCACCATCTCGCCATCAACCGCATCCACCACCGGATCAGCTTCGACCCAACTGCCCAGCCGTACAATGTCGAGAAAGGACAGCGTCAGCTTCAGCGTCACCGACATTCGGCGGGTCCGGTTCCACACGCCCCAGGCCAGCGCTCCGTCGGCGAAGGCGGAGATCATGCCGCCGTGCAGGAACCCCATGCCGTTGCAATGCCGGTCCAGCACATAGAAGCCTGACCGTAGATCGCCCTCGCCGTTCGCCCTGTAGATCGGGCCATTGTGTAGCGTGAACTTACCGCGGGAATTGGTCGGCGCGAACCCTTCGGGCGGTATCTGCACCGAGGGTTCGGCTTTACCCGTCTGCCCTGAATCGCCCTCCCGCATGGCTCAGCCCGCGGACTCTTCGCCCTCGAACAGGCGGTGACGCACCTGGTCACCGGGGGCCAGCGCCAGTTCCGCTGAAAGCCCGCCGCGGAGCTCCAGCACGCCGCGAACCGGCACGCCGGGATTGATCCGGCGCACCGAGCCGGGCACCGCGTTTTCAGCGATGGCCACCACCTGGCCGCTCTCATCGATGAACACCATGTCGAGGGGGATCAGCACATCCTTCATCCAGAAGCTGGCCTCGCGCACGCCGCCCAGGTCGAACAACATGCCGACATCATCGGCCATCGACTCCCGGCCCATCATGCCCGTGGCCACCTCGACCGGGTCATCGGCAATCTCGACCATGAATTCATGCCGGGTCTCACCCGACACTACTTCCAGCGATTCCATCTCCAGCACGGGCTGCGGCGCGGTTTGCGCGGCGGCGACGCCCGCGCCCAAGACAAGCAGCACCGCCGCAATCATTCTGAAAATGATGGATTCCATCGGGCCGCTCCTCAAACCATGGGCGCGATCAGCGCCTGCGCCCTGTTCTTACCAAGCCGGGCGGCAAGGCCAAGTCCCTTCGGCAGGCGGCGACGGAAAGCCTCCGGTGTTCAGAGGGCCGAACTGTCAGGTTTCACATAGGCGATGTGCTGGCCCTTGGCGCCCGCATCGATCGACACTTCCAGAATTTGCCCTGGATCGATCACCTCATAGCCGGACCGGCGCAACACGACCGCATGGACGAAAATGTCCTCGCTCTGGCCAACCCGGTTGACGAAGCCATACCCCTTCAACCGGTTGAACCATTTCACCGTCACCCGCTCCAGCGGCGGCAATTCACCCGCTTCCCGGCCCGGCACCTGGCGCGGCTGGTCCATCTCCACGATCGTGGTGACCTGCCAGCCCCGGTCGCGCCGGATCACATCACACACGATCCGCGACCGCTCATCAGCATGGGACTCGCCGAATTCCCGCAAGCAGGACACATGCAACATGATGTCTTCGGTGATCTCGGCCCCATCGGCCGATTCCGAGATCACGAAACCGAAGCCCTTGGCCGCATCAAACCATTTCACATGTCCGACCACGCGGACGGGCTTGGCCTCTTCCATCGAAAGCAACGTCTCCGTTTTTTCGGTCATGAACGTGATCCCCCGGGACGCGAACCGTAGCCGCCGGACCATCCTTTGTCACGGCACTTCATCAGGGGGCTCGCAAAAAGTGGCAGGGCTGGGGCGCGCTCCAATTACTTTGCGGTAAGGTCCGTGTCCGGACAGCTTGCGGAGCCGGAACGCGCGTTCCCGAGGCCGTCCTTACTCAGCGTCATCCAGCCCCAGCACATCGGTCAGGAACAGGGTTTCGGCTTCCCGTTGGAAGTCGCGATTGGCCTTCTTCCGGAAGCCATGCCCTTCATCCATCGCCATCAGGAACCAGGCTTCAACATCGCTTTCACGCACCGCCGCCAGGATCTGCTCGGACTCGGTGTAGGGCACGCGCGGATCGTTGAAGCCCTGGATGATGAAGATCGGTTTCGTGATCTTATCGGCATTCCGCAATGGGGAAATCTCGTCGAAGAAGGCAGCGATTTCCGGGTCACGCTCGTCGCCATATTCGGCCCGGCGCAAGTCCCGGCGATAGTCCTGGGTGTTCTCCAGGAAGGTCTTGAAATCGGAGATCCCGACGATGTTCACGCCCCCGGCCAGCCGGTCGCCGTAATCGATCATCGAGGCGAGCACCATATAGCCGCCATACGAGCCGCCGAACACAACGGTCCGGTCGCTGTCCAGATCCGCTTGCCCGTCGATCCAGTCCAGCAGCGCGCCGATATCCTCGACCGATTTCTTCCGGTTCAGTCCATTGTCCAGCCCGACATAGGTTTTCCCGTAGCCCGACGAGCCGCGCACGTTCGGCACCACCACAGCGGCGCCCAACTCCTTCGCCCAATACTGATAGGTCGATGAAAACCAGGGGCGGGATTGGCCTTCCGGCCCGCCATGGATCGACACGATCACCGGGTGGGGTCCTTCCCCTGCCGGCCGATAGATGAAGGCCGGGATGTCCATGCCATCGGCGTTCGGATAGTCGAACAGGTCCGGCTCGATGAAGCCGGCCGTGTCCATCCCGCCCACTTCCGCGGTGGTCCACCGGGTCACCGCCCCGCTCGCCACGTCGAAGGAATAGGCGTCAGACGGGCTCGTCGCCGCGGTAAAGCTGAAGCCGACCGCGGTCCCGTCGCCATTGAATGCCGGCCCGAACGCGAACCCCACCGGCATGTCTGGCCCATCGCTGATCACACCGCTGGCAAGGTCGAGCAGTTTGATGGTGCCGAGCCCGCCCTCATTCACCGTGAACACGACCGTGCGGCCATCGGGCGAGAGATCGTAATCCTCAACGTCCCAATCGATGGCATCGGTATAGGACACCATCGACCCGTCACGGGGGTCGAGCCGCACCAGGTTCACGAATTCACTGTCCTTGTCGGTGGCTGAAAGGATCATCCCATCGGGCAGGAACAGGGCGCCATTATAGGCTACGTCCAGGTCCGGATTGAGTTCGGTGAACGTGCCCTCGCCCAAATCGAGCGTGAAGATCCGGCTCTTGGTGATCGAGATATATTGCTGGATCAGCGCGGTTTCACCATCGGCGGACACGTCCACCGGAATGATCGCGCCTCCGCCCTCATGGACCACACGGCGGGTGGTTGGGTCTCCCGGGTCGCCGGCCAGGATATCCCAATTCGCCTCGCCTTCCTTCGCCCGGTACCACACCGCCAGGTCGCTACTATCGGCCCAGACCACGCCGCCATTGCGCGTGCCCGGCTCGGTGAAAACCGTCACTTCACCGGTCGCGAGTTCGTAGAGGTGGCCCTGGTAGAACTCGTCCCCGCCCGTGTCCTTGGCGAAGACGAAACCGCTGCCGTCCGGGCCGACCAGCGCACTGCCCACCGGCTCGTCATAGAAGGTGATCTGCTGGCGTGCGCCGCCCGGGCTGGCGACCCGGTGGATCTGGGACACCTCGCCAAACCGCGTGGAAATGAGAGCGCTGTCGCCGGCCCAGTCCTGGAAGCTGTGACCTCGCACATTCTGGTATTGTCGGAGGCGTTCGCTGACATCGGCGGGAATGTCGGGGATGTTCTCCATCACCAGATTGCCCATCTCGACCCGTTCCACCGCGCCTTCGAGCGCGGATACCGGCACCGGCTGGATCCCTTCCACAGCTGCCGGCGCTGCTCCGGCAGCGCTCGGCTCGCCAGACGCACCGTCGCCATCGGTGATCACCACGCAGCCAGCGACGAGCGCTCCTGCGCTAGCGCCCATCAAGCCCCTGATCCACGCCTTTCCGAGCAATCCAGTCATGTCGATTTCCCTCAATTCGATTACCCGGATGCTGGACCGGCAGCGTCCGGTAATCAAGGAAAACACATAACCATTGGCGATGTTTGGGATGTGGAGAGGTAGGAGAGCGCTGCGACCGGCAGCCCTTAGCGCCGGCCCATGTGAGTGAAGCGATACGGGGCCAACCAAGAATGGCACTCCCTAGGGGAATCGAACCCCTCTTTCCAGGTTGAAAACCTGGCGTCCTAACCGATAGACGAAGGGAGCGCGTCTCGGTGAGCGGCGGATATAGCGGGGCTTCAGGGCAGTGGCAAGCGCCAGGCTGTCCCAATCTGCCCCCGCCAGGCCCGCCCGGCCCTAGCGGTCCGCCTCTGCAGCATCGAGCACTTCGAACTGCACCCGTTTGCGGCCGTTCCATTCATCCGCCTTCAGCTTGCCGCAGACGTGCAGCGACCGGCCGGCCAGTGCCGCTTGGCCCAGCGGTTCGTCGGCCATGCGCCAGGCTAGGCAATCGATCTTTCCGGTCTCGTCCTCAGCGGTGAATTTCAGATGGTTCACGCCGATCCGCCGGGCGCCGCGCACCTGGATCGCTTTCATCGCGAAGACCGGTTCAGGTGCACCGGCGCCGAACGGGCCGATCGATTGCAGCGTTTCGTTCAGGTCGAGCGTCGCCGCTCCCGGTGCCAGCACCGCATCAACCGGCAGGCCGCGGGCGGCGCGCCGTTCCTCGACGAACTCGGCCATGTGGTCGACCAGCCAGGCATCGAACCCATCGACCTGGTCTGGGTCGCAGCTCATGCCGCCGGCCATGGCGTGTCCGCCGCCGGTGATGATGATCCCGGCCTTGGCCGCTGCCGCGATGGCATTGCCGACGTTCACGCCCGGCACGGAGCGGGCCGAGCCCTTGGCGACCGGTCCGAGGCCCTGGCCCCAGCCGATCACGATGGCCGGCAGATGGAACCGCTCCTTGAGGCGTCCGGCGACGATGCCGATCACGCCGGGATGCCAGCCTTCGCCCCGCGCTACCAGGATACCCCGGTCGGGATTGGCGTCGAGCTGGCGTTGGGCCTGTACGGCGGCCTCGTCAAGGATCGCCTGCTCGATGGCCTTGCGCTCATCATTCAGGGCATGCAGCCGCTCGGCCAGTGCGATGGCTTCGGCCCGGTCGTCACAGGCCAGCAGTTTGGCTGCAATCCACGGATCGCCGACCCGTCCGCCGGCATTCAGCCGCGGGCCGAGGATGAAGGTCGCGTGGTAGACGCTGTCGATGGTGCCGATCCCGGACACGTCGGCCAGCGCACGGATGCCGGCATTCTCGCCCCGGGCCAGGACTTTCAACCCCTGGCGAACGAACGCCCGGTTCACCCCTTCCAGCGGGGCCATATCGCATAGGGTCCCGAGGCAGGCGAGGTCGAGCCAGGCCATCAGGTCGGGCGGGCCGCCGGCGGGGGCGTCGCCCCGCTGGCGCGCGATCCGGTTCATCGCTGCGACGAAGACGAAAACGACGCCGGCGGCGGCGAGGTGGCCCTGGCCGGAATTGCAATCGGGGCGGTTGGGGTTCACGAGGGCTGCGGTCTCGGGAACTGCGTCATGCATCAAATGGTGGTCGATCACGATCACCGGCAGGTCGATCTTGCGGGCCTCGTCCAGCGCGGCGAGGGCAGCGGCCCCGCAATCGACTGTGATGACCAGGTCCGCGCCCTGCTCTTTCAGGTAGCGGAAGGCTTCGGGAGACGGGCCGAACCCTTCAGTCAGCCGGTTGGGCACGTAGAGCCCCAGCTCCCGGCCCCAGGCCCGGAAGTATCGCGCCAGCGTCGCCGAGGATGTGCCGCCATCCACGTCATAATCAGCAAACACCGTGACGTTCTTGCCCGCGATCAGCGCGTCGAGCACCATTTCCGCTGCCCGGTCCATGTCGAAGAAGCTGGAGGGATCGGGGAAGGTTGTCTTCAGCGTCGGCGCCAAGAAGCCCTCGACATCGGCTGCATGGATCCCACGGATCGCCAACAGCCGGGCCAGGAGATCTTTCCCCGGCCCGAGGGCGGCAGAGAGCCTCTGTACCGATTGCGGATCGAGATCGGGGGTCAGCCAGTGCCGGCCCGTGAGCGAGTTGCGCACATCGAACAGGCAATCGGTTTCCGGACGGGGGGCGAGCGCAGCGTTCATGGGGGCAGCACTAATGCGAGTCGGCGCTCAGCGATGCAAGCGGTGAGCGCAGCCGGTCCTTTGCCGCCGCTCGCTCGGCTCCCGGTCAGGCCAGCCGGTCCAGGACCGCTTCCCAGAGTGCGAAGGCCCGGCGGCGGGCGCCTTCGGTTTCGGCGAAGCGCCGGGCAGCCTGGCCCATGGCATCGATCCGGGCGCGGTCAGCCTTCAGCGCCTGGACGGCGGCGGCGAACCCGGCCCCGTCGCCCGGGACGATGTTCAGCCCGAAACGGTGGGCCTCGACCATCTGCGCCAGCTCGCCCGCCGGGTCACCCACCACCAGCGCCGGACGGCCTGCCGCCGCGATCCCGTAGAGCTTGCTGGGTACGATCAGCCCTTCCATCGCCGGGATCAGCGTCACCCAATGCACATCCGGCAGCGACAAGGACTGCGCCAGTAGCGCCCGGGGCACGTAGGCGCGGGTGGCGACATTGGTAAGGCTCAACGCGCTGGCCCGGGCTTCGACGTCGGCTCGCAGATGGCCGCCGCCGACGAACAGGAAGTGGATGCTGGGGTCGGTCTTCAATCGCTCGGCGGCGGCCAGCACCGTTTCGATATCATGGGCCCGGCCAAGATTGCCGGAATAGCCGATGATGAAATCGTCCCGGCCATAGCCCCATTCAGCGCGCAATTCGGCGGCGCCTTCTGGATCGGGCACCAGCGCGTCGTCGACATAGTTGTGGATGATTGCTGCGTCGGCCCGCCCCCCGGTTTCGGCCACCACCAGGTCGCGCATCCGCGATCCGATCGCCACGTTCAAGTCGGCCTTGACCAGCGACCGGTTGCGCAGCGCCTTCAGCACTCCGGCCAGCGGGACACGTATGTCGGATGCTGCGGCGACTTCGGGAAACACGTCCTGTAGCCAGTTTACCCGGCGCGCGCCTTTCAAGCGCCCGGCCAGCCCCATCGTGACCCCCAGAAGGGGCGGGTCGGTCTTGGCCACCACCACGTCACCGCGCCGGGCCAGGCCCAGCCCCTTGAAAAAGCTCGACGCATAGAATGAGAGATAATCAACAGCCCGGCCGACCAGCTTGCCCCGGCCAAATCCTGTCGTTGCGACCCGGTGGATCGTCACCCCGCTCCAGGTCTCTTCGGCTGCGTGGCGGACTGACGGGTCGGCATAGGACAGTCGGGAGGTGATGATGTGCACCTCCTCGCCAGCACCGGTTTCGGCGGGCCGGCTTGCCAGGTGAGCAGCAAGGTCGGTCAGGATTTGCGCAGTGGCGCTTTCGTCCGGATAGAAGAACCGGTTGACGAAGATGATCCGCCGCCCGCGGCCCGGCCGGAGCGCTTTCGAGCCCGCCATGCTTCCCCTCTTTCCCGGACCCGGACCCGCCCAATTGGACCCGCCCGTTTGGCCCCACCCGTTTAGCTGGCCCTGTTTGGCCCGGCCCGCCGGACCTGTTGGTCAGGACGCGTAGGCGCTCTGGATCTTGCGTACCATACCGTCGGCTGACGTCATCACCAGCGTGTGGGTGTGTGTCTTGCCGCCTGCGACCCGAACCCCGTCGACCAGTTCGCCCGGGGTCACGCCAGTGGCGCAGAACACGGTTTCGCCGGACGCCAGCTCATGCAGGTCATAGGTCTTGTCGAAGTCGGTCACGCCGACACGCGATGCCCGGCCCCGCTCCTCATCATTGCGGAAGATCAGCCGGGCCTGCATCTGCCCGCCGACACATTTCAGGGCTGCCGCTGCCAGCACGCCTTCTGGGGCACCGCCCGAACCGATATAGAGATCGACGCCGGTGGCCGGGTCGGTCGTGTTGATGACGCCCGCCACATCGCCATCGGTGATCATCTTGATCCGCGCGCCGACCGCCCGGAGATCGGCAATCATGTCAGCATGGCGGGGCCGGTCGAGAACGCAGACGGTGATCTCGCTCGGCGCGACGCCCTTGGCTTCGGCAAGCGACCGGACGTTCTCGGACGGGGTGCGGTCGAGCCCGACAATGCCGGGGGCGTATCCGGGGCCGATGGCGACCTTGTCCATATAGGTGTCGGGAGCGTGGAGCAGCCCCCCGCGCGGGGCGATGGCAAGAACCGCGAGGGCATTCGCCATGGCCTTGGCGGTCAGCGTGGTGCCTTCCAGCGGGTCGAGCGCGATGTCGATGGCGGGCCCTGATCCAGTGCCGACTCCCTCACCGATGTAGAGCATCGGCGCTTCGTCGCGCTCGCCCTCTCCGATCACCACCCGGCCCTGGAAATCAATGGCGTTGAACGCGGTTCGCATGGCATCGACGGCGGCCTGGTCGGCGACTTTTTCCTGGCCGCGGCCGACTTCCTTGCTGGCGGCGATGGCAGTGATTTCGGTGACCCGAACCATGGCGTCGGCCAGGGTCGGAATAAGAACGCTATCGGTCATGGTTGTGGTCCCCAGGGGCTATCTTTGTTTTTTCTGTTTGAATGGGTGAGGTCTCACCCCTCACGCAAACTCCGTGCCCGCTTCGATACGGATCGCGCGGGGCCGGTCAACCACGCTTTCGAGGGAAGCGGACCTTTCCACAGCCCGCTCCATTGTGGCCCGGGGCACCGGATGGGTGACGATGGCGACCGGGCTTGCACGGTCCGCATCCGCTGAATCCTGTAGCAGCTTGTCCACGGAGACCCCTTCGGCGGCGAGCGCGTCGGAGAGCCCTGCAAGCGCGCCCGACTTGTCGGCCAGTTGCACGCGCAAAAAGAATGAGGACATTTCATCGCCGCCCGCCTGGGTGAACTGGCGAACGGCATGGTGGGGTGCCCGGCCGAAGGCAGAGCGGACACCGGGATTGAAGAGCTTGGCCACGTCGCCCATCACGGCGCTGGCGGTGGGGCCGGGGCCAGCGCCCGGACCGGTGAGGGTGACCGCGCCCAGCGGGTCGCCTTCGATCCGGACCGTGTTCAGCGAGCCGTTCACCTGGGCCAGCGGATGGGTCAGCGGCAGGGCCATCGGCTCGACCCGGCAGACGACCGCTTCGCCGGTTCGTTTCCCTTCGGCGATCAGTTTGATCGAAAGCCCCAGCCGCTCGGCCATTCTGAGGTCGAGCAGGGTGGTGCTGTCCACGCCGGAAACGGCGACCTTGGAGAAGTCGAGATCAGCGGAGAATGCCATGGCGGACAGGATGGCGGCCTTGTGGGCCGCGTCCATGCCGGAAACATCCAGCGTGGGATCGGCTTCGGCGTACCCCAGTCGCTGGGCGTCGGCGAGCACCTCTTCATAGGGCCGGCCCGTCGCGAGCATTTCAGTTGTCAGGAAATTGCAGGTCCCGTTCAGGATGCCGGCCACCCGGGTGATGTCGACGCCGGCGAGGCTATCGCGGAGCACCCGGACCACCGGGACACCGCCAGCCACTGCGGCTTCGAACAGGAGGTCGACGCCCTGTTCCAGCGCCAGTTCGGCGAGGGCCTGGCCGTGCTCGGCGATGAGCGCCTTGTTGGCGGTGACCACGGGTTTGCCGGCCTTGAGCGCTGCTTCGATGGCGAGCTTTGCGGGGCCGTCCGACCCGCCGATCAGTTCGACGAACGCATCGATCGCGTCACTTGCGGCGAGTTCGACCGGGTCGTCGAACCAGGTGTAAGCGTCCAGGTCTACCGGCCGGTTCCGGTGGCGAGTGCGGGCGCTGACCCCGCCGATTGCCAGGTCGCCGGGTAGCCGAAGATCGCCTTGCCTGGTGGTCAGTTCGACCAGTCCGCACCCCACATGGCCGAGGCCTGCAATGCCCAGTCTTATAGTCGTCATGCCGGCCTCGTCTTCCCGTTATCCGTGTGCGCGCCTGGTTGTGGCCCGCCGCCAATTGGCCACTCGCCTACGCGGGGAATGGCCGGGGTTCAAGCGGTTAAGCCTGATCGCCGAGGCTCTATGGCCGGGCGCTGACGGGGTGGGCATTGCCGTCATCGGTCTGGGCAGTGCGCCGGCGGTTGTGGCCCGACGCCTCTCCTACTCCGCAGCGACGGGGGCGATGCGTCCCTCAGCCTTTGCCGACAGGTACTTCTTTATGTTTCGGCCGGCTTGGCGGATACGCTGTTCGTTTTCCACCAGGGCGATGCGGACGTGGCCTTCGCCATATTCACCAAAGGCGACCCCTGGGGAAACGGCGACATGGGCCTCGCTGATCAGTTCGATGCAGAATTCGAGACTGTCCATGCCCTTGCAGGCTTCGGGCAGGGGAGCCCAGGCGAACATGCTGGCGTCCGGGCTGGGGATGGTCCAGCCGGCGCGGCCAAAGCTGTCGGTGAGGGCGTCGCGGCGGACCCGGTAGATGTCGCGAGCCTCTTCGACGCAGTCCTGGGGCCCATCGAGTGCGGCGCAGGCAGCGACCTGGATCGGCGTGTAAGCGCCATAGTCGAGATAGGATTTGACCCGGCCGAGGGCGGCGATCAACCGCTCATTGCCGGCAACAAATCCGACCCTCCAACCCGCCATGGAATATGTCTTGGAGGTGGTCGTGGTTTCCACGGCGACATCCTTGGCGCCATCGACCTGCAGGATCGAGGGGGGCGGGTCGCCGAAATAGATTTCGTTGTAGGCGAGGTCTGACAGGATCCACAGATCGTGCTTTTTCGCGAAGGCGACGGCGTCCTTGTAGAAGTCGAGATCGACCACTTCCGCGGTGGGGTTGGAGGGGTAGCACAGTACCATGGCGGTGGGCTTGGGATTGGTGTGCTTGACCGCGTGTCCCAGGCCCGAGAGGTATTGTTCGGCGGTGAGGGCGGCGACGTTTCGGATCGATGCGCCGGCCATCAGGAAGCCGAAGCTGTGGATCGGGTAGGATGGGTCTGGGGCGAGGATCACATCGCCGGGGGCGGAGATGGCCTGGGCAAGATTCGCGAAGCCTTCCTTCGACCCAAGGGTGACGATGACTTCGCGGTCCATGTCGAGGCTGACACCGAACCGGCGTTCGTAATAGCCGCAAAGGGCACGGCGGAGGCCGGGGATGCCGCGCGAGGCGGAGTAGCGGTTGGTACCCGGCTTGCGTGCGGTCTCGGCCAGTTTCTCGATGATGTGCGGCGGGGTGGGCAGGTCGGGATTACCCATGCCGAGATTGATCACGTCGGCGTTTTCGGCGCGCAGGGCCGCGGCGCGCCGGTTGACCTGTTCGAAAACGTAGGGCGGGAGCCGCCGGATCTTGTGGAATTCGCTGGGCATCGTCATCGCCCTTCCCTTTCACTGCGGAGCCGTGCCTTGTTCCATGGCTCCGACCGTTGCGATTAGATTTGTCGGCTCGTCAGGGCCTTGCTCGGCGGACCGCGAAGACTCCGCGTAGCGCTTCAAGGTCCTCCTCGCTAAGGAAGTCGCTATCACCGGCGGCGCCTGCGAAGGCGGCCTGCTCGCTTGCGGCCCAGGCGAGGGCGGCTTGGAGTTCGGCCTCGCTGGGCGCTTCGCCGATCTCGCTGAGGAATTGGGCTTCGGCGTCGGAGACGTCGGCTCGGGTCTGGACCACCCGTCCGGGCACGTCGGTTTGGTCTTCCAGCGTGACGACCCGGGAGACGTCCGGATAGCCTTCCCCGCGGATTTCCACGCGCGCTTCCTGGTACCATTCGGGCGCGGAAGCGACGGCCTGGCGGACCGCTCCGACAGGGGAGGCGCAGGCTGACACGGTGAAAACCGATGCGCCAAGGCTGAAAAAGAGGGGAGATCGCTTCATGGAGACTCACGTTATTGGCGGAATTTGATAGCATACCCTGGTCTCTACAGAAGGGCGGTTTTGAGGCGATGGCAAAGCAGACGGACAAAAAAGACGACGAGCAAACCATCCTGGAGGACCTGGTCTCGCTCCAGGACCCTGCGGCGATGCAGAAACTCTCGACGAATATGACCCAGGCGATGCTGGAGAGCCAGAAACTGATGGCATCCATTCTCGGCCATGGTCCGGAGACGCTGGTCGACACCAAGGAGCACCCAATCCGGATCGGAGCGGGGACAGCGTTTTCGCGGGTCGGCCAATCGCTGGCGAACAATCCCGAGCAGGTGGTCGATGCGAATCTGTCGCTGTGGCAAGGCTATCTCCAGCTCTGGCAGCAGATGATGGCCGGGGAGGAGACCGATCGCGGGCGGGACAAGCGGTTTGCCGATCCCGAATGGCAGACCAATCCGATGTTCGAATTCATGCGGCGCTCGTATTCGCTGAACACCGATTGGCTGCTCAACCTGATCGAGAATGCCGAGGGCCTGACCCCGCCGGACAAGCGGAAGGCCCGGTTTCTGGCTCAGCAGACCGCCGATGCATTTGCACCGACGAATTTCTTCGGGACCAATCCCGCCGCCCTGAAGACCATGCTGGAGAGCGGTGGCGAGAGCGTGCTCAAGGGCATTCGCCAGGCGCGGGAGGATATTGAGCGCGGCCGGGGCAAGCTGACGATTTCGCAAACCGATGAAACCCCGTTCGAAGTCGGTGTGAACGTGGCGACGGCACCGGGCAAGGTGGTCTACCGGAATGCGCTGATCGAGCTGATCCAGTACACGCCGACCACTGAAACGGTGCATGAGATCCCGTTGGTGATCTTCCCGCCCTGGATCAACAAATTCTATATCCTCGACCTGCGCGAAGAGAATTCGATGATCCGCTGGCTGGTGGACAAGGGCCTGACGGTGTTCGTGGTCTCCTGGCGCTCTGCGGAAGAAGACACCAAGGCGTTCGGTTGGGACGAATATGTCGCCCATGGCATCTTCGAAGGCCTTGCCGCTGCCCTTGAGGAGTCCGGCGCCGAGCAGGTCAATGCGGTTGGCTATTGCATTGGTGGGACGCTGCTTACGTCTGGTCTCGGCTATATGGCGAAGAAGGGCTATAACCGCATCCGGTCGGCGACCTATTTTGCCAGCCAATCTGATTTCTCGGACGCTGGCGACCTGATGATCTTCACCGATGAAGAGGCCGTTCGCGAGATATCCCAGATCATTGAGGACAATGACGGGATCATGCCGGGCGAGATCATGGGCGAGACGTTCAACTGGCTGCGCCCGGTGGACCTGGTGTGGCGCTATGTGGTCGACAATTACATGATGGGCAAAAAGCCCCGGCCGTTTGACCTGCTCTACTGGAATGCGGACCAGACGAATATTCCCGGCCCGACCCACCTGACCTATCTCGATGACATGTACCGCCAGAACGCGCTGGCAGAAGGAAAGTTCAGCGTGCTGGGCGAGACGGTGAACCTCGGGGATATCAAGATCCCGATCACGGTTCAGGCGAGCCGGGATGACCATATCTGTCCGTATGACTCGGTCTATCGGGCGGCCCGTCTCTATGGCGGGGACACCCGGTTCGTACTGGCCGGGTCTGGCCATATTGCCGGCGTGGTGAACCACCCCAACGCTATGAAGTACCAGCACTGGCTGAACGATGGCGACCTGCCTGAAAGCGCCGACGAGTGGATGCGCTATGCCGAGGAGGTGCCGGGATCGTGGTGGACGAGCTGGTGGGACTGGCTGGGTCCGCTGTCGGGTGAGCAGGTGCCGGCGCGGCAGCCCGTTGACAAGGGGCTGGGCGATGCACCGGGCGCTTATGTCACCGCCCGGCTGGGTCCGCTGCGCGACGCGCGGGCGGCGGGCGAGACGCTGGCGCCGGAGCCGGGCGAGGGGGTGAAGCTGGAGCCGAAGCCCAAGGCCCGGAAGGCGGCGGCGAAGTCCACCAAAGCGGCGGGCGCGAGTGAGCCCAAAGTGGCGGCGGAAACGACGGCTGCGGCGGCCAAGGCGACGGCGAAGGCGACCGGAATAGCGAAGCCTGCGAAGAAACGAGCGCCCCGGAAGAAGCCTGCGGGCGAGTGAGCTTTGGGGTCTGGTCGGTGAACTTGCGTACCGGGTCGGTGGGCTTGCGGATTGGGCCAGTGATTCTCGCGGCAACTGAGCGCTGATAAGCGAGTGCGACTTCCTCCGCGGTGCGGGGAAGTTGCGGGGTGTTGTCGAGGCGTGGAAGATTTTCCTGCGGGGTGGGCGGTCCGTTTCACGTGATCATCAGGGCCAAGTGATCATCAGGGGATGCCCGACTGGGAGACAGGTTCCGGTGGCGGGGTTTTGCGCCACGGGGTTGAGAGGTCGAGATCGGTTCGCGGTTGCCAATCGAGTGGCCAGACGTGTTTGGGCAGGCCCCGGGCGAGGCGGCGGCGCAGGATCAGGGCGAGCCGATAGATCGCGCGGGCGGGGGCTGTAGCGGCCGCAATGAGGCGCGCCAGGCGCAGGAATTCCCGTTGGGCCGGGACGGTGACGATGCCGTAGGGATCATGGAGGGGATCGGGTCGTGCGCTGGGTTTGCGAGCCGGCGGATGGGTGGTCTCGGCGGCTTCGTGGAGGCGGAAGCGGAACGGATCGCTGTGCGCGCGCGACGGGTTGGCTGACGGTTCGGGCGCAGTTTGGGTGCCGGGAGCCGGCAATGCCGGCACAGTCGAGACGGATGCGGCTTGGTGGGGCGCGGGCGGGGCCGGCGGAAGCGATTGCAGCAGGGCTTCAGCCTCGGGTAACAGCAAGCGCCGCAACTGACCCTCGGCAGCGCGCAAGGCGAGGCGGATGCGCCGGCGCAGGGCGACCGGAATTTCGATTCCGCCATTCCCCACTGGCCCGAGCAAGGCCGTGACGGCCTCGATCAGGGCGAACAGCGCGGTCCAGGGCGCAGCTCGGTCTGGATTGTCGGAAGGGTGGGGGTCGATGTCCATGACCCGGAGTATACGCCCAAACCGGGTGGGGGCGGACAAGGGCGGACTTGTCCCACAGGTTGCGGCGCGGCGCGCGGTGGATCGGGTGCGCTACAGGGCTGATGTTTCAGCGAAAATCTCAGGCCACCTCGCCAGGTCGGAGATAGCTATCAGGCGAGTTCGATCATGATCTCGTCGGCGGCCACACTGTCGCCTCCCGCCACGTTGACGGCCTTGACGGTGCCATCGGCCTCGGCGCGGATGATGTTCTGCATCTTCATGGCTTCGACCACGCAGACCGCTTCGCCCTCTTTCACGTCCTGGCCGGCGGTGACGTCCATGGAGACGACGAGACCGGGCATAGGCGAGACGATGAGCTTGGAGGTGTCGGGTTTTTCCTTCTCAGGCAGGGTAGCGTGGAAGGCAGCGACCTCGGGGGTGCAGACCAGTGTGCGCCGGGTGACGCCGCGATGGCGCATCCGGTAGCCCTCGGTCCGGTCTTCGAATTTGACCGCAATGGCAGCGCCATCGAGGTCGCCTTCGACCAGGTGGGAGCCGGGGGTCCAGGCGGAGGCGAAGGTGTGGCGTTCGCCATCGAGCCAGACAATGGCTTCGTCGTCGCCGAGGTCGAGGGTGATCGGGTGGTGGTCATCGCCGAGGATGACGACCCAGTCGCGGCGGACCGGGCCGGGTTCGGTGAGGCGGCCGGAGGTCTGGCTGGCGCGGCGAGCGAAGGTGCCGTGGACGAAGGCGGCCGCGACGATGAGGGCGATCTTCTGCTGGTCAGTGGGCTCGGTGCCTTTGAAGCCATCGGGGAACTCGTCCTTGATATAGGCGGTAGTGATGTCGCCGGAGCGGAAGCGGGGCTCGTCCATGACGGCGGCACAGAAGGGGATGTTGTCCTGGATGCCTTCGATGTGGAACCGGTCAAGGGCGGCGGCCTGGGTGTCGAGGGCAGCGTCGCGGGTTTTGCCATGGGTGACGAGCTTGGCGATCATCGGATCGTAGAACATGGAAATCTCGTCGCCCTCGCGGACACCGGAATCGACGCGGACGGTGCCCTCGCCCAGGGGGCCTTCCGGGGTGGGGTGGAAGCGTTTCAGCCGGCCGATGGAAGGCAGGAAGTTCCGGTAGGGGTCTTCAGCATAGACACGGGACTCGATGGCCCAGCCATTGATCTTGAGGTCCCGCTGCTTGATGTCGAGGGGCTCGCCAGCGGCGGAGCGAAGCATCTGCTCGACGAGGTCGACGCCGGTGATCATCTCGGTGACCGGGTGTTCGACCTGGAGCCGGGTGTTCATTTCCAGGAAGTAGAAGCTCTTGTCCACGCCGGAGGCGACGAACTCGACGGTGCCGGCGCTGTCATAGTTCACGGCCTTGGCGAGGGCGACGGCCTGTTCGCCCATCTTGCGGCGGGTGGCGGCATCGAGCAGGGGGCTGGGGGCTTCTTCCAGCACCTTCTGGTTGCGGCGCTGGATCGAGCACTCCCGCTCGAACAGGTAGATACAATTGCCATGCTTGTCGCCCATGACCTGGATTTCGACGTGGCGGGGGTTGAGAATGAATTTCTCGATGAAGGTCCGGTCGTCACCGAAGCTGGCCTTGGCCTCGGCGATGACGGCGGGGTAGCCCTCTTCGACTTCGGTGTCGTTGTGGGCAACGCGGATGCCCTTGCCGCCGCCGCCGGCCGACGCCTTGATCATGACCGGGTAGCCGATCTCATTGGCGATCTTGATCGCTTCGGCGGTGTCCTTGATGAGGCCCATATGGCCGGGGACGGTGGAGACGCCGGCGTCGGCGGCGAGCTTCTTGGAGCTGATCTTGTCGCCCATGGCCTCGATGGCTTCGGGATTGGGGCCGATGAAGGTGATCTTCTCCTTGGCTAGGCGCTTGGCGAAGGCGGGGTTTTCGGACAGGAAGCCAAAGCCGGGATGGACCGCCTGGGCGCCGGTCTGCTTCACGGCGGCGACAATCTTGTCCATGACGAGGTAGCTCTCGGCCGCCGGCGAGGGACCGATATGGACCGCTTCGTCCGCCATCTCGACCGCCAGGGACCCGGCATCGGCGTCGGAGTAGACCACCACCGTCTTCACGCCGAGCCGCTGACACGTCTTGATGACTCGAACGGCGATTTCGCCGCGGTTTGCGATCAGGATTTTATCGAACATTTCGCCCCGGACTCCGGTTTATCTCTTTATGACACCGCCGCGTGGATTAGAGGGCGCAGGCGGTCTTGTCCATTGCCGCCTTGGGCGGCCAGTCAGGTGGCGGCGACGAGGCCGGCGGCGAAACCGGGAACTTCTGCGTTGAGGAAGTCGACCAGAGCGCGCTCAGCGGGGGAGATGGCGGCGTCCGTGGCGTGCAACCAGCCCAGGCGCTTGAGGAACCAGCGATTATCATTGGCGGCGGTGACCGTTTCGGCCTGGCGCGCGGCGATGCGGAAGGCGGTCTGAGCCCGGGCGGCCTTGTCGGGGCTGGCGGCAATGACGGTGAACCAGTCGCCGCTGGAGACGGTGAGGGCCGCCTGGGCGAGCGCACGCCTGGTGTTGCGGCGGGTGTCTGACAGCCATTGTTCGCGGCGGAGGGCTTCCTCGGCGAGGTCGGGGGCGGGATGGGCGGCGGCGACGAGGTGGTTGGCGAGGGCGTGGGCGAAGAGGTCGTTCCAGGAGCGGTCGTTGCGGGCTGTGCCGATGGCGTCATTGGTCGCGAGCAGGGCGGCGGCTTCGAACCGGCTGATCGAGGGACCTTCCTTGCCGCCGGGCGCGAACAGGACCTGGCGCATGCGCTCGACATTGACGGTGTCGGCGGACCCGGCGCCGATGATGGCGCGGGACAGGGTCTGGAGGGCGAAGCGGGAGAGCTGGCGGGGTACGTCATGGGCGCGGCGACAGACCAGGACGAGGAGTTCAAGCTCGGTCTGGGTAGGGCGTCCATGGCGGCGGGTGAGCTGGGCGATGAGCCAGTCGGCGCCGTCATTGGTGAGCCGGCCCATGGGTTCGGAGCGGCTGACGAGTAGGTAGTCAATCACGGCTTCGAGGAAGCGGCGTTCCCATTTGCGGTCACCGCGGCGGGCGTGGCGGTTGAGCTCGAACAGCTCCTCGGCCTCGGTCTGGGAGGCGATGCCCTTGTCGTGGACGTCATCGAGGAGGTCTTCAGCCTGGGCGTGGTTGACCTGGCCAAGGGCCTGGAGCCGGGTCAGCAATTCAAGGCTCTGACGATCTACCATGGCCCACCCTGCCCCGGTGACCGCTCTGCTCCGGCCCGTTCAGGGGCACGATTTGGGCTCGCGGTCACGTTGAAATCCAACCCGGGCGCGGTGGTGCAAGGCTCAGGCCAAGATGGGATGGGCCCAAGCGGGATGGGCCGAGGCGTTGGAGCGGGATCAGCGCTGGGCCATGAAGCGGGTGAACAGGTAGAGGACCGGTTTGGGGGTATTGGCCGGCATGAGCTCTTCCACCTCGTCGGTGCGCACCAGCATGGAGGGGGGGCCGGTTTCATTGTCGACCCGAAAGTAGTTCATGCTCCAGTCGGGGAAGATGCGGCGGTCGGAATGCTCGCCGACGATCTGGGTGACGCAGGCGTGGCGCTGGTCCTCGGTGATGGTCTGGAACAGGCCGCGGACCTCGTCTTCGGGGCCTTCGAGCACTTGCATGAAGCGGCCATGATTGTGGGTGAGGAACCCCGTAATGAAGCGCTCATAATTGTTCGACA
This sequence comes from Pseudomonadota bacterium, assembly GCA_039034035.1. Lineage (GTDB taxonomy): Bacteria > Pseudomonadota > Alphaproteobacteria > Caulobacterales > Hyphomonadaceae > UBA5336. The sequence continues at coordinate 40,177 of JBCCBN010000007.1, forward strand.
GGGAGGCATCCAAGATATGGCCGATTTCCGCATCGGTGATAGCCTGCCGCTCCTGGCTGACATAGATAAGGCGATAGATTTCACTCAAGTCCGGCACCGTTCCGTATTGTGTAGGCAACAGTCTATTTTTAGCGGGTTTGGAATGGCGTTCCCACTTCCTACGCGCGGGCGTTGAACAGCCTTGTGGGTTTTGCTCGCTGGCAAAGCGCTTTAGGGGCCCGCTATGGCCAAGTCCGATGTGCAATTTGTCTGTCAGTCCTGCGGGACGGCGCACCGCAAGTGGAGCGGGCAGTGCACTGGCTGTGGGGCGTGGAACACGCTGGTGGAGGAGACGCTGGCCTCTCCACCGGGCGGGCTGAAAGCGCCGAAGGGCACGTCGCGGGCGGGGAAGACCGAATTCACGGCGCTGGACGGGGTGAGCGAGGCGCCGGCGCGGACGGTGATCGGGGTTGAAGAGCTAGACCGGGCGTTTGGCGGGGGGATCGTGGCCTCGTCGGCGACCCTGATCGGGGGCGACCCGGGGATCGGCAAGTCGACGCTGTTGTTGCAGGTGGCTGCGAGGCTGGCGCGGAACGGGCTGAAAGTGGCGTACATTTCCGGCGAGGAAGCGGTGGCGCAGATCCAGGACCGGGCGCGGCGGCTGAAAGTGGCCGACAGTCCGGTGCAGCTCGCCGCAGAGACGGATTTGCGGAAGGTGCTGTCGGCGCTGAAATCGGCCAAGCCGGACTTTGTGGTCATCGATTCGATCCAGACGCTGTGGTCGGACAATCTTGAAGCCGCGCCGGGATCAGTGGCCCAGGTGCGGGCGTGCGGCCAGGAGCTGACCCGCTGGGCCAAGCGGAACAATACCGCGCTGGTGATGGTGGGCCATGTGACCAAGGAGGGGCAGCTGGCCGGCCCCCGCGTGGTCGAGCACATGGTCGATACGGTGTTCTATTTCGAGGGTGAACGAGGCCACCAGTTCCGCATCCTGCGGGCGACCAAGAACCGGTTCGGGCCGACCGATGAGATCGGCATTTTCGAGATGCACCCCTATGGCCTGGCGCCGGCGCGGGAACCCTCGGCGATGTTCCTCTCCAGCGATGATACCGGCACCGGCGGATCAGCTGTGTTTGCGGCGATGGAGGGCTCGCGCCCCGTCCTGGCGGAAGTGCAGGCGCTGGCGGCCAAAAGCGCCTATGGCACGCCGCGCCGGTCGGTGGTGGGGTGGGACAACAACCGGTTGGCGATGCTGTTGGCGGTGCTGGAAGCGCGCTGCGGGGTGAGCCTTGGCGGGCATGATGTGTATCTGTCGGTCGCGGGCGGCTACCGGGTGCAGGATCCGGCTGGTGACCTTGCGGCCTGTGCGGCGCTGCTGACCTCGCTGGCCGATACGCCGGGGCCGGCCAAGGCGGTGTTTTTCGGCGAGGTGGCCCTGTCTGGCGCGATCCGGCCGGTGTCGCGGACCGACCAGCGGCTGAAGGAAGCCGAGCGGCTGGGCTTCAAGGAGGCCTATGTGCCCGATGGCAGTCCCACCGCAATTGATGGCTTGACGGTGCGGCCCCTGAAGCGGCTTAACGAGCTTGTCGACCTCCTGGCACCGGACATCCTGAATGACTGACGCGCTCACAGCCTTTGACGCCGTCGCCATCACCCTCGTGATCATCTCGGCGCTGATGGCGGTGGCGCGGGGGTTTGTGCGGGAGCTGGCGACGCTGGGGGCATTCATCGCGGCCTTGGCGGCGGCGTACTATGCGCGCTCTTTCCTGCGCAATCCGCTGGCGGCAGTTTTGCCCGAAACGGCGCCGAGCTGGACGGCTGATTTCATCCTGATCCTGACGGTTTTCCTGGCGGTGTATGTGGCGGTGGCGATGGTGGGGCACCGCTTGTCGCAGAATGTGCAGAGCGTGGAGGGGATTGGCGCGATTGACCGGCTGGCGGGGCTGGCGTTCGGGATTGCGCGCGGGGCGGTGGCGATCGTGTTCTTTGTCTATGTGCTGCAGCTTGGGCTGGAGCGGGACCGGATCCCCGGCTGGATCGCGGATGCGCGGACCTATCCCTATTTTGCGGGCGCGGCGGACTATGTTCATGAAAACGCGCCCCGAATCGCGGAAGACGTGAGCGACGCAGTGCCGCCGGCTTTGCCGGATCTGGGGCCTGATCTAGACCCAGGCCTGGAGCCCGAATCAGGACCTGGACAGGCGCCGGAGCCTAGTGACGACGCGCCTGACCCGGGTGACGACCCGGACGGTAGATAGGCCCCTCGGGGGCCGGGAAGGAGTAAGGTCGATGACGAGACCCGAACGCTGGACCCACCCAGGCCCCGGGCAGGCTGGCCCACCTTCTTCAGATTTGCCGGCCACACCCGCCACAAGCGGGTTTCCGCGAGATGGCGCGGTGCCGATCCGGGACTGCGACAAGCCCCGCGAGGAGTGCGGCGTGGTGGGCGTGTTCAACCATCCCGAAGCCTCGGCCCTGACCGCCCAGGGACTGCAGGCGCTTCAGCATCGCGGCGAGGAAGCGTGTGGGATCGTATCCTACAGCGCGGAAAAGGAGCGGTTTTCCCAGGAACGGCACCTTGGGCTGGTGGGCGATGCGTTCAAGGATATCTCGTTTCCCGCGCGCCTGCCGGGCCGCATGGCCATCGGCCATAACCGGTATTCCACCAGCGGGGCGAAGACGGCGACCCGGAACATCCAGCCGATCTATGCCGACCTGGCGACGGGCGGGTTTGCGGTGGCCCATAATGGCAATCTGACCAATGCGCTGACCCTGCGCGACAGGCTGGTGGACCAGGGCGCGATCTTCCAGTCGACCATGGACACCGAAGTGATCATGCAACTAGCGGCGCAGAGCCCTCGCCGGACGCTGATTGACCGGTTTGTCGATGCGGTGAAGTCCATCGAGGGCGGGTATGCGCTGGTCGGGCTGACGGAGGACTATCTGATCGGGGCGCGGGACCCGGTGGGACTGCGGCCGCTGGTGCTGGGCGAGATGAATGGCGGGCGGACGAAGGTGCTGGCCTCGGAGACGTGCGCACTGGATATGCTGGGCGCGACGCTGGTGCGGGAGATCGAGGCGGGCGAAGTGGTAGTGTTCTCGCGCGATGGGGAGGAGGAGCGATTGTTCCCGTTCCCGCGGGTGGAGGCGCGACCGTGTGCGTTCGAATATGTGTATTTCTCTCGGCCTGACAGCGTGATCCAGGGGCGGAGCGTCTATGAGGTGCGGGTCGAGATGGGCCGGCAATTGGCGCTGAAGGCGGGGATCGAGGCCGATGTGGTGGTGCCGGTGCCGGATTCGGGGGTGCCGGCGGCGATCGGGTTTGCCGAGGAATCGGGGCTGCCCTACCAACTGGGTATTATCCGGAGCCATTATGTAGGCCGGACGTTCATTGCGCCGACCCAGCTGCAGCGGGAGAATTTCGTGTCGCTGAAACATGCGCCGAACCGGCCCGTGCTGGCGGGCAAGCGGGTGGTGCTGGTGGACGATTCGATTGTGCGGGGGACGACGTCGAAGAAGATTGTCGACCTGGTGCGCAATGCCGGGGCGGAAGAGGTGCATTTCTGCTCGGCCAGCCCCATGATCACCCATACCGACCATTACGGGATCGACATGGCGGACACGTCGGAACTGTTTGCCGCGCGCTTCAGCCTGGCCGAGATGCGCCACCGGCTGGGGGTGGATTCGCTGCACTTCCTGCCGGTGGAAGGGCTCTACCGGGCCATCGGCTATGACCAGCGCGATGAGGCCAATCCGCAGGTGTCGGACCATTGTTTCACCGGGCGCTATCCGATCGAGAATGCCGATGCGGGCCATACGCCGCGCAAGCGCTGGGGGCGCGATGATGGTGGCCAGGCGCCATTGCTGGATTGAGATAGGTATTGCGCGGTTTCGGTGGGGGCGGAAGCAGGTTAGGAGCCGTGGATGACAGATGCACGATTGACGTTGGTGACGGGGGCTTCGCGGGGGATTGGTCGGGCGGCGGCGTTGGCGCTGGCGGCGCGTGGGGACACGGTGATTGCGCTGGCGCGGAGCAAGAAGGCGCTGGAGACGCTGGATGACGAGATCCGGGCGCAGGGCGGGCAAGCGGTGCTGGTGCCGCTGGACCTGACCGATGCGAAGGGGATCGATGCGCTGGGCGGTGTACTGCATGAGCGGTTTGGCCGGCTGGATGGGCTGGTGGCGAATGCGGGCGTGCTGGGGACGCTGGGGCCGTTGCAGACGGTGCGGCCGCGCAGCTTCGAGGAGACGATCGAGGTGAATTTGACGGCGAACTGGCGCCTGATCCGGTCGCTGGATCCGCTGTTGCGGGTGGGACGGGATCCGCGCGCGGTGTTCGTGTCATCGGGTGTGGTGCCGCGGCCGCGGGCGTTCTGGGGTCCGTACCAGGCGTCGAAGGCGGGGCTGGAGAGCCTGGTGGCGGCGTGGGCGGATGAGACCGAGCAGAGCCCGATCCGGGTGAATGTGTTCGATCCGGGCGCAGTGGCGACCGAGATGCGCGCCGAGGCGATGCCGGGCGAGGACCCTGCCACCCTGCCCTCTCCTGATGAGGTTGGCGCAGCGCTGGCAGCGCTGACTGCTGCAGCGGAGACACGGCATGGGGACAGAATCACGTTTCGTGAGCGAAACCCCTGACGCGATTGACGAATTCGCATTAGGTTGACCGCATGAATGGTCATCTTCCCCCCGGCCAGGTGTCAGGCCAGCTTTCGGACCAGAACTCGGGCCAGGACTTCGGCAAGGGTTCCGGTCGCGTTGATGGCCAGGCGCCTGTGCCGGACCTGCCGCAGCAGCCGGGATCGCCGCCCGGGCCGTGGCGGATCGAGAATATTGTTGATGGCCGGTCGCTGCGGACGCGGCTGACAGCAGCGGCGCAAACCCATATCGGTGATGCGGACGAGCAGCGGCGCCAGGCGCTGGACCTCTTGCATGGCGCTTTGTTCCGGGGACGGATGATCGCCCAGGAGCGGCTGGAGCAGGGTGCGGACGGGCTGGACACGGCGCGCCTGCTGTCTGCGGTGCAGGATGAGGTGATCGGCGCGCTCTATGATTTCATCGTCTATCACGTCTATTTCGCCTCGAACCCGACCGACGGCGAACGGATCGCAGTGTGCGCGACGGGCGGGTATGGTCGCGGCGTGCTGGCGCCATCGTCCGATATCGACCTGTTGGTGCTGACGCCGAACCGGAAGAATGCCCATGCCGAGAGCGTGCTGGAATACATGCTCTATGCGCTTTGGGATATCGGGCTGAAGGTGGGGCATGCGTTCCGGACGGTGGAGGAATGCGTGCGCCTGTCGAAGGAGGATGTGACGATCCAGACGTCGCTGCTGGATGCGCGGTTCCTGTGCGGGGAGCCGGACCTGTTCGAGGGGCTGCAGCAGCGCTTTGCCGAACAGTGCGTGCGCGGGCGGGAGGCGACGTTCATTGCCGACAAGCTGGCCGAGCGGGACCGGCGCCATGCGCGCCAGGGCGATACGCGCTATGTAGTCGAGCCGAATGTGAAGGAGGGCAAGGGCGCGCTGCGGGATTTGCAGACGCTGTTCTGGATCCAGAAATTCCTTGAGGGCGGCACGCAGCTCGAAGACGTTATGGAGCGCAGCGCGTTCACCCGGCAGGACTATCGCCGGTACATCCGGGCGGCGCGGTTCCTGTGGACGGTGCGGTGCCACATCCACTTCGTGACGGGGCGGCCGGAAGAGCGGCTGAGCTTTGACCTGCAGCCGGAGATTGCGGCGCGGATGGGCTATGAGGCGCTGGGGGAGTTTCGCGGCGTCGAGCGGTTCATGAAGCAGTATTTCCGCACCGTGCGGGATGTGGGGAACCTGACGCGGGTTTTGTCCGCGAAGCTGGAGGCGGACCAGCAGAAGCAGCCTGAGGGGTTGCGGCGGTTCCTGCCCCGATCGAGCCCGAAGGCGCTGGGCGAGGATGGGTTCACCATTGATAGCGGACGGTTGTCGATCGATGCGCCCGAACGGTTTGCCGATAATCCGGCGCTGATGGTGCGGATGTTTGCCCTGGCGGCGCAGGAGGAGCTGGATGTCCACCCTGATGCGCTGTGGGGCGTGCAGCACAATCAGAAGCTGCTCGATGCGCGCCTGCAACGGCGGGCCGATGTGCGCGAGGCATTCTTTGACGCGCTGCTGGGCGGGGACGATCCGGCCCGGACGCTGCGGCGGATGAATGAGGCGGACATTCTGGGCCGGGTGGTGCCGGAGTTTGGCGGGATTGTGGGCCAGACCCAATTCAACATGTACCATGCCTACACGGTGGACGAGCACACCTTGCGTGCGGTGCAGGCCGTGTCTGACATCGAGCATGGCCGGTTTGACAGGCATGGCTTGCCGAGCAAGGTGTTCGGCGACGTGATCCATCGCCGGGCGCTGTATCTGGCGATGCTGCTGCATGATACCGGCAAGGGGCTCGGCGACCAGCAGATTGCCGGCGAGAAAACCGCGCGGCGGGCGAGCCGTCGGCTCGGGCTGGGGCCGGCGGAGGTCGACCTGGTGGGCTGGCTGGTGCGTCACCACCTGGTGATGAGCGACACGGCGCAGCGGCGCGATATTGCCGACCCGAGGACGGTGTCAGTCTTTGCCCAGGAAGTGGGCGATCTGGAGCGGCTGCGCCTGCTCTATATTCTGACGGTGGCGGACATCTGTGCTGTGGGGCCGAATGTATGGAATGCCTGGAAAGGTCAATTGCTGGCCGATCTCTATCACAACACCGCCGCGGCGCTGCGCGGGGGGCGGACCGATGAGCGCTCTGTGGTGCAGGTTCTGGAGCAGCGGGCCGAGCAGACGCGCGCGGCCCTGGCCGAGCAGCGACCGGTGATCCCCGCTCCGATGCCGGGCATGGAACCGGCCTATTGGGCCGGGTTCGATGTGGATGACCTGGTCTGGCATGCTGATGAGCTGGCGGGCGATGCGCCGGTGACCGTGGCGTGGCGGCAGGCGGTCGACCAGCGGGATGTGGAGCTTCTGATCTCGTGCCAGGACCGGCCGCGTCTGTTCGCTGATATTGTCGGTACGGTGCTGGATGGAGGCGCGAATATCGCATCGGCCCAGGTGTTCACCAATCCGGATGGGCGGATCGTCGATGTGTTCGTGTTGCAGGCGCCAGACGGTGGCGTCTTTGCCGACGGTGACCCCGACCGCCTCGAACGGCTGGGCACGGCGCTGGAAGAGGCGCTGCTGAACGGGTGTCCGACGCGGGACATTGCCGCGCGGAATACCAAGCGCGAGGCGGCGTTCATCGTCGAGCCCGTGGTGCAGATCCGCAATGATCTGTCGGTGGAGTTCACGGTGGTGGAGATCATCGCGCGGGAGCAGCATGGCTTGCTCTATGACGTGGCGCAATTGCTGGCGGACGAGGCGCTGACGATCCATTCCGCCCATGTGGGCAGCTATGGCGAGCGGGTGTTCGACACGTTCTATGTGGCACGGCGCGACGGCCAGAAGCTGGCGGCGGGACCCCAGCAGGATGGCTTGCGCAGCCAGTTGCTGGCGATTCTGGGGCGGGATGATCCGGGCGCGCCGACGACGCCGGCCAAGGCGCTGCGCCGGGCCACTGCGGCTGACAGTTTCTGACCGGCCCCGCGGGCCTGCAAATGAGGGCTGCATGAGCCTTGTTCGCAACACCGCCGTGCAGGCGTCGCTGACCCTGGTGAGCCGGGTGTTGGGGTTTGCCCGGGACATTTTGCTGGCGGCGAAGATCGGGGCCGGGCCGGTGGGCGATGCGTTCTTTGCCGCGCTGATGTTCCCGAACCTGTTCCGGCGGTTCTTTGCCGAAGGGGCGTTCGCGCAGGCCTTCGTGCCGACCTATGCGCGGACGCTGGAGGCTGAGGGGCCAGAGGCGGCGCAAACGGTGGCGGAAGAGGCGCTGCGGGTGTTGTTTGCGGCGACAGCAGCGATCGTGATTGCCGCGCAGATCGCAATGCCGTGGATCATGGTGGCGTTCAATGGCGCGTATCTCGACCGGCCGGACATTTTCGGCCTGTCGGTGATGCTAACCCAGATCACGATGCCGTACTTGGCCTGTATGGCGATGGCGGCCCTGTTTGCTGGGGTGTTGAACTCGGCGGGGCGGTTTGCGCTGTCAGCCGGAGCGCCGACGCTGTTGAACATTTGTCTGATCGTGGCGGCGCTGCTTGGGACGGACGCGCGGGAGACGGCGCGGTTTGCTGCGGTGGCGATCACGGTGGCTGGCGTGTTGCAGGCCATGGTGCTGGCCTGGGGCGTGCGGCGGCAGGGCGTGCGACTGTCCCTGATCGGCTGGCCGCGCGTGACGCCCAATGTGAAGCGGGTGATCGGGCTGGCAGTACCGGGCGCGATTGCGGCGTCGGGGATGCAGATCAACATTCTGATCAGCCAGGTGTTGGCGGGGTTCGAAGTCGGCGCCCGCTCGTGGCTGCAATATGCCGACCGGCTGTACCAGTTGCCGCTGGGCCTTGTGGGCGTGGCGGTGGGCGTGGCGATCCTGCCGCGCCTTTCGCGCACGGTGCGGGCGGGCGACGGGCGCGAAAGCCAGCGCACGATGGATGACGGGATCGGACTGGCGATGGCGTTTACCCTGCCCGCGGCCATGGCGCTGGCGGTGATCCCGGTGATGCTGCTGGATGCGTTGTTTGCCCGCGGGGCGTTTACCGCTGGCGATGCGGAGCAGGCAGGGTCGGCGCTGGTGCACTTTGCGTGGGGCGTGCCGGCCTTTGTGCTGATCAAGGTGTTGTCGCCGGCCTTCTTTGCGCGGGAGGATACGCGGACGCCGATGCGGTTTGCGCTGATCGGGGTGGGGATCAATACGGCGCTCGGGGCGGGCCTGTTCTTCTGGTTCAAGGCGATGGGGCTGGCGGGCTTTCCCGGGCTGGCGATCGCGACCAGCGTGGCGGCGTGGATCAATGTGGCACTGATGGCGGCGACCCTGGCGCGGCGCGGCTGGTATCGGCCGGGCGGGCGACTGGTAGGCCGGCTGGTGCGGTGTGCGGTGGCGAGTGGGGCGCTGGGCGCGGTATTGCTGGCGGCACGGATGGATGCGGGCGGGTTGCTGGACCGGGTGCCGGGGGATGGGCTGGTGGAGACGCTGGTCGTGGTGGCGGGCGGCGGGGCTGTGTATGCGATTTGCGCGCTGGTGCTCGGTGCAATTCGGCCCAGCGAGCTGAAAGCGCTGGCGCGGCGCGGCTGAGCCCCGTAAAAGGCGCAGCCATGACTGACGACACTCCCGCTTATACCGGTCCGGACCGGGTGTTTTCCGGCGTGCAGCCCTCAGGCCGGCTGCACCTTGGGAATTATCTCGGCGCGATCAAGAAATTCGTCGCCATGCAGCACGAGATGGACTGCGTGTTCTGCGTGGTGGACATGCATGCGATTACCCAGCCCATGGATGTGTGGGGTGGTCCGGCAGCGCTGGCTGAAGGGACGCGGGAGATCGCGGCGGCGTTCATTGCCAGCGGGATCGATCCTGAGCGGGCGGTGGTGTTTGCCCAGTCGAGCGTGCCGTCCCATGCGGAGCTGGCGTGGTATTTCAACTGCGTGGCGCGGATGGGCTGGCTGGAGCGGATGACCCAGTTCAAGGACAAGGCGGGCAAGGATCGGGAGCGGGTGTCTGTGGGTTTGTTCAGCTATCCGGTGCTGCAGGC
>JBCCBN010000008.1:0-46054 GCA_039034035.1 Pseudomonadota bacterium
ACCAGGGCCCCCAGACCTGCAGAGCCAATGGCATAGCCCTTGGTCACCGCCTTGGTCGTATTGCCCACCGCGTCCAGCGTGTCAGTGGTATCGCGAACCTCGCTCGGTAGTTCCGCCATCTCGGCAATACCGCCGGCATTGTCGGTCACCGGCCCGAAAGCGTCGAGCGCGACGATCATGCCGGCCAAAGCCAGCATGGTCGTGGTGGCAATGGCAATGCCGAACAGGCCCGCCAGGTTGAAGGTGAGCAGGATGCCGCCAATGATGGTCAGCGCCGGCAGGGCCGTCGATTCCAGCGAAACCGCCAGGCCCTGGATCACGTTCGTGCCGTGCCCGGACTCCGAGGCCTGGGCCACCGACCGGACCGGGCGATAATCGGTCCCGGTATAATACTCGGTGATCCAGATGATCAGCCCGGTGACCGCAAGGCCAGCCAGCCCACAGAAGAACAGGTCCGCACCGGTCACGTTGGCGACCTCCCCGGTCCCGTACTCCATGAGGTTGAGCGCCTCGCCCGCCCCCGCCAGAGTGCCCCAGCCATTGGGCAGGACGTTCTGGATAACGATGGCCAGTCCGATCAGGGACAGAAACCCGGTTGCAAGGACACCCTTGTAAAGCGCCCCCATGACGTTCGTGGATCCCGATCCGAGCCTTACGAAAAACGTGCCGACAATCGACGCCACAATACAGACCGCGCAGATCGCCAGCGGCAGCATCATGATCGCGTCAAGATAGCCGAGATCGGCAAAATAGATCGCACCCAGGACCATGGTCGCAACAATCGTCACGGCATAGGTTTCAAAAAGGTCAGCCGCCATCCCGGCACAGTCGCCAACATTATCACCCACATTATCGGCGATTGTGGCCGCGTTCCGTGGATCATCCTCGGGAATACCGGCCTCAACCTTGCCGACCATATCGCCGCCAACGTCGGCGCCCTTGGTGAAGATGCCGCCGCCGAGCCGGGCGAAGATGGAAATGAGCGACGCCCCAAATCCAAGTGCCACAAGCCCGTCCACAACATGCCGGTCATCGGGTTCGTATCCGACCGTACCGATCAGCAGGCCATAATACGCTACGATCCCGATCAGGGCGAGACCGACCACGAGCAGCCCCGTGACCGCGCCGGACTTGAATGCGATATCAAGACCGGCCTGCAGGGAATGCCGGGACGCCTCAGTGGTGCGGACATTCGCCTGAACAGAAACTTTCATGCCGATGAAACCGGCAACGCCAGACAGGAATGCGCCAATGAAGAAGCCGAGCGGGACCTCCCAGCTGCGGAACGCGAAAAACAGGACGACCAGCACTACGACGCCGACATAGGCAATCGTCCGATACTGCCGGCTGAGATAGGCGTCCGCGCCTTCGCGAATGGCCTGGGCGATTTCCTGCATCCGGGCATTGCCCGGCGACGCCGCCATGATGCTGTTTCGCTGAATGAAGCCGTATGCGACCGAAATTATGCCCGCCGCCAAGGCGACGTAGAACCAGATTGGCATCAAGTGCCCTCCCCTAATGGCCCTACAACACCTCTTTGTAGGGCTCGTTTGTCGCACGGTCTGCCAAACCCGACCTGCACTGGCAAGCATTGTCCCATCTTTGGGGAACCGGGGCGCTCATTCGCTCCCGTGCTCAAAGGATAATCGCGGCGGCAGGGGAAGCGGTTCGCCGCCATCGGTGAGGGAAACCTGCCCCGATTTCCCCAGCGATCCCACCCGCGTGATTCGGATGCCGCCCGCCTCGGCGAAGGCGGTGGCGGCCGCTTCCTGCGACGGATCGAGCGCGAACAGGCTTTGGTAATCGTCTCCGCCCGTGGCCTGGGCCAAGCGATCAGCCCGAGACGCTGCCGGTCCGGCATAGGGTACGTGCCTGAGATCCAATGACAGCCCGCACCCACTGGCCTCGGCCAGCTTGAGGGCATCACCGAGCAGTCCATCAGAAACGTCCATCGATGCGCTGGCGTGGTCTGCAATGAGGTGCGCAGCCCCTTCTGGCGGCAGGTGCGGCTCGCGGTAGCGGGCGATAAAGGGCGAGGCGGTATCACCCGCCAGCGCCGCGGCCAGCCCCAAATGACCGGCTCCGATCGTTCCGGTAACCCAGAGCCCGTGACCGGGCCGGCCGCCGCTGCGCCGCACAGGACCGGCCCCCACGGGAACGCCCATCACGGTGAGAGACAGGAAGAGGCGGTCAGGGCTGCGGACCGTATCCCCACCAACCAACGCCATGTCCCAGCCAGTGAGCTCGGCCCCAAACGCGGCCGCAAAGTCCCGGAGATCGGCGTCGCCCAACCGGTCCGGCCAACCCAGTGTCAACAGCGCTTCGCGTGGGATCGCCCCCTTCGCCAGAATATCCGATACGTTCACACGGACGAGCTTGCGCGCCACGCTGGCCACCGGATCACTGCGGAGAAAGTGAACCCCCTCGACCAAAGCGTCGACGGTGACAATCCGCTGGCCACCGCCGCGTAGCCAGGCGACATCGTCAGTGAAATCGGCGGCCCGGTCCGCGCCGCCGATTGCCCTGAACAAGGGTAAGATGGTCTCGAACTCTTTCATCGCGGTCCAGAATGCGTGAAGGGCCGCCTCACGTCGAGCACGACAGGCCACACTGGTATCCCGCCGGGTATTGACCGCCGCGCACAGGTAATGACACTCCTTGGTCACGACCTGCCCCGCCTAGAGGGCCGAACCCTTGGAGACCCGACCATGAAAGTCGCTGCCATTGCCATTGCTGCCGTCTTTGCCGCCACGGCCGGCACATCCCTCGCGCAGAACGCTGAAGACAGTGAGCGCGTCCTGGACGAGGTGGAAACCACCGAAACGCTACAATCGTCCGGCAAGGACCGCATCCGCGGCGCCGGCGAAGAGATCGCAGCCAATGAGGACCGCGCCTGGCGCGAGCAGATTACCTGCAAAACCCGCCCGGTCACCGGCTCGCGGATCGCCAAGGAGCGCACCTGCCGGACGAACGCCCAATGGCAGGCGCAGCAGCAGGAAAACCAGCGCTCGATGCGCAACACCACGATGGGTCAGTCCGGCTCGAACCAATAGCGGAGACACCCAGCATCAGTGCGCCCGGCATTAGAGCGTGATGGCGCTGCCGGGATAAGCCGGCTGGATCGCAGGGTTGAACGCCCGGTGCGCCATTCCGGGCACTGAAACAAAGGACGGGTCGCGGGCGCTGTCCCCGTCCGGCAGGACAAGCGCGGTGAGCCGCCCGCCGTGAACCGCAGCGGTATCGACCCCGGTGGCATGGGCGTAACAGGCAGGCCCTTCCCAGAAAGGCTGGTGGCCGAAGACCACATGGCCGAACCGCCCATCATATCGTTCGGCCCAGAAGACATCTACAGGCCGCTCGTCGCCATAGGCGCGGAACCGGCCCGTCTGGCCATCTAGATATCTCGTGCGGAGGACTTGCCGGAAAAAGCTTCGGGATTTTCCGCGCAGGCCCCGCGCTTCAGCCACGGTGGCGGGGAAGGTGGTCATGTTGCCCGGAATGCCGCCATGAACCACCAGCACGTCCCAACCCGCCACCCGCGTGAACGGGACAGCCTCGGCAAGAAAATCCCGGTCGGCCGGTGTGAGTTTGATATCTAGCGCCGGCAGGTCCCAGGCGGTGGAGGCCATGGCGAAAGCCACCGCCGGCCGCTTGGTCTTGTTGATGTGATACCGCCGGTTCCGGTCCTCGTGATTGCCCTCGACCAGGGTCACCCGATAGGGCGCGGTTTCGGCGAGGTGGCGCACGAACCGGACCACCCCGGGCGAGTCCGGCCCCTTGTCGAGAAGATCACCGGCAAAGATGAGGTGATCGCCCGCGCCCAGTGCCAGCTCGGTTACCAGCGCCTCAAGCGGACCGAGCGCGCCATGGACATCGCCAATGATGGCTGTCCTTGCCACCGATCAGCATCCTAAAGCGGGATATTGTCGTGTTTCTTCCACGGATTTTCCACTTCCTTGGTGCGCAGGGCACGGAGGGCGGAAACGACGCGTTTGCGGGTCGAGTGAGGGCGGATGATATCGTCGATATAGCCCTTGCGCGCGGCGACGTAAGGATTGGCGAAATTGTCCTCATATTCCTTGGTCCGCTCGGCAATCTTGGCCGGGTCGTCCAACTCGGACCGGAAAATGATCTCGACGGCGCCCTTCGCGCCCATAACGGCGATTTCCGCAGTCGGCCAGGCATAGGTGATGTCGCCGCGCAAATGCTTGGAACTCATCACATCATAGGCGCCGCCATAGGCCTTCCGCGTGATCACGGTCACCTTGGGAACGGTTGCCTCGGCGAAGGCGAACAGCAGTTTCGCGCCGTGCTTGATGAGGCCGCCATACTCCTGCTTGGTCCCGGGCATGAACCCAGGCACGTCAACAAAAGTGACGATCGGGATATTGAAGCAATCGCAGAACCGCACGAACCGGGCCGCCTTGCGGCTGGCATCAATGTCCAGCACGCCTGCCAGCGTCATGGGCTGGTTGGCCACAAAGCCCACCGTCGTGCCTTCCAGCCTACCAAAACCGACGAGGATATTGGCGCCGAAATCGGGACTAATCTCGAAGAAATCACCTTCATCGGCAACCTTCTGGATCAGTTCCTTCATGTCATAAGGCGTATTCGGATTGTCCGGGATCAGCGTGTCGAGGCTTTGTTCGAGCCGGTCGGCCTGGTCGAAGCTCGGCCGGGTCGGTGCGCCCTCCCGGTTTGATAGAGGGAGGAAATCGAACAGGCGCCGCATCTGCACCAGCGCTTCGATATCATTCTCGAACGCGCCGTCGACAACGCCCGATTTCTTCGCGTGCACAGACGCTCCGCCCAGGGTTTCGTGAGTCACTTCCTCGTTCGTCACCGTCTTCACCACGTCCGGCCCGGTCACATACATGTAGGACGTGTCTTTCACCATGAATATGAAATCGGTCATGGCTGGGCTGTAGACGTCGCCCCCGGCGCAGGGGCCCATGATCACGCTGATCTGCGGGATGACCCCCGACGACAGCACATTCTCCATGAAGATGTCGGCATAGCCAGCGAGACTGTCGACCCCCTCCTGGATGCGGGCGCCGCCAGCATCGAAGATACCGATAACCGGCGCGCCGTTCTGAGCCGCAAATTTCTGGACCTTCACGATCTTGGCGGCATGGGCCTTTGACAGAGACCCGCCAAACACGGTGAAGTCCTTGGAGAAGACGTAGACCAGCCGACCATTGATCAACCCCTGACCGGTCACTACGCCATCGCCGGGAATGCGTTGGTCATCCATGCCGAAATCGGAGCAATCATGTTCGACGAACATATCGAACTCTTCGAAGCTACCCTCATCGACGAGGACCTGGATCCGCTCGCGCGCAGAAAGCTTACCCTTGGCGTGCTGGCGGTCGATCCGCTTCTGGCCGCCGCCAAGTTTCGCCCGCTCGCGCCGCGCTTCCAGCGCTTCAATCACGTCCTGCATGCCGTTTGACCCTTGCTAACCCATTGTCTGGACCGTGGTTCTAATCGGACCACGCCAGAGCGCAAGGACCGGCAATGACGGAAGCGGGCGGTCTAGCGGTCTGGCCTCCAGCACAGGCGCCGGAGCGCCGCGATGGGTTTCGCCTCGCGGTGCCGCCATATCGCAGCCTCAAGCGTGGACCATCAATGGCCGTACCGCCGGGCGCCATCGCGGCGGCCGGGCCGGGGAACGCCATCCACGAAGCGGACTTGCCCTCGGACGATCTCGCAGGACACGCTTCGCTCGAACTCGCGGCGGCGCCCCTCAAACTCGACTTCGCCGAAATAGACCTGGAACCGCCGCGCACCGGTCTGATGGACGCGGCCACGGCTATCGAAATCAACGTCGCGGAAGCCGATATAGTCAGCCTCGCTCCGGATCGCCGAGCGGCAGGCCCGCTTCAGCGCGCGGCGCTGGGCCCGGTGGTCATAGTAATAGGGGTCATGGCCCCGATTGCGGTAGCGATGGTCGACCTGGACACGGTAGCCATGGCCGAGGTCGACCGGAATGGCCGGACCATGCCGGGTCTGGACCTTGAAACTGTCCGCATGGGCGGCCGGTGCAAGGCTCTCTGGTGCGAGGAAGATGGACGCTGCCAACGCCGCGGCCACTCCTCCGGTCTTGATCATGACGTTTGCCATGGATGGAGCAAGCCAGACCGGGGCGGAACCGAGGCTGAACCCAGTGTTCCGCTCTGTTCACACTGGCTTGCGCACCCGACCGGTGCCTATTTGGGCTGGATACGCTTTACGTCGAAAGCGCCGCCACCCACGCACCGACCGCAGCGGATTCGATCCGCTTCCCAGCCTGTGCGGCGGCGGCTTCACTGTCTAAGCCCCACCGTGCGGCCTGGATGGTTTCATCGATGATGGACGCATCGAAGGCCTGATCTGCGTCGAGCGCGCGCTCGCACACGGCGAGAGCAAGCACACCGGAGCCATACAGCCCGCAGGCGAACGCCAGGCCGGTGAGCCGAAAATCATCATACCCGCCCGCCACGCGGCGCACCGCGTCCAGAGAGGCAGCCGGCTGGGGGGCGGCGAGCAGGCCCTCGACCGGCACGAGGACGATATCGAGGCTCTTGCCGGCCCATTCCCGCCAGCGGCGCCAGACTGCTTCCTGCTGGGCACGGATCTCCGGATCGCCATCGAGGAAGCAGGTGAGGTCGGTCTCGCAATACTGCACCGCCTGCTCGACCAGTTCGGCTCGGGTAGCCGGTGTGCGGTCGATAGCGACATTGGCGAGTCGGGTCAGGTGCATGGCCTGGATATCGATTTCAGGACCCTGCCCGTTCCATTCACCCGCGATCGCCTCGGCCAGGTCCAGGCTCGGAACGGCAAGTTCAGCGCTGGCTGGCGTGCGGATGACGCGCCCGTCCAGCGTGACCTGCCAGCGGTCGCCAGCCGGTTCGGTCTGGGCGGACTTGTAGAAGCGTTTGGGCCGTTCGGGGCGGTCAGCTTTCACCATGGGCTCCAATCATCAGGCGGATTGCAAAGGCGTCGACATCGGCGTTTAGGGTCTCGAAACTGTGATGAACGGCATGGGCGCCCGCCGATTCCAGCTCATCGGCCTCGCCAAACCCCCAACTGACGCCGAGGCAGTGGACGTTGGCGGCCCGGCCCATCTGCATGTCGAACACGGCGTCGCCGATCATCACGGCCTGGTGCGGTTCGGCACCCACACGCGCCAGAGCGGCGTCGATCATGGCCGGGTGCGGCTTGCCGGGGCCATCATCGGCGCAATGGATCGTGTCGAAATAGTCGCTCAGAGGGTGCATGTCGAAGATGGCCTCGATCCCCCGCCGGGACTTGCCAGTCGCCATGGCGACGAGCCAGCCGTCACCGGCGAGACGGGCGAGCGCGTGCTGCGCGCCCTCGTAGAGCGGCTCGATGAACCCAGGCTCGGTACGGCGGGCAATGAAGGCAGCCCGATAGGCTTCGACGAGTTGGGCCAAAGTCTGCTGACTGGTTCCAGCCGGGGCAAGCCGGCGGCACGCCTCATCCAGGGCCAGGCCGACAATCGTCCTCGTCTGCGCGTAAGCCGGTGGCGCCAGGCCACACGCCTCGAACGCGCGCGCCATCGCCGTGGTG
Source organism: Pseudomonadota bacterium (assembly GCA_039034035.1). Classification (GTDB taxonomy): domain Bacteria; phylum Pseudomonadota; class Alphaproteobacteria; order Caulobacterales; family Hyphomonadaceae; genus UBA5336. Next base: position 7,573 of record JBCCBN010000008.1, read on the forward strand.
ATCACCTCGCGGCTGTCGACGATGGTGCCGTCCATATCCCAGATTGCCAGTTTCAACATTGGCTCAGCCCGGCTCAAAACACAGCCAGCGGGTCCCTGCCCGCTTCTGATTCGAGAAAGCCCAGCGTGTCGAAGGTCTGCCGCATGTGCGGCGGCAAGGGCGCTGTCAGCGTGAGCGGGCGATTGAGTCCGGTGGCCGGGCCGGGCGGCAGGATCAGGGCGCGGGCGTGCAGGTGCAGGCCCGGCGCACAGCCGGTCGGGACCTCGCGCTCGGTCTTGTACTTGCGGTCACCCAGGATCGCCGTATCCAACTCCATCATGTGGAAGCGCAATTGGTGCATGCGTCCAGTTTCCGGCTTCAGCGCAACCCAGGCCGCTCGCTGGGCCGCCTGGGAGATGACGGAATAGTCAGTGATCGCATGGCGCGCGCCGGGTTCGCCCTGGCGGGCCGATTGCATCTTCTCCTTCAACTCTCCGGGGCCGGTTCCCTTGACCATCCAGCTGCGGACCTGTCCGGCGCGTGGGTTGGGCACGGTGACCGTAACGGCCCAGTACACTTTCTGGAGTGAGCGCCCACGGAAAAGTGCCCCCAGGCGGGCTGCGGCTGCCGGTGTCCGGGCGAGCACGAGGACGCCGGACGTATCCTTGTCGAGCCGGTGGACCAGGCGCGGCCGGTGCCCATTGGCTGCAAGCGCGTCGAGCAAGCCGTCCACATGCCGCCCCTGCCCCGTTCCGCCCTGCACGGCGAGGCCGGACGGTTTGTTCAGGACAACCATCTCCTTGTCGTCATGGATGACCAGGGCGCGAATGAAATCGGCGTCAGACTTCTTGATCGCCGCGCGATTGGGGGGCGGCGGGGCGGCTGCGGCCTTGGCCATGGCGGGCGGAAGGCGGACCGCCTGTCCGGCCTCTAGGCGCAGATTGGCCTTCACCCGACTACCATCCACGCGGATCTGTCCGGTCCGCAACAGTTTCTCGATCTCGCCCTGCGTCACCGAACTGCGCCGCTTGATCCAGCGGTCGAGCCGCGCGCCTGCTTCGGCTTCCGTGACGATCTGCTCGGCCGGATCGCTCATGCCGCCCCCCGCGCCAGGCAGGCCGCCCCAAGCATAAAGGCGAGGACGCACAGGAGTGTGGTGCCAACGGCATAGGCGCCGGCTTCGACCAGGCGTCCCGTCTCGATCAATTTGACAGTTTCGAAGGCGTAGGCCGAATAGGTGGTGAATCCACCCAGGAGACCCACTGCAAGGAAAAGGTAGAGCGGCTGCCCGCCCGGTTCCCCGCGACTGGCCCACCAGCCCAGGAACAGCCCCATGGCGAAACTGCCGACACCATTGACAAACAGGGTCGCCCACAGTCCCGGCTGGTCGACATACCGCGCGGCGACCTGCGCGCTGCCATACCGCAGCGCGGCACCCAGTCCGCCGCCAAGGGCCACATAGAAAACACCGTTCATGCGCCCGTGCTTAATCCGCTTCCAGCGGCGCGGCCAGCCCGGCTGTCAGGCCGTCTTCCAGTCCGTATCCGCGCGCCGCAACGACAAAGTCTTCGGGCGGGGGTGCCGAGCGGATAGCTGTGTTGCCGTCAGGATGGGGAAATTCCAGCCGAAGCGCATGGAGGAGCGTGCGCTTCGCGGGGTACGGCAGGCTCGGCGCACCGGGGGGAAGTCCGCTCAAACCGTATTGCCCATCTCCAAGAATGGCCATGCCTACATGGGCCAGATGGGCGCGGATCTGATGAGTCCGGCCCGTCAGCGGCTGCACGGCCAGCAGCGCTACCCCGTCCCCCATGGCAAGACGCTGCCACCGGGTCTGGGCCTTGCGGGCGCCGGGCGCTGTGGGGTCGACGGGTGCGCTGTAGACCAGGGCACCGGCACGCCGATCGGCCAGCGGGGCATGTATGGTCCCCCGGTCGTTCGGCTCAATCGGTGTCGCCACCAAGGCGAGATATGTTTTCCGCACTTTGCGGGCCTCGAAGGCGGCGTGCAGGAAAGCTGCGGCGGGTTTGGTCTGTGCGGCCAGGATGATGCCGGACGTGTCTCGGTCCAGCCGGTGGACCAGGTGCGGGCGCTTGCCGTTGGACCGGGCAAAGGCCCAGAGCAGACGGTCGAGGCTAGGATCGCCCGGGTTCCGTGTGTGACAGGCCAGACCACTCGGCTTGTTAAGCGCCATGACGGCCGCGTCCGTTTCGATCACAAGGCCCCTTGCCTCCGCCTGCGCTGCCTTGCTGAGGGTGACGATAGCCCGGTTGCGCATGGCTCAACCGTCTTTCGCACCGGTCTCGCCGGCCTTGGTCGACCGGATCGCCTCCCAGCGCTTCAGACGTTCGGCGATGGGCCCTTCGCGGCCCTCGCCCTTCGGGTCATAGAAACGCGCTCGGGCCATGCCATCGGGGAAATAGTCCTGCCCGGAAAACCCGGCCTCTGTGTCATGGTCGTAGATGTAGCCAGCGCCATAGCCTTCCGACTTCATCAGATCGGTGGGCGCGTTGCGGATATGCTTCGGCGGTCCGAGGTTGCCGGTCTCGGCGGCCCTTGTGCGAGCGGCCTTGTAAGCGGTGTACGCAGCATTCGACTTCGGCGCGGTTGCCAGGTGGATTACCGCCTGGGCCAGCGCCAACTCCCCCTCCGGCGAGCCGAGACGCTCATAGGTTCGCGCCGCTTCGCCAGCGACCATCAGCGCTGTCGGATCAGCCAGCCCGATATCCTCGCTCGCCATGCGCACCAGGCGCCGGGCGAGAAACAGGGACGCCTCGCCGCCTTCCAGCATGCGCGCGAACCAATAGAGCGCAGCGTCCGGATCGGACCCGCGGACCGCCTTGTGCAGCGCCGAGATCAGGTCGTAATGGCCGTCACGATCCTTGTCATACGCGGCGGCCCGGCGCTGGAGCGCGGTTTCGAGGGCAACAACATCCATCGGCGCGTCGGGGCTGGCGAGGGCGAAGACCTGCTCGGTGAGGTTCAGGAGATAGCGGCCATCGCCGCCCGCCATAGCCTTGAGGCCGGTCCGGGCCTCCTCGGTCAGCGGGAGCGGGCGGTCCACCACCGTCTCGGCCCGCTGGAGAAGGGTTTCGAGGGCGGCGGTATCCAACGCATGGAGGGTCAGCACGGCGCAGCGTGACAGAAGCGCGCCATTGATCTCGAAGCTGGGGTTTTCGGTTGTCGCGCCAACCAGCGTCACGATCCCTCGCTCCACATAGGGCAGGAATCCATCCTGCTGGGCGCGATTGAACCGGTGGATCTCATCGACGAACAGAAGCGTGCCCTGCCCGCTGGTCCGCCGCCCCTCGGCGCGGTCAAACGCGGCACGCAGATCCTTTACGCCAGAGAACACGGCGCTCAGCATTTCAAAGTGCAGATCGGTTTCGGCCGCCAGCAATTGGGCGATGGTGGTCTTGCCCACACCGGGCGGGCCCCAGAAGATAATCGAGGGCAAGGCCCCCGCGCCCAACAGGCGGGTCAGCTTGCCGCATGTACCAAGCAGATGGTCCTGGCCGACCACATCGGCGAGGGACTGGGGCCGTTGCCGGTCTGCCAGCGGTTGGGGGGCTCCTGACTGGAGCCCGGCAGCGGAAAAAAGATCACTCATCGCGCCACCTTACCGTTGGCCAGTGCCGGCGCCCAGACTGTCTTGGGAGGCGAGGCTGCGGCGGCGTCCTTTAGCGGCACGACTCCCGCGCCTTGCGGATCGCATTTGCCGAACCGCTGAGTGAGAAATGGTAGGCGACGGCGGTATCCCGGGAGGAAACCCCCTCGACCCGCAATTCCGATCCTCGCTCGATTGCCCTCACCAGGCGGGGGTCATCCGCATCATCGGCAAACGCCTCATTGCCAACATTGTAGAGCGACCAGGCCGAGCGGCCAACCCGCGCCTTCGATAGCAGGTCTTCGCGCAATTCATACCCGACCCGCAGGCTGGGCTGGTTCCGCGCACGGCCGGACCGGGAATGGGTGACGTAGAACCACACATCCCCATGGTCGGCGGTTCGGGGCGCCTTGTCGGTTGCCTCCGTCGCCGCAAAGCACAGGGTTTCGCCCTGGCGGGTTTCGACAAAGACCTTCCAGTCCTTGAACTGCCCCACGGCCTGGGGCGCGGCGGTTGCAGCGGGCACCAGCCACCCCACCGCAAGGGCGCCAGCCACGAGGGCGGAGGCTAGCGCGGCCCGTTTCGGCAGCGAACGCGTCATCTTGGTGAAATCGGTCATCAGACCTCCATGGATCCACACAATCCGGGCAAACATATGTTCATGGATTCCAACCGGAGCTGAAGTTTCGGTTACGGTTGCGTTGTGACGGCATGATCGCACGCGCCACTGAAACATCCATTGCGTGTGTAAAATCCTGGCCACCAACGTTATGGTTGATCCACCCGGCCAATCCGGTACACTGACGCATGACCGGTTGCACGAGCATGCCATGACCAGCACGGCCTATGAAACGCCCAAACCGCCCGAGCACCGCGCCAACATGGCGGAGCTGGTGGTAGCCATTGCGGCGCGGCAATGCCGGAATTCGTTTGCCGAATTGTTCGCGTATTACGCGCCCCGGCTGAAGAGCTACATGATGCGGCTGGGGTCTGACAGCAGCCAGGCCGAGGAATTGTCCCAGGAAGTGATGGTGACGGTGTGGCGCAAGGCCGTCCAGTACGATCCGGACAAGGCGTCGGTGTCGACCTGGATCTTCCGGATCGCCCGCAACCGCCGCATCGATGCCCATCGGCGCCTGTCGCGCCCCGACCTCGAACCCGACGAGCCGATGCTGCGCCCGGAGGAACCCGAGCAGCCCGATGACATTGTGAACCGCGCGCAGGTGGAGGGCGTGGTGCGCACCGCACTCGAAACCCTTCCCGCCGAGCAATTGGTCCTGCTTCAGGCGGCATTCTATGACGGCCTGTCGCATAGCGAGATCGCCGACCGGTTTGACCTTCCGCTCGGGACGGTGAAATCGCGCATCCGGCTAGCGTTCAACAAGCTACGGGGACAATTGCAAAGCGATCCCTGATCGCAGTGCTGCAATCGCGGGGTGCGATCGCTTGACCCGCCCCTGAATCCGACAATATCTCCAATAGACACAAACTGCATTCGCGGAGCTTTGCGTGAGCCAACCACGAGAAACATCCATCTTTGGCGAATTGTATAGCGGCTACGCGGCTGGGCGGCTGGAGCCCGGCTTTGCCCTGCTTGTGGAAACCCAGGCAGCGCTTCGAAGCGATGTGGCCGAAAGGGTCCAGGTGAGCGAAGCGATTGCGTCGGCCATGCTGGAACGCGAAGCCCCGGCAGAGATGGGCGCGGACGCGCTGGACCGGGCCTTCGCCGCCATCGACCAATTGGACAAGGGCGCGGCGATCAGCCAGCGTGCCGCCACCGCGGCTGGCGCGGGCATAGACGAAGTGATGGGCCTGCCCGAACCGCTGCGGGACGCGGTGCTGCACACGATGAACCATCAGAGTTGGCAATTCACCACGCCCGGCATCCGGCGACTGAGCCTGGATCTGGAGGGAGACGCCGAAACCGAGCTTTATCGCCTCGAACCCGGCGTAACTGTGCCGCGTCACACTCATGCCGGGAGCGAGTTCACCCTGGTTGTCACGGGCGGGTTTGCCGATGAGCTTGGTGCCTATGGGCCGGGCGACCTTTCGGTGAAGGGGCCGGAACACACCCACCAGCCGGTCGCTGACATGGATGGTATCTGCTACGCGCTGGCGGTGCGAAATGGCGGATTGCAGTTCACGGGCCTCGTTGGCGCGATGCAGCGCATTCTGGGCGTCTAAGCCTCGTTGCCGACTTGCATCTCAGCGGGCGCCGACGCATCTAGAGCGGCATGACAGAAACAACGCTTCCAATCGATCTTTCCCGTGCAACCGCCCTGCTGCAGGACGCCGCGAATGGGGCCGATGATGGCGACATCTATTTCGAACGCGCTCGTTCGGAGAGTTTTTCCTTCGATGATGGCCGCCTGAAATCAGCCGCGTTCGACACTCATCAGGGGTTCGGGCTCCGGGTCATTGCCGGCGAGGCCAGCGGGCATGGCTACGGATCGGAGTTTTCCGAAAGCGCAATTGCCCGAGCCGCGGACACAGCCCGCCAGGCCAAGCGCGGCTATTCAGGATCGCTCGACCAGGGCCCGACGCCCACCAATCGCCAACTCTACAGGCCCATCGACCCCACCGATGCGCCGGATTTCACCGCCAAGACCGGCCTCATGGCGGAAATCGATGCCTGGACCCGGGCGAAAGACCCACGGGTGGTGCAGGTCTCGGTGTCCCTGGCCGGATCGCGCAAGGAGATCGATATCCTGCGTCCGGGCGGTGAGCAGTTTCATGATGTCCGCCCCCTGGTCCGCCTGAATGTCTCCGTGACCATGGAACAGAATGGCCGGCGCGAGACCGGGTCTGCCGGCGCTGGCGGCCGCGACGCCTATGAGCAATGGATCCAGCCTGAGCGCTGGCAAGGCCTCGTTGAACGGGCGATGGCTAAGGCGGCGACAAACCTCGAAAGCATCGACGCGCCAGCGGGTGAAATGGAAGTCGTGCTCGGGCCAGGCTGGCCGGCCGTCCTGCTCCATGAGGCGGTGGGCCACGGGCTGGAAGGCGACTTCAACCGCAAGGGCACCAGTGTTTATTCCGGCCGGATCGGCGAGCAAGTGGCCGCGAAGGGCGTCACCATCATCGATGATGGCACGATCGACGCCCGGCGCGGCTCGCTGTCCTTTGACGATGAAGGCACGCCGACCCAGAAAAACGTGCTGATTGAGGATGGTATCCTCAAGGGCTACATGCAGGACCGCCAGAATGCCCGGCTGATGGGCGTTGACGCCACCGGCAACGGCCGACGCGAAAGCTATGACGCCGCGATCATGCCGCGCATGACAAACACAGTGATGCTGGGCGGAGACCGGGCTCCGGCGGAGATCGTGGCCTCAATCAAGAAAGGGATATGGGCGGTCGATTTCGGCGGCGGCCAGGTCGATATCACATCCGGCAATTTCGTCTTCCAATGCACCGAGGCCTATCTGGTCGAAGACGGCAAGGTGGTCGCGCCCGTGAAGAACGCCACGCTGATCGGCCATGGCCCTACGGCGATGGAAAACGTCACCATGATCGGCAATGACTTTGCCATGGATGACGGGGTTGGGACGTGCGGGAAAGCCGGCCAATCAGTCCCCGTCGGGGTCGGTCAACCGACGCTACGGGTCGAGGGACTGACCGTGGGCGGGGCCGGTTAAGCACACCCGCGCTCGACAAGCCTGAAATACCGGGACTAGGATGGCTCTGGCCACTTTTTTCTGGAGACAAGGCTATGGCGGGATTGAATTTAATGGACATGTTGTCGGGGCCGGCGGGCCGCAACGCTGTCGGACAATTGGGGCAGCAATTCGGGCTCAGCGAAGGCCAGTCCGCCCAGGCCGTCGCCGCCTTGCTCCCGGCGCTCTCATCGGGGCTGAAGCGCAATGTCAGCCAACCGGGCGGGCTTGAGGCGCTGGTCGGCGCGCTCGGTTCGGGCCATCACCAGCAATATCTCGACCAGCCCGCAAAACTGGCCGAGCCCGGCACCGTGGCTGATGGCAACGCCATTCTTGGCCACCTGCTTGGCTCCAAGGATGTCAGCCGCGCAGCCGCCGCTCGGGCATCGCAGAAGACCGGCATATCCGACACGCTGATGAAGCAGATGCTGCCCCTGGTCGCCACAATGGTGATGGGCTCGCTGTCCAAACAGAAGCAGGACCCCAATGTGGGCAACCTGCTGATGGGCGCGCTGTCGGGGGGCGGTGGGCAACAGACCGCTGGCGGCGGCGGTGGCGGCCTGCTGGGCGGCATTCTCGGCTCGGTCATGGGCGGAGGGCGCAAGGCCCAGCCCCAGCAAGTTCAGCACGGCGGCGGCATGGCCGGCATGCTGGGCAACCTGCTGGACGCTGACAAGGATGGCAGCGCCATGGATGACATCTTCGAGATGCTGACCAAACGCTGAGAAAAGACCGGGCCCGCGTGGGGCTAACGCGCCCCACGCATCCAGGATTTGATGATCGGCGAGATCAGCAGCATCACCACCGCAATCCCCATCGCGATATACGCGATATTGGTGTAGACGCTGGCATAATTGGCGAGCGCCGCTTCCGGATCGACGATCTGGCCGCCAATGGTCTCCGCACCCGCAGCCGCCGAAATCACACCCGCCAGCGTGTTGGAGAGGCCGGTATAGAGGAACCAGACCCCCATCACGAGGCCCACCGCCTTGGCCGGCGCCAGCTTGGTCATCGCCGACAGGCCCACCGGTGACAGCATCAGTTCCGCCATGGTGTGGATCCAGTAGATCAGGAAGATGAAGATCACCGGCGTCAGCAAATTGCTGCCCGCCGTGTTCATGCCGCCAACCAGAGCCAGGTATCCAAGCCCTACGCCGAAGACGCCAATTGCGAATTTCACCGGCGTCGAGGGTTCGGCGCCTCGCTTGGCCAGGAATATCCAGAGCCAGGCGATGATCGGGGCGAACAGAACGATATAGCCGGCATTGAGGAACTGGAAGACCGGCGCCGGAACGGTCATGCCGAACAAGGTGCGGTCGACCAGCCGGTCGGTGAAGAGGTTCAACGACGACCCGGCCTGTTCGAACAGCGACCAGAACGGGATTTGCGCCAGCGAGAAGTAGATCGCAGCCAGCATACGCGGCCGCTCGTCCCCGGTGAGCCGCGTGAAGGTATAGAACAAGAGCGCGATCAGCATCAGCACACCGACCCAGCCCAGCATGGGCGCGGCCAGTTCGGCATTCATGATCAGAAGCATCGATACGCCGATGATCCCGAGCGCCGAGAGATAACACGCGAACTCGACATTGATCGGTCCCAGGGCCGACTGCTTCAGCACGGCCGGGTCCGGCGGCTCCGCCTTCCCCTCAAGCCAATGCTGGAGCGCCAGGAACGTCACCAGCCCCACCAACATGCCCAGCCCAGCCAAGCCGAACCCATAGGCCCAACCGACCACGATCCCGAGATAGCCGCATGTGAGCGCCGACAGGAATGAGCCCAGATTGATGCCCATATAGAACAGGGTGAACCCTGAATCCCGCCGCGTATCGCCGACGCCGTAAAGATCGCCCACAATGGTGGAGATGTTGGGCTTCAGGAACCCGACGCCGGCAATGATCAGCGCCAGCGAAAGATAGAGGATGTTGACGTAGAGCGCCTCCCGCTCGATCCGGCTGGTATAGTCAGCCGTGGCGAGGGTCTGGGGCAATCCCAAGGCTGCGGGATCGGCGAGCACCAGGGTGGCGCCGGCATCGGTGAACGTGACTTCCGAGCGGGCATCTCCGGAGACCAGAATGGTGGGCGCATCCCCGCCGCGCCCATCCAGCGTCAATTGGTATTCCTGGCCGTCATAGGCGATGATCTGTTTCGACCCAGACCCCTCGAACGCCATGCCGAAATGGCCAAGCACCAGGAGGATCGCGCCAAACGTCACCGCCTTGCGTTGGCCGAGATAGCGGTCTGCCAGCGTCCCGCCGAGGATCGACATCACATAAACCAGCGAGACATAGGCGCCATAGATGAGCGAAGAGCGCTGGTCGGAGAACAGGAAATGCTGGGTGAGGTACAAGATGAGCAAGCCGCGCATCCCGTAATAGGAGAACCGCTCCCACATCTCGGTGAAGAACAGCACCACCAACCCACGCGGGTGGCCCAGGAACGTCTTTTCATCACTGGCGATGCCCGCGGTGCCGGCCGTTGCGTCTGTCACGATTGCCTCCAAGCCCGGCGAATTGCTCTGTATCAGCCGCCATCGGGGCAGAGTTTCACCACGCCGCCCGCAAGCCCTCAAGGCAAAATGTCCGTTGACGGCCCTTTTGCAGTCTTTGCCCTACCGCGCGCACATGACAGGTCCGGAGCTAATACGCACAGACCTCGAAGGCCGGGTCTACACTGCGCCCCCATTCCTTGTGGTAGCGTTCGAGCAAGCGTTCCGCTGGGGTAACGCCAGTGGCGGCAATCTCATCCAGCTCACTGAGGAAGCCGGTTTCGTCATCGCCGGACGTGGAGAGAAACCTGCGCGCTTTCAGGCCATCGCGGCTCATGGTCAGGACCTCCCTGGCAAGATCCTGCAGACTCCCGCCATCGGGCAGCGGCGTTTTCAGGCCCAGCGTCCCGACTGACTGCCGCATCGCTTCACGCTCGCTATCAGACCAGCCGCGCACCCATTGCCACGCCGCTTCGAGCGCCGCGTCATCATAGAGCGCACCCGTCCAGAACGCCGAGAACGCGCAAAGCCGGCTCCACGGGCCCGAGTCCGAGCCGCGCATCTCGAGGAAGCGCTTGAGGCGCACCTCGGGGAAGATGGTCGAAAGATGGTCCTCGAAATCATCGATGGCCGGGCGCTCCCCGGGGAGAATCTCCAGCTTGCCGTCCATGAAGTCGCGAAAGCTGAGACCGGCCGCATCCATGTACGTCCCGCCGCGGCGCACAAAATACATCGGAACATCAAGGGCATAGTCCACATAGCGTTCGAACCCGAAACCGTCCTCGAAAACGAACGGCAACATGCCGGTCCGGTCCGGATCGGTATCGGTCCAGATATGCGAGCGGTAGGAGAGAAAGCCGTTCGCCCGCCCTTCCATGAAGGGTGAGTTCGCGAACAGGGCCGTGCCAAGGGGCTGCAGCGCGAGGGAGACGCGGAACTTCTTCACCATGTCGGCTTCGGACGCGAAATCGAGATTGGTCTGCACGGTGCACGACCGGAACATCATCTGCCGGCCCAGCCGACCGACCCGTTCCATGTAATCGCGCATGATCTTGTAGCGCCCCTTGGGCATCATCGGCGTTTCGTCCATCGACCAGAGCGGGGACACGCCAAGGCCGAGAAAGCCAATGCCGAGCGGGTCCGCAATTTCGCGCACCTCGCTAAGGTGCTGGCCCACTTCATTGCAAGTCTGGTGAATGTGTTCGAGCGGTGCGCCCGACAGTTCGAACTGGCCGCCCGGCTCCAGGCTGACACTGGCGCCATCGCGCTTGAGGCCGATCAAATGGCCCGCCTCGACAATGGGTTGCCAGCCGAAGCGGTCGCGCAAGCCTTCCAGCATGGCGCTGACCGATGCGGTGCCTTCATAAGGGAGCGGCCGGTTGCCCGCCTTCAGGAAGCCGAACTTCTCGTGCTCAGTCCCGATCCGCCAATCGGCCTTCGGCTTGCAGCCCGCCTCCATCCACTCGACCAGTTCGGCCTTGCCGGCGATCCGCGGTGCGCTCTCGTCGATATCCGTTGTCGGCGTCGTCATCGCTCGTCCGCTCCTTCAGCCGCGCCGCTTGGCCGGGTCTCGTTCCAGTCGCCACACATGGCCTGCCACAGGGAAAGGGCGGCGACAACGGCTGTTTCGGCGCGCAGAATTCTCGGCCCCAGGGTCACCGGCACCACCCGGTCCATGGACCGGAGGGTTTCGCGTTCGGCGGGGGAAAACCCGCCTTCCGGGCCAACCAGCACTGCGCCGGTGGCGGTATCGAGCGCCTTTAGCGCTTCCGTCATGGGCTGCGCCCGACCCGCCTCGCCGCCCCATTGTTGGCCTGGATCATCGCCCGCCTCATCACAGAACACCAATGCGGTGTCGCTGGGCAGGGCCTCCAGCGCGGCGATCATCGGCATGGCGTCGTCAACGCGGGGGACGTCCAGTCGTTCGGTCTGCTCGGCCGCTTCCATGGCGATCCTCCAGAGCCGGTCGGCCCGTACCCGGGAGGCCTGGGTGCGCTCGGTCATCACCGGCTGGATCCGGCAGACGCCGAGTTCGGTGGCCTTCTCGACGACAAAATCTGTGCGCGCCTTTTTCAGCGGGGCAAAGAGGAGCGTCAGGGAGGGCGCGGCGTGCTGCGCCTTGATCTGCTCGCGCGCCTTCACCAGCAGCGAGCGGCCCTCGACCATGTCCACTTCGCCGCGCCATTCCCCGTCACGGCCATTGAAGACGCGGACCGCATCGCCCACGCTGACGCGCATGACCCGGGCCAGGTACTTTGCCTGGCCATCATCCAGCGCCACATACCCGTCTCGGCGCAAGTCAGAAGTTACAAAGAGCCTGGGGACGGAAGCCATCTGGCCCATATATGCCCGGGCAATCCCGGCACAATGCCCGACGCCGCAATCGGCGCCCTTGGGTTCGGGAACTTGTTCACCCATATCAGGGCTCTAATAGCGATCCTTGCGTGACGGAACGAACCGTCTGGTCTAAGAGAACCCCCATGTCCGACCCGAATCAGAAAGACGCACCCGACCAGGGAGATGGCGCCGCACCCGCCCGGGCGGAAAAGGTTTCGCCCGATGTCACCCCGCCCGACGCGGCAAATGACATGGCCGCGTCCGGCACCGCGACAGCCGACCCTGCGGCGACGTTGCCAGAGCCTGCCACATCCGTACCGGGCGCAGAGCGGCCGGCTGGCCCGGTGGATGGGCAATTGCCGCGATGGATGGCCGACAATCTTCCCGACTGGACCGAGCCCTACATCTATCTCGCCCGCTGGGACCGGCCCGTAGGCATCTGGTTGCTGGTCCTGCCGGCCTGGATTGGCTTTGGCTTCACAGCCATCAATGCCGGGTTCTCGCCGCTCACGATCCTTTGGGCGATTGTGTTCTTCATCGGCGCCGTAGCCATGCGCGGAGCAGGGTGCACCTGGAATGACATTGCCGACCGCAAGCTCGACGCGGAGGTCGAGCGGACTGCGGCACGCCCAATTCCCGCCGGTCTTGTCAGCGTGACCCAGGCGGGCATCTGGCTCGGCATCCAATTGGGTGTAGCCTTCCTGATCTGGCTGATGCTGCCGACAGACGCGAAAGTCGTGGCGCTGGTCGCGCTGCCGCTGATTGGCGCCTATCCGTTCATGAAGCGGTTCACCTGGTGGCCCCAGGCATGGCTTGGCGCCACGTTCAATTTCGGCGTGCTGATTGCAGCCGCCACCACAGCCAGCGTCAGCCTGTCGACCATTATCCTCTGGCTCGGCCTTGCCTGCTGGACGGTCGCTTATGACACGATCTACGCCCTGCAGGACCGAGAAGACGATGAGCTCGCCGGGATCAAGTCCACCGCACGCCTCTTTGGCGACCAGGCGATCACCGGTACTTTCGTGTTCCATCTCACCGCCGCCGCGCTCATCGCGCTGGCCGCCTATGCCGCCGGCGCGCCCCAGATCGGTGCCGTGACGGCGCTCGCTTTCCTCGGCCACGGCGTGTGGCAGGTGGCCCGGCTCGCGCAGGACCGCGACAGCGCCGCATTGCCGGTCTTCCGGTCGAATGTCTGGGCGGGGGGTATCCTTGCGGCAGGTTTTCTTGTGGCGGGGCTCGTGTAGTATCAGGCAATGCCAGCCGCCGCCCGAATCCGCCCGACCGACCTGTTCACACCTGCCGAATGGGCGGATCTGAGCCGGCGGAACGACTGGATCGGCATGGGCCTGGTCGTGCATGCCTGGGCGATTGTCGCCCTCGCCATGGCCGCCGCCATCTGGCAACCGCTGCTTATCCCCATCGCGGTCATGGTGATTGGCGCAAGGCAGCTGGGCCTGGCGATCCTCATGCACGATGCCGCCCATGGCGGGCTCCATTCCAACAAACGGATCAATGACTGGGTTGGCCAATGGCTCTGTGCCGCGCCGGTGGGTGCGCATCTGGGAAACTACCGGCCCTACCATCTCCAGCACCACAAATTCGCGCAGCAACCGGAAGACCCGGACCTCAACCTCTCAGCCCCCTTCCCGGTGACCCGCGGGTCGCTCAAGCGCAAGATCATCCGCGACCTCACCGGGAAAACCTTCCTCAAGCAGCGTTCAAATCAGTTCGCCAACGCCCTTGGGCTCAACCTCCGGCCGGGCAAGGGAACGCAAAACCGCATTCAGGGGGCCCGCGAAGCGGTCCTGCCCTTCCTGCTCACCAATATCGTCCTCTTCGCGGGGCTCACCGTACTGGGGCATTGGTGGGCCTATTTCATCCTCTGGCTCCTGCCCATGGCTACATGGAACCAACTCGTCACCCGGCTGCGCAACATCGCAGAGCATGCAGTGGTCCCAGACAATGAAGACCCGATGCGCCACGCCCGAACCACGCTCGCCAACCCCATCGAAGCGCTGCTGATCGCGCCCTATTGGGTCAACTATCACTGCGAGCACCACATGTTCATGTACCTACCCTGCTACCGCCTGGGGCGCGCCCACCGAATGTTGCGCAAGAAGGGGATCACCGAGCAGATGGAAGTTCGCCAGGGTTACATCGGCGTCCTCACCCAAGCCGCGTCCAGGCCAGAGACCCTACAGCCAGCCTGACCAGGGCCCGGCGCGGGCCATATCAGTCTTCGGCAAGCTGCCGCGCGCGGATGAAGTCCAGCACGACATCTTCACCGTTCGCATAGCGCGCAAAATCCATCGGCACCATGATCTCAGGCGCCAGCGAACCCGCCGCCACGCCATGCATCTCGTTCATGGTGTAGCAATGGCGCTCCCCCTTGCAGCCATCCTCCCAATCGTGAAATCCGGTCGCATAATTGATGTAGTAGCCGGAATTAGGCAGTTGGAAGCTCGTCCCGCGCTCGGCCCAGAACTGCTCCCGGTCGCCCATGGGTTCGCCGATGATGATCGCGCGCCCATCGGAATAGTATTTCAGCATGGCAACCGTCACGATGGCCGCCGAAAACGTATTGGGACCGGTGATGATATAGAGCGTCCCGTCCGGCTTCAGCGTGCCCGACGCGATCTTCGCAAAATCCATGGACTTGGTGTAGTCGCCGCCATCGTTGATGCGGAAATCGACGATCAGATAGTCGAGGGGCACATCACCGGTTTCGGCCAGCGCGGTCTTGTAGGCCCGCTTGATCGGCGTGTCTCCCACCGCAAAGCCCGGAAAGCTGCGGATATAATAGCCCCCGCCTTCCAGCGGGTGTGAGAGCGCACTGCCCGTGTCATTGAGATAGCGGAGGCGCTCGCCTACCGCCGGTTCCAGCACATGCTGCCAGTCTTCATCTCCGGGGATGGTATGGGCCGGCGCAAGCGCTTGCCAGGCGCGGCGATAGGGAAGATCGTCTCCGTTTTCGGGCAGCGTGCCGTCGAACACAACAGCTTCGCGCGTGCCATCTCCGGCCTCAAGCTCCAGTGTCACCGATTGGGGAGACCCCACAATCCCGGCCGCAAACAGGAGTTCAGGAGACTCCAGGAGCAAGAGCGTTGTGAGGTCCCGCCACGTATCATTCCCGCCCCGATACTTGCGCAGCGTCTGTTGAACCTCGCCCGGATCGCGCCCCTCAATGCCCACCACACGGCGGCCCACCAGATGCGCCTTCTCCGGCTCGGCACCGACAATATAGAGCCCCTCCTCGAACCAGTAGAGCCGCGCGCCGATCGTGTTGAATTCGGTGTATTGCGGATGGTAGCTGATATTGGTGTGCCCATTATCGCCAAGCGCCACCGCCTCGGCGAGCGCGAGGTAGAACTCCGCCGCGTTCAGGGTCTCAACATCCGCGCTGATGGCCTCCAGCGACGCCGCGAATTCGGCCTCTGCCTCACTGCTGAATGACCGATCATACTTCAGCAGCGTCGAGAGATAGTCGAGGTCCTGGCGCCGGGCGTCGGCCTCATTGACCGGCGAATCATAGCTCGGGCCCGCGACCATCGGATTGAACACCCAAAGCATGCGTAGATACGGCCAGTAGAACGGCGCCCCGACGATGGAGACCAGGAGCCAGGCGAGAAACCCGTATTTCAGTATCCGTTTCATTTCCCGCCTCCCGAAAAGAAGAGCTATGGCATATCCGGGGACGCAAGGACCACCCCGGCGCCACCGAGCGGGCGGTTTCGGGTCCCGGGTCCGGGGCGCGCGGGACATCGCGCGCGACTGGGGGCTTGCTGGACGCGCAAGGCGCGCGCTACGCTGCATTCATGGCTATCGTCGTCGAAATGGTGTCTGATCTTGTCTGCCCGTGGTGCTGGCTGGGCCTTCGGCGTATCCAGTCCGCGATTGCCCTCGTGCCCGAGATCGACGTGGAGCTGCTGTTTCGCCCCTATGAGCTCGACCCGACCATCCCGAAGGAGGGGGTCGGATACAAGGATTACATGCGCCACCGGATGGGCGGCACGGGCGAGCCAGGCGAAGCGCCTGAAACCAGCCGCTTCAAAGCCATGCGCGAGGCATTGGAGCAATACGGCGCGGAGGAATCCATCCCGTTCCGGTTCAGCGCGATCACCCAACGGCCGAACAGTTTTGATGCCCATCGCGTGGTCCGCTGGGCCCAGGGACAGGGCGTGGGCGCGGCGGTGAAGGAAGGGCTCTTCTCAGCCTATTTCGAGCACGGCGAGGACATTGGCACCCCCGACATCCTCGCACGGGTCGCCGGTGAGAACGGGCTTGATGCCGAGATTGTCACCAACCTGCTCGTATCTGATGCCGATACCGGCGCGGTGCGAGAGGAAGCCGACCTCTTCCGCGAGATGGGTATCGCCGGCGTGCCGACCTATGTCGGCGACCGCCGGATCGCGGTGCAGGGGGCCGAAAGCGCCGAAAAGCTCGCCAAATTCCTGCACACCCTCGCCGCCCAGCAGCCTGCAGAACGGCCCGCCGCCGGAACCGCCTGAACAGCGGCGCCCGCCCTCACGCCAGTTGCAGCTTCACCAGGCGCGCATACGCCCCGCCGGTCGCGACCAATTCATCATGGCTCCCCTCCTCCACAACCCGGCCAGCCTCAAGCACAAGGATCCGGTCCGCGGCCCGCACCGTGGACAAGCGATGGGCCACCACGATCACCGTCCGGCCCTTCGCGTGGTCGGCCAGCGCGTCCTGCACCTTTGCTTCGCTCTCGGCGTCGAGCGCGCTGGTCGCCTCATCAAGGAGCAGGATCGGCGCGTCGCGCAGGATCGCGCGGGCCAGGGCGATCCGCTGGCGTTGCCCGCCTGAGAGGTTCCGCCCGCCTTCCCCCACCGGCGCGTCATATCCGCCCTTGAGCCGCGCAATGAAATCGTGGGCATTGGCCTTGCGCGCCGCCGCCTCGACGTCATCGGAACCCGCGCCCTCCCGTCCCAGGGCGATGTTGCCCGCGACCGTGCCATCAAACAGGCCGGCATCCTGGGCGACCAGGGCGATGTTCGCGCGGAGACTTTCACCGGTCACAGAGCGCAGGTCGGTCCCATCCACGCGCACCCGCCCACCGGTGGGATCATAAAGCCGGAGCAGCAGGTCCAGGATGGTTGACTTGCCCGCGCCAGAGGGGCCGACAAGCGCGAGCATCTCGCCGGGACGGACCGAGAACGAAACAGACTCCAACACCGGCGTGCCGTCGCCATAGGCAAAGTCCACCCTTTCGAAGGCGACGTGGCCATCCGCACGGCCCATTATGCGCGCGTCTGGCCGGTCAGCGATCTGCGGCACCGCTTCGAGGATGGTCAACACCCGGTCAGCGGCCGCCCCCCCTTCCTGGGCCACAGCGTTCAGCGTTCCCAGCGCCCGGATCTCCGGCGCAGCGATCCCGATCGCACCGATAATCCCGAGCAGAGCACCGAGCGAACCGTCGCCAGTGGCGATGCGCCAGGCTGAAAACCCGATGATCAGCGCCAGCGCGATGCCGCCGGTCACCTCGAGGATCGGGTCAACGGCGGCCTTGTCCTTCAACACTTTGAGGAACAGTCTGGAGCGTTCCTCAAACCCGGTCCTGGCCCGCTGGCTCTGATAGTCCTCCAGCGTATAGGCCTTCACCGTGCGCGCGCCCTGAAACCCTTCCGATAGCATGGACGTCACTTCACCGACTTGCTGCTGGGCCCGTTTGGCCCGCTTGCGCACCCGGTTGCCGAGGCCAACCACCGGGCCGAAGGCAAGCGGATAGGAGACCAGCAGGATCAAGGTCAGTTGCCAGTCCATCACCAGCATCGCGATGAACATGCCGGTGACGGTGAGGACGCTCTTGGTGAAATTATTGGCAAAGCGCAGACCTGCATCGCGCAGGGCGTTCACGTCATTGACGAAGCGCGAGACGAACCCGCCTGAGGCGCCGCCAGACAGCCGGTCGAAATCGCCCCGGGTAAGACCGTCAAACTGGGCTTGCTGGACATCGACCAGGGCACGCTGGACGCCGGTATTGTTGGCGATGGTCATCAAATAGAGTGACACCGCCCGCCCTGCGGAGAACACGATAATCCCGCCGATTGACCACCAGACCCAACCGGTTTCGCCGGTAGCTGCGCCAGCGCTGGCAGCCTGGATGCCGACACCGATTTCGCGCAGGACATAGACATACCCCGTCGCAAAAGCAGCGGTGAGACCGGCAAACAGGGTTCCGGCAAGGAACAGCCCGAGATGGGGCCTGAAAAAGCGCTGAAACAGCGTCCAGAGTGCCCGAGTCCGTGGAACCGGGGCTGAGGGATGCGGGTCAGACGCTATGGTGCGACCCCGTTTCCGGATCGAGCAGCTTGTGGGCATGCAGGATGAAGTACCGCATCTCGGCATTGTCCACCGTGCGGTGGGCAGCGCCTTTCCAGGCGTCATAGGCCTTTTCATAATTAGGGAAGGCGCCGACAAAATCGAGCTTGGAGAGGTCTTCGAACTCGACCTCGGATACATCTTTCAGCTCGCCGCCGATAACGAGATGAAGCAGCTGTTTGGAAGAGGTATCAGCCATGGGGTCGATCTCCGTCGATGAAGGCGGTGGGTGCCTTCAGAAGTGTGTATCAGGCCGTTGCCACTTGTGGATCTGGCAGGACCACCGGTTGGGTGCGCTCGATTAACAGAGGATGCAGGTCTTTGCCAGCCGCCACCAGGCTGTGCTGCGCCGGCACGGGGCGGTTGAACTGAAATCGGGCGCCAAGATGGGTCGTGGCGACCCCGCCCGCTTCCTCCAGCAGGATCGCGCCGGCCGCGAGGTCCCAGTCAAACTTGCGCCACATGGCCAGCGTTGCATCCTGCCAGCCGGCGGCCACATGGGCGAGCCGGAGCAGTGTCGCGTTCGGTTTGGGCTCGGCGATGGTGACACTCGGCCACGGGCGCTTCCAGGCCGGATGCCCCATCATTTCAGCGCTCGCCACCATGCGGCAGCCCTCGATATCACCGCAGCTTCCAACGCGGATCGGGTCGCCATTGAGATAGGCGCCGCCGCCCCGTCGCGCCTCGAACAATTGATCGAACGCGGGCGCATAGATCACGCCCGCGACCGCATCGCCGCGATCAACCACCGCCAGGGCGACACACCAGAACGGGTCTCCCTTTATGTAGGCGCGGGTGCCGTCGATGGGATCGACAACCCAGACCCGATCCGGGGTTCGGTTCTTCGGATCGTCAGCGGTTTCTTCCGACAGCCAGCCATAGTGGGGCCGCGCCGCCCCCAGGCGCCGGGCGAGCAGTGTGTTGACCGCGAGGTCGGCCTCCGAAACCGGGTGGTCCTTGCTCTTGTCCCAGACGTCCAGATCGCCCTGCTCGAGGAAGGCCAATGCCAGTTGGCCCGCTTCGCGCGCCGCGTCCCGCATGGTCGCCATATCCCTGGCCAAAGCGAGATCGCAGCCGCCGTCAGGTGCCGGCAATGGACATGTCCTCGATCAGGATAGAAGGCACATTCCGCGCGCTGCGGAACTCCAGATCGCTGGCTGGCACCAACCGCGCGAACATCTCCACCAGATTACCGGCAATCGTCACCTCATGGACGGGATAGGCAAGCGCCCCATCCTCGAACCAATGCCCGCCCACGCCCACTGAATAGTCGCCATTATTGGGATTGATGGACGGGCCGAACATGGTGGTGACAAGCAGACCCCGGCCGACCCGTCGCATCAGCGCCTCGGGGCTCTCAGGCCCAGCTTCCATATGCAGATTGGATGTCGTCACCCCGGGAGGATCGCCAAACCCATAGGACGCGAACCCGTTCGGCGTCATGCCCAATTGCCGAGCCGAGGGGCCGTTCAGCAGCCAATTAGTCAGCACACCCTCATCGATAATCCGGGTAGGCCCGACCGTTCGGCCTTCGCCATCGAACAGTTTCGAAGCCAGGCCGCGCAAGCGGAACGGATCGTCCACCACGGTGACCGCGCTGCTGAACACCGGTTCGCCGCGCTTGTCCTTGAGGAATGAGATGCCGCGCGCCACCTGGGGCCCGGAAATCGCGCCCAGAAGGGCACCGACCAGGCTGCCGGCCACTTCCCGGTCATAGATCACCGCCGCCGTCTGGCTCTCCAGCTTTCTCGCGCCGAGGCGGGCAAGGGTCTTCTCACCCGCCGTCTTCCCGATCTCGGCAGCGCTCGGCCGGTCCGCTAGATACCGGCTCTGACGCGCTTCATAGCTCCGCTCCATCTTGCCGTCCCGTTCAGCGATGCAGACAACACCGATGGAGCTTCCCGAGCCCGCCATATGCCGGGCAAACCCATTGCTGGCGGCAAGCCAGGACTGGCTCCGGCTCCACCCGGCAGAGCAATCTGAAACCTGCTGGATGCCCTCAACCGCCAGTGCGGCCGCTTCGCCTTCCAGCGCAGCGGCCTCCAGGGCATCCGCAGCGATCTCGCCATCTCCCGCCAGGTCGAGGTCGCGGTCCTCATCTGAAAGGTCCTCCGGCGCCGTAAGCCCACAATAGCGGTCTTCCGGCACCGCCTTCGCCATCGCGACACAGCGCTCCGCCAGCGTAGAGAGCCCATCCGCACTGAGGTCAGAACCCGAAACATGGGCCTGGCGCTGGCCGACAAAGCAACGCAGCGAAACCCCTGCATTCTCCGACCGCTCAACGCCTTCGAGCTTGCCCTCCCGGATATCGACACTCACCCCCTCGGACACGCCAAGGCGCGCGTCGGCTCCATCCGCCCCCTGCTGCAGGCATTGCTGGATCAGGCGGGCGAGGCGGTCGTGATTGTCCTGGACATGATCGGTCATGCCCCCCACATGCGGCGGGGCGGAAACAAGATCAACGGTGTTTTGCCGCTAAGCGACGATATGGACCGCCACCGCCGCAGCCGCCGCCACCCGGTTCGCACGCGTTGGCGGGATCAGTCGTCCAGGCGCGCATCCGGCAGGCGGTCATTGATGTCATCGCGGATATCGAGCAGCGTCACGATCAGGCCGCACACAAGGCTGGCGGCCAACCAGCCGGCAAAGGTGAAGATCACGAAATCAAGGACTTGCGCCAGCCCACCGCCAAGCCCGAGCACCTCAGCGCTCCACTCGCCGCGATTGTAGAGGCCAAGCCCAATACCCGCGACGATGATCGCGATATAGGCCACATAGACCATGGTCCGGAAACTATTGATGATAAAGAATTTCATGGGTTTCTCCCCTTCACGAGCCCCGATCCTCGGAGCTGAACACTGCACTTTCCCCGCCGCATTCGATGATCCATCGCATACGGCTCTGGAAATACGTTGTTTGCTGGTCGCGCGATAGGTTTTCCGTGAGGAATTTCACCGCCTCGCCACCATCGGGGATCTTGGCGGCCTCCACCATGACGCCAAATGTGTATGCGCTCAGCTCTTCTTCGGCCTTGGCGAACTCGCAAGCACACGTCTCCATGCCGGAGCCGCTGGCCGCGCAGGCTTCGAGGAAAACCGCCTCATCATCCTGGCCGCCGCACCCGGCCAATCCGGCAATCCCGAGCGCTGTAACCACCAGACGAATGGAAATGGACAGCAAATCAAGACTCCTCACCCGACCCTGCTGGCGCCGATGTTCCATGAATCCCCAGCCATGACCAGACCCAGGCCCACCGCCACGCCTACTCCCGGCGCAACAGCCGGTCGATATTGAGCCGAGACTGGAAACTTTCGAGAAACTCGGTCTTCACCGCCATCCGGTCATAGTCTTCGGCGACCCAATCGAGAAACGGCTTGGGCTCACGCTCGCAAAATGCGCGATACGTCTTGAACACCGCATCCAGGACGCCCGTCTTGCCCGCCGCCACATGCAGGTAACGCAGGGAAAGCTGCGCCATCGCCATCTCAAGGTCGGCCCCCCGCCGCAACAGCATGTAGAGCACCGCCATCAGCCCCGCCCGGTCCGCCCCCGATTTGCAGTGCATCAGCGCAGGATAGGCGATCGATCCGAAGAGGTCCCGAGCGCCGAAGATCACCTCGCGCGTCGGCGTGTCCCGGGAGAACACCTGGAAGTCCACCAGTTCAATACCCGCCGCTTCACACGCTTCCTTCTCCAGCAAATAGTAGCCCTTCGTGCTTTCCCCGCGCAAATTGATGATCGTGCGGATCCCGCGTTCGCTGGCGTGCTCGGCGACCTGGCGCGGCGAGGGCTGGTTCGAGCGCCACATTTCATCGGAAATCTGGTGGAGATTCTGGAACCGGGCCCGCAGGAAGCCATGATCGCCCCAGATCAGTTCCCGCCGTGCCCGGCGGCGGCCCTCCCGGGTCGTCAGATCTGCCGCCACATGGGGGGGCCGCTTCTTCTTGCGCTTGGCCATGGCGCCTCGCCTATCGATGCCCGCCGTGGGGAGCAAGCGACTTTGGCCGCAATCATGTGTTTCCAACCGGCTGGAACGCAGGGTAGAACCGCGGCGAACCCAAGCCGGAACCGTTCTCATGCGCCCACGCCTCGCCGCCATGCTCTCCGCCATCATCGTCCTTGCCGCATGTGGCGCACCCGATCCCGCGACGCCAGAACCGCTGGAAGGCAACACGGCCGACACGGCGCCAGCGACATCCACACCCGTTGCAGGACCGGCGGAAACGCCGGAGGCAACGACCGCCGAAGAGACCGCCAGTGACCCTGCCGGTGTCGCCGAAGGCGGGATCACTCCGGAATTCGCGGCCCTGCCGGCGCCCTACAACACCGCGAATTACGCGGCCGGACGGCGCACCTGGGCGCTCTGCTCATCCTGCCACACGCTGGAGCAAGGCGCTGGGAACCGGGTCGGGCCCAACCTTTACGGCATGTTCGGACGCGAGATCGGCGCTGTAGAAGGCTTTGGCTATTCAATCGCGCTGCAGGAAGCCGACTTCGAATGGACGCCCGAACAGCTCGAAGCCTGGCTGGCAAACCCGCGCACCTTCCTTCCGGGCAACCGCATGACCTTTGCCGGCGTCAGACGCCCCAATGATCGCATAGCGGCCATCGCCTACATCATGACCCAGACCGGCTATGGTGAGGATGGCCGCGACGCGGCTCCGCAATAGGGTTCGTGTTCAAAAGCGGACCGCGACAGAGGCGATGATGCCCTCTTCCTCGAACCGCCCGCTCGTCTCCTGGCGGTAAGAGAGCGACCAATCCACATGGCCCTGGCGGTACAGGATTCCCGTCTCAATCTTGTCGGAGCGGGCATCATCGGTGCCCCGCTCCAGAAAGGCCTGGCTGACCACATAGACGTTCGGTGCCACTTCCTGGCCGAAACCCAGTTCAACCCGCTCGCGTTGGCACCCCTGCCCATGTTCGCGATAGGCCACATCCACATAGCCGTACCAGGCCGCTCCGCGCATTTCGCCTGACGCGCCAGCGCCCAGTCGGGCCTCCCCGCCCAGCGTGTCACAACCGGTATTGGCCCCGCCGATGGCCTCGCCATACACCGCGCCCGCCTCTGCGGACAGGACAAAGGCGCCCCGGCCGAACAGTTCCCGGCGAAGCGTGGCGCGGTAGCCCTCAGCGTTGAAATCGGTGTTGCCGGGAAAGGTGACCAGTTCCGCCTTCGCGGTAACGGTCCACTTCTCGCCGAGGCCGTACTCGCCATAGGCGTCATAGCGCTGGGCATCGATCCCCTCGACCCGCTCGCCGGCGGCCGCCACACGGCCATAGCCTTCGCCATCACCGCGCAGCCAGGGCGCAGCCTGCGCGCCCTGTGCGGTAACCGTCACTGCGGTAAACCCGATCCATAGCCCCTTCATCGGAGGACCATAGACCGGGAATTCCACAGTTTCGAGCGGTAATTTCGCGTTAAGCGCGAAATATTGGTCCGGCTAGAGACGATACTTGATCTGGTCGGTCCAGAACCGCTCCAGACGGGTCACCGTCTTGTTGAGCTGCTCAAGGTCATCGGTCCGGACGCTTGCGGTCGGTTCCAGGGCCTTGGCCTGCTTGTCGAACAGGGCCGAAACGCGGTCGCGCACCCGCAGACCGCGCGGGGTCAGCGTCAGGTGAACGGTCCGCTTGTCAGCATCACACCGGCGCTGTTCGAGATATCCGCCATCCTGCAGCTTCTTGATGTTGTAGCTCAGGCTCGTGCCGGCAAAGGCGCCCCGGGCCCGCAGCGTCGAAGCCGGCGTTTCGCCGGTGCCGATCTCGTAGATCAACAGCGCCTGGACGCCGGTCATGTTGCGCTCGCCACCACGCTCCAGATCGTCCTTGACCACATCGTGCAGACGCCGATGGGCCTGTTCCAGGAGGGCCAGCGATTGAAGGAACCAATCGCCACCCTGGGGCTCATTGTCGTTTTGTCCGGCACCGGCCGGATCTGAATTCATAGTCATTGTCACCACCACTCAACTTTTGTTGTAGTTTCAGTAGAAATACAGGGGGTGACCTAAATATTCGCTAATCAAACAGGGGTCGGCCGGGCGTCTTGGTTAACGCAGACCCGTACAATTCTTTAGAAATCCTACCCTTCTTTTGCACAGCGCCAGCAATCGAATAGGGGCTCCAGCGCCGAAACGTCTCCCCGTCACCTCAATCGAAGCGCAGCTCATCCTCGCCGAGCGGAGCAAAATAGGCATCGATCATGGCGTCCGGGACATCGGCGATGCTGGCGTGCTGCCATTGCGGCGCGTTGTCCTTGTCCACGATCACCGCGCGGACCCCTTCCGCGAAATCGGCGCTCTGGACCTTCCGCCAGCCGATCCGGTACTCCATCGCCATATTGTCTTGGAAGGTCTCGCACCGCGCACCTTCGCGCAGTTGCCGCAGGGCCGTTTTCACTGTCTCGGGCGACTTGGTCCGCAGCACCGCCAGTTGGTCCGCCGCCCAGGGCGCATCGCTCGCCGCCAACGCCGCCTCGATCTCTTCCGCCCGGTCCGGCGCGAAGCATGTATTGATCGTGTCCAGATGCGCGGCGAAGCTCGCCGATGGCGGGGCATGGCTGGCCCGGTTGAGCACCTCCCCCACCATCTCCGCCGCGCCCGCCGAAAAGTCGGTGTGCAGCAATTGCCGGCGAAGGTTCTCCACCAGTTCGGACGGGACAAAATGGGTCGCAATCCGCGCTGCCTGAACTTCGGCCCCCTTGAGCCGCGCGCCGGTCAGGGCCAGCCAGGTGCCGAGCTGGCCATAGAGCCTGGGCAGGAACCACCCTCCCCCCACATCGGGGAACAGGCCAATCCCCGTTTCCGGCATCGCAAACAGCGTCCGCTCGGTCGCGATCCGGTGGCTGCCATGGACCGACAGACCGACCCCGCCCCCCATCGTCACCCCATCAAGAATGGACACATAAGGCTTCGGGAAGGTCTTGATCGCCACATTCATCCGGTATTCGGCGTTGAAGAAGGCGCGTGCGGCGCTGGCGTCCCCGGCCCCGCTTTCGGCCAGCATGCGGATATCTCCGCCGGCGCAAAACCCGCGCGTTCCCTCGGCATGATCGACCAGGACGATGAACACGGCCGGGTCATCCCGCCAGGCCGCGAGCGCGTCGAGCACCATCTCGCACATGGATTGGTTGAGCGCGTGCAGCGCGTCAGGCCGGTTGAGCGTGATCTGCCCGACCCCCCCTTCCTGGCGAATGATGACCGGGTCTGACATGGCGTTCCTCAGCAGTCTTTTGTGTTTGTGTTGCGGTCCCACAGTTGCGTCATGGGCCTTAGGCAGGCAAGGGTTGATGGTCGGTTGGCACTGCTGACCCGATACCGGTTTGCCAAGGGGAGGAGTAGAACTCATGAACCGCATCAAGACTTTCGCGGCCGCCTTCGCAGGCGCCGCCATGGCCGCCTCCGCAGCCTTTGCCCAGGAAGAGGAACCCGCCGAAGCGGCACCGTCGATCCTCGATGGACCGTTTGCACAGGTCCAGGGCGTCTGGGCCATTTCCGACGAAGCCTGCGGCGACGCGCCCTGGCAGATCGCCGGCAATGAGTTCACGACCGGCTATGTCGGCGCAGTGTGCAGCTTCGACCCCGCCACCCTGGCCACCAGCGAGAACCGCTCGCGCACGGTTACCAGCTTCAGCGCGCCAGCGACCTGCGCGTTCGGCGAAGAAACCTCGGACTGGAACTACGCCTTCATGCTGTCGAGCAGCGGCCAGACCCTCTGGGTCAGCGCCAGCAACGCGCTCGAGCGCACCCTGTCACGCTGCGGCTTGCCCGGCGAAGAGGATGGCGGCGACGAATTCCCCGGCTAGAGCACGTCAGCCCCTGGCGGAAACGCTCAGCTTACCCCAAGCGGGCCAACCGCGAGCCGTATCCCATGAGCGCGTAAGCGCGAACAAAGGGCAAAGCCTGCCGGGCGGCCAGCCCGCCCCCGCGGAGGCGCCGCGCGCCGTGAGCGAAACAGTTTAGTGCACCGGCCCACCTTCGACGGTGATCCGGTGCATGACCCGGCGCTGGCCATTGTAATCGTTCAGCGCCCAGTGCCACGTTGCCCGGTTGTCCCAGAACGCAATCGATCCCGGTCGCCATTTGAACCGGTGGTGGAAATCGCCCTGAAAACAATGGGCGAAGAGTCGGGCGAGGAGCGGCTGGGACTGTTCCTTCGTCCAGCCTTCGATATGGGTTGTGAAGGCCGGGTTCACATACAAGGCCTTCTTGCCGCTCAAGGGGTGGGTGATCACCACCGGATGGGTCACATCGGCCAGCGTTTCAGCCGCGCCCGCATTCCCGATCCGGCCGCCCTCCTGCGTGTCCGTCTTTGAATAATAGGTGTCGGCCCCGAAGATGTGTTTAGCCGAGTGTACGGCATTCAGCCCCTCAATCTCGGCCCGCGTCGCCTCATCGAGTGTGTCATACGCCGCATACATCGACGCGAACCAGGTGTCGCCGCCAGTCTCAGGCAACTCCCGCGCCACCAGGATCGAGCCCAGCGCCGGTTCCTCGTCATAGGAATGATCGGTATGCCAACCGCCACCGATATTGTCGGTCTGGTCCGGCTCCTTCGCCACCATCGCGATCTCGGGATACGTGGGATGGGCAGCAAAAAAGCGGTTCACATTGATCGGCCCCCATCGCTCGGCGAAGGCGATATGATCGGCTTCAGTCAGGGTCTGGTCGCGAAAGAAGATCACGCCATGCGCGGCAAACGCGGCCTTGATGTCATCCATCTCGCCATCGGTCACCTGCCGAAGATCGATGCCCGTGATTTCGGCCCCAACCCCATCCAGTGCGCGAATATCCAATCCCATTCGGTCCTCCCATTGTGTCCCTCTATCAGGCTCTCGGTCCCAAGAATGACGCAACCGGGCGCTGCGGTCAAAACCGCCAGCCCTGCACCGTAATGGGGCTCGGCAGGCGCCAGCTCAAAACGGCGGAAATATCCGGACTAACCGACCGTGCCAGCTCGATCACACCTTATCCCCTGGCGCGTCACTCTTTGACGCATCACCCTCTCGCGCCGGTCCCTCGATCATCCAGCAGGATGACCCGGTCTTCCAGCGCCTGGATCGCCGCCTCCGGCGTGTCGGTGTGCACCAGATTGATCCTGAATTCCTCCGGGGTGAACCGACCGTCAATGATATGGTCCATCAGGTCGAAGAACGGGTCCCAGAAGCCATCCTCATCCAGGAATGCCATCGGCTTGGCATGCAGGCCCAGCCGCGACCAAGACAACATCTCGACCGCCTCTTCCAGCGTTCCGATCCCGCCCGGGAGCACAATGAAAGCATCGCTCTCGTCAAACATCATCTGCTTGCGGGTATGCATATCATCGACAATCCGGTGCTCGACCGCATCGAAGATCATTTCCTTGTTCAGCAGGAATTTCGGCATGATGCCGAGCACGTCCCCGCCTTCGCCATGGGCCGCCCGCGCACAGGCGCCCATAAGCCCCACCCCGCCCCCGCCATAGACCAGCCGCAGCTCCTTCTGCGCCAAGGTCCGCCCGGTCTCCATAGCGAGGCGCAGATAGTCGCTCTTCACATCATTGGAGGAGCCACAATAGACGCAGATGGAATTGATCTTGGGCATGGGATGTCCTTTTCGGTCGGCGGCGAGTCTTACTCGCGTTCCGGTCCCAGCGCCAAGCAGAGTGTTTGCCTCCCCAAAGCGCGGTTCAGAACCGAGATCGAACGCGTCGACGCTGGCGTTTTTACGGCAGAGCGCCCATATCACGGCCCATGCCGCCAAACGAGACCGACAATACCGACGATCAGGACAGGATCGAAAGCGCCGATGGCGGCCTTTGGGCATCGATCATCCGCATCCTCCACCTGCTGGCGCGCCCGGAAATGGCGCGTTGGCGTTTCCGCATGGCCATGGCCTTGTTGCTCACACTCGGCGCAAAGGGGCTCGAAGTCATCTCGCCGCTCCTGCTAGGCCAGGCGATCAACCGGCTGGAAGCCAATGAGGGCATCCAGGCGGCCGTCTTCGGTGCCGCCCTCGGTGGGCTGGCGCTGTTTGCGCTTACCCGGTGGTTCGCTGCCGCGCTACCCCAGGCGCGGGACGCGTTCTTCGCCGCGGTCAGCCAGGATGCCCAGCGCCTGTTGGCGGTCGACACGTTCGGCCACGCCCAGGCCCTGTCGCTCAACTTCCACCAGACGCGGCGCACCGGCGCCCTGAACCGGGTGATCGAGCGCGGGGCTGGTTCGCTCGACTATCTGATCCGGTTTCTCGCCTTCAATATCGGCCCGACGATCTTTGGCCTGGTTCTGGCCGCCATCGTGCTCGCGGTCGCCTATGACTGGACCCTGGCCTTAGTCGCAGTGGTGACCGTGGTTGCGTACGTGCTGGTCACCGGCTGGATCACCGAATGGCGCGTCCGCCAGCGCCGGGAAATGAACAAGACCGACACCCATCTGCGCGCCATCTCTGTCGACAGCCTGACCAATTTCGAGACGGTGAAGGCGTTCGCCGCAGAACAGCGCGAAACCGACCGGTTCGACACCGCCTTCCAGACCTATAATGACCGCTATCTCCGCGTCGTCCGCTCGCTCTACCTGCTCAACGGCACGCAGGAACTGATCATGAATATCGGCCTGCTCGCTATGCTGGCCCTGACCGCCTGGCAGGTCAGCGCGGGCAGCTTGCAGATCGGCGATGTCACCGCCGCCATGCTGCTACTCTTCAACCTCTATCGGCCCCTGAATATCCTTGGATGGGCCTGGCGGGAGATCAAGCAGGGCGCGGTCGACCTGGAAAAACTCTATGGCCTCTTGAACATGCAGCCAGACATTCAGGACAAGCCCGGCGCAACGATCCTTACCGATGCCCGCGGTGAGGTGACGTTCGACCGTGTCAGCTTCGCCCATGAGGGCCGCAGCGTCGGCGTCGAAGACATCAGCTTCACCGTGCCGACTGGCCGTTCGGTTGCGCTGGTGGGAACGTCCGGGGCGGGCAAGTCCACCCTCCTGAAACTGCTGTTTCGCTTCTATGAGGTACAGTCCGGCGCCGTTGAGGTCGATGGCCAGGATGTGCGCGACGTGACCCAGGCCTCGCTTCGCCGGTGCCTGGGCCTGGTGCCCCAGGACGTGATTCTCTTCAATGAGACGATCCGCGAGAATGTCGCCTATGCCCGCCCAGGCGCCAGCGATGACGAGGTGCTCGATGCCCTCCGACGCGCCCAATTACTGGCGTTTGTCGAAAGCCTGCCCGAGGGGCTCGACACCCGGGTTGGCGAGCGCGGTCTCAAATTGTCGGGCGGAGAAAAACAGCGCGTGG
Source organism: Pseudomonadota bacterium (assembly GCA_039034035.1). Classification (GTDB taxonomy): domain Bacteria; phylum Pseudomonadota; class Alphaproteobacteria; order Caulobacterales; family Hyphomonadaceae; genus UBA5336. Next base: position 37,246 of record JBCCBN010000008.1, read on the forward strand.
GCATTGCCCGCGTGATCCTCGCCGACCCCGCCATCCTCGTGCTGGACGAGGCGACCTCTGCCCTGGACAGCGCCACCGAGGCAGCCGTCCAGGACGCGCTGGAGGAAGCGGCGCGCGGACGCACCACCCTGATGGTGGCGCACCGCCTGTCAACCGTGCAGAATGCCGATGAAATCCTCGTCCTGCGCGAAGGCCGTATCGCCGAACGGGGGAATCACGAGAGTTTACTCTCCGAGAATGGCGAGTATTCAGCCATGTGGGCGCGCCAGCGTGCGCGCGACAGTTTGGTGGCGGCTGCCGAGTAGACCGCGCCGCCAGAACCCCGAGGAGACCGCCATGAACGAACCGTTCGATCCAAAGCGCTTCGCCTGGGCTCGCAGCAAGTTCGATATCGAAGGCATCGCCGGCGCGGTCGCCGCCTGGGTGGTCGGCATCCTGCTCGGCATTGTCTGGTCGCCCCTGTTCTGGATCGGCGCAGCGGTATCGATCCTGATCCTGCTCGCCACCCGGCGCTCCAACCGGGCTCAGCCAAGCGACGAAACAGCGATCGTCGCCCCCGTCGATGGCGTCGTCGTCGCCGTCGAAACCGCCGATCTCCCCAGCGAGTTGCGCTATCCCGAGACAAGCGCCGCGCGCATCCGCATCGCATCCTCCCCGGCCAGCCAGAACCGCGTGTTCGCGCCCTCAGCCGGGACAGTGAGCAGCGTAATCCTTGAATCGGGCACCGAGAGCCAACCCGTCGCCATGGAGGCCGACGCGCACGGCCTCTTCAACGGCTACATCACGCTGGAAGGCACGAGCGGCGCAGTCGGCCTGCGCTTGGTCACCGGCGGATTGGGCCCCCGCGTGGACATAGACGTTCGCGATGGCGACACGGTCGCGGCCGGTGCAGTCATCGGCAAACGCCGTCTCGGAGGCTGGTGCGATGTCTACCTGCCCGGAAGCACCACCGTCGCGGTCGGGCCCGGCACCACGCTGGTCGGCGCCGAAACGCGGTTGACCGCCACGGATGGAACAGCCGGCGCCAGCCCGGTCCGGGAACGGGTCCAAGAGGCGGCCAACGATGCTGCAACGCCCCTCACTCCATCGCCAGCCGCACCACCTCCCGGCAGCGATACCGACACAGAAACACCACCAGCCGGCACAGCGGCGGCGACAGAGCCTGAGCCAGAGGCCGATCTTGAAACACTGACGGCAGAAGACGGCGCTGACCCATCCGAACTCTTCGCAAAGCTCAGAAGCCGCGTCGAAGAAGCCAACAAGCCTGATCCCGACACCAGCAACTGATCGGCATCAGTGCCCCACCTTGGGCGGGGACTTGTTCAGGAGTGGGGGTACTCTACATGACCCGTGTTCCGGAGTAATCAGGATCTTTATGGATGCAATTGCGGTCTACAAATCCCTGCTTCGGAAAGAACGACGGGCATTCTGTGAGCGTGCAACCACACCAGCCCGCTGGCCAAGGGTGTGATATTCACGCCTCGCACGCGGCAAACTATTGGAGATACTGGTAGCGCGGGCGATACGCCTGGCTCATGGTTTCCATCATGTCGAACGTGATTTTCCACGGCATCAGCCACATTTCGGCAACAAGAGACATTCCATTCACTCCCAGTTTCACTTCGCAACTGCACAAAATGTGCCAGAGCGCGAGGCGTTAACCATGAGTCGGAGGCTGCGCTGTAATGGTTACTGTGGAATTAACCAATGCTGCGGATGCGAGGTGACCGCCAGGCCACACCCCGAACGCCCAAGACCGCCCCGCCCCACCCCGCAACGCTCAGGCGTTCAGCTGTTCCGCCGCTTTCTCTGCAAAATAGGTGATGATCCCGCTGGCCCCGGCCCGCTTGAAGCTAAGCAGGGTCTCCATCATCACCCGGTCGCCATCAATCCAGCCATGCGCCCCGGCCGCCTGGATCTGGGCATACTCCCCCGACACCTGAAACGCGAGCGTCGGGATCGCGAACGTGTCAGACACCCGGCGAACGATATCGAGATAGGGCAAGCCCGGTTTGACCATGACCATATCGGCCCCTTCCTCGATATCCATTGCCACTTCGCGCAGCGCTTCCTCGGAATTGGCGGGGTCCTGCTGATAGGTCTTCTTGTCCCCAACAAGGGCGGTGGCCGAACCGATGGCGTCGCGGTACGGGCCATAAAAGCCCGAAGCATACTTCGCCGCATAAGAGAGGATCAGCGTATTGGTCAGCCCCTCCTCCTCCAGCGCAGCGCGGATCGAGCCGATGCGGCCATCCATCATGTCGGACGGGGCGACCACATCGGCGCCCGTCCGCGCCTGGAGCAGCGCCTGCGCCGTCAGCAGGTCGACCGTCGCATCATTGAGGACATAGCCGCGATCATCAATCAGGCCGTCATGCCCGTGCGAGGTGAACGGGTCGAGCGCAACATCGCAAACGATACCCACCCCCGGCGCGGCATCCTTCATGGCGCGAATGGCAGACGGCACGAGCCCATCGGGGTTCATCGATTCCATCCCCACCTCGTCCTTCTTCGCCGGATCGATGTTCGGAAAGATCGCGATGGCGGGAATGCCCAGGGCTCCAGCACGCCGCGCCGCCTCAGCCGCAGCCTTGACGCTGTAACGGGGGGCGCCCGGCATGGACGGCACATCGACATGCGCCTCCTCGCCCTCATGGATCACCATCGCCCACACCAGATCAGCCGGGGTGAGGACAGCTTCGGCCGTCAGCTTGCGGATCCAGGGCGCCTGGCGCACACGGCGAAGACGGGTGCTGGGATAGTGCTGGGCATAAACGGCCATGGTGATCTCCTGTCGCGACCGGTGAGTGCCCTACCACAGGATCAGGCGTGAGGCGCCCCCGCTTTCGTCTGGCCAGTTCGTGTACACATCGTTAGTCTGGCGCGAAAACCAGAGCCCGGCCAGAGATAGGCCGGCGGTGGGCCAGTAGCGGGCCGGAAACGAGCCAGTAGCGGGAGCGGGCGCATGGCATATGACATCTTCATCAGCTACCGGCGGACCGACCAATCCCTGGCGCGGGCCCTCGTGTTTTCGCTGGAAGCGCGGGGCATCGCGGTCTGGTGGGACCAGAAAATCGAAGGCGGCGAGGATTGGCGCGATACGATTGTCGAGGGGCTCACCAATTCCAAGGCCCTGGTGATCCTGTTCTCCGAAAGCTGTAACCAGTCCAAACAGCTCAAGAAGGAACTCGCGGTCGCTGACACGCTGGACAAGGTGGTCGTGCCGGTCCTGATCGAAGACACCAAGCCGAAGGGGCACTACCTCTACGAACTCGCGGCGCTGAACTGGCTGCAGACCTTTCCCGACGCGGAACGGAAGATGGACGGGCTGGCTGATCGGCTGATCGACGAGTTGGAACTGGATGCCACCCCCGTTGCGCCGGTGTTTTCAGCCGAACCAGTCGGCGAGCCGGGGTCCGCAGCCCCCTCAGAGCCAACGCCATCACGGCGCCCCGCACCCAAGGCGCCGCCGCCACCTCCCCCATCCCGCTACAGCTATGATGAAGATGAGATGCCGCTGGAGGCGGACACGGTCCGGAAGATCGTCCAGCAGGGCAAGACGGCCAAGATCGCCGAGCTCTGGTACAAGGATTTCCTGCCCTTCAAATGGTATGAGGGGCTGATCGCCGCTGCTTTCTCAGCCTTGGCGGTCTGGGGCACCACAATGCCGGTTGAGGGCGCGCCGCCGCCAGATCCGGGCATGGAAGTAACGCCGTTCACGCTCACGCTTGACGGAATCGGCATGTTCTTTCTGTTGCTGCTGGTGATCGCGATGGTGGTGTTCCCCGTCCGCTACTATTTTCGCCGCCGCCGCGTCGGCCGGGCCGCCCGGTACTACGCCTACAGCGTGGGAACCCTGGCTGTTATCCTCGGGGTCGTGTTCGGCGTCCATCCGCATGTGGCCGACCAGGAATTGGGGCTGGGCGAAAACCTGTTCTACGCCCTGCTCGGCTCGATCTTCGTGTTCGGCTTCATCTCGCTGGTCACCTTCGGCATCTACGGACTGCTTCACTTCAACCGGACGATGCGCAGCTTCGATCGGAACCTCGAGGCGATCTGACGCCCCTTCAGGCCCGTCTCGGTCGGTGCGTCAGGCCTTCCCAAGCCTGGGCGATTGGTCCAGTCTCTCCGCAAAACGATAAGATATGGGAGGCACGCGCCGGTGAGTAGTCCGCCAGAGATCGTCAAGAGCGCCGGTGACATGGCCGATCCGAGCTTGGCCGGCGATGCGGCACAAACCGATCCCGAAGCCGACGCCGGCGCTCAGACAGGCGTGTTCGGCCTTGCGGGATTGAGCTGGGCGGTGTTCGAGGCCGCCCGCAATCCCTACTACAACATGATCGTGATCTACCTGTTTGCGCCCTATTTCGCGAACGTGCTGGTGGGCGGTGACAGCCGGGGCCTCGAATTGAGCGGCTGGACGATCACGATTGCCGGGATCGCAACGGCCATGACCGCCCCTTTCCTGGGCGTGGTCGCCGACAAGGCCGGTCGGCGAAAACCGCCCATTGCGGTCTTCCTGTTCGGGCTGGGCGCCTGCGCCTTCCTGCTATGGTGGGCGAAACCGGATGGCGAGGGGTTCGGCGTCTATTCGACCATGGCGATCCTGGCGATCGCCTATTGCTGCTATGGCTATTCCGAAGTGCTGCACAATGCGATGCTGCCCATGGCCGGCCGGCGGTCGGCCCTCCCGATGATCTCGGGCATGGGGCTGGCGATGGGGAATGTGGTCAGCGTTGGCATGATCCTCTTCTTCATGATCGCGCTCCTGCTGCCCGGGCAAATGGACATGCCTTTCATCCCGGCCGAGCCCCTGTTCGGGATCGACCAGGCTGCCCATGAGCCAGAGCGGCTGGCCGGGCCGTTTGTAGCGGTGTGGCTCGCCATCGTGATCATCCCGTTCTTCCTGTTCATGCCAGACGGTGCACCCGGCGGGCTGAGCTGGAAAGCGGCCGCTGCCGACGTGTTCCAGGGCGAAAGCCGGCACTCGGGAAACGCCGACGATCTCGGCGACAGGCTTTCGGTCCTCGGCGCTTATTTGCGCAGCCTGTTCAAGGACCACCCCCAGGCCATGCGCTTCCTGATCGCGCGGACGATCTACGCGGACGCCATGGCCGCCTTGCTTACGCTGGGTGCGGTCTTCGCCGGCACGTTCATCGGCTTCAACCAGGTGGAAATCCTGATCTTCGGCATCCTCGGCCTTGTCTTTGGCGCCATTGGCGGGTTTGTCGGCGGCTATCTCGACGGATGGCTCGGCCCCAAACGCGCGCTGATCGTCGAGCTGACCGCGCTGATCATCCTGTTGACCATCCAATTGTCGATCACGCGGGAGTCCCTCTTTTTCGGCATGGTTCCCGCCGACCATCAGGTCTGGAACAGCCCCTTCTTCGACACATTGGCAGACGTGACCTATGCGGCCCTCATCCTCCCCGTCGCAATCGCCGTCGTCGCCTGCATCTCGTCGAGCCGCTACATGCTGGTGCACACCGCGCCCAAGGAACGCATTGGCGAATTCTTCGGCCTCTACGCGATCGCCGGAACGGTCACCGTCTGGATGGGCCCAGGCCTCGTCAGCCTCTTGACCTTCCTCACCGGCAACCAGCGGATCGGCATGGCCGGGATCGGCGTCATGTTCGCCATCGGGCTGGCGGTCCTCTTCACCGTCCGCTCCGACACCGAGGATGCGGCAGCTCGCAGCGGCCGGGCCCTCGAACCGGCAGAATGAAGCCCACATCTACAGCCCCCACCTGCCCTGCCCCAGGGACGGGCTGACGCGCCGGCATGGGGCCAACCGGCATCACACAGCCGCCTGAAACAGAGCGGGACGGCAGCAACTCCGCGCCGAACAACAAAGCGCTGGGCCGCACCGAACTCATGCTGTTCGCCCTCGCCAGCGCTGCTGTCACCGCCAATGGCTACTATATCCACCCCATCATCGCCCGCGTCGGCGAGGCGTTCGGGGTCTCCGATGCGATGATCGGCATGGTGCCGGCCTTCAACCAGATCGCCCTCGCGGTCGGCATTTTCTTCCTGCTGCCCCTGGGCGACCGGATGAGCAATCGCCGCCTGGCGACCGTTTTCCTCGCCGCCCAGACCCTCGCTCTGGTCGGCATGGCACTCGCGCAGGATTTCTGGCTGTTCGTCACGGCATCCACCGTGCTCGGCTTCTTCACCATCGTCCCCTACCTTCTGCCGGCCTACGTCTCGAAACGGGTTGCCCCTTCCCGGCTCGGCTACGCGACCGCGATCCTCACCACTGGGATCATCCTCGGCATCCTGGTCGCCCGGGTCAGCGCCGGTGTGATCGGCGAGCATCTCGGCTGGCGCTGGGTCTACTGGATCGCAGCGGCGATCATGTTGGCGATGACGATTCTCGTGCCCCGCCTGATGCAGGACGATAGCCGCATGCAAGAGCCTACAGCCCCCCGGCAGAGCTATGCCGGCCTGCTGGCATCGATCGCACCCATCGCCCGCGACAACCCGCAAATCCTCATATCCGGCGCGATCCAGGCCCTCGGCTTCGGCGTCTTCCTGTCGGTCTGGATGGGGCTCGGCCTCCACCTGACCAGCGACACCATGGGCTATGGCGTCGACACGGTGGGCTATCTGGCGCTGCTGGCGGGGATCAACCTCGCGATCACCCCGCGATTGGGCGGCTGGGCCGATCGCATCGGTCCATACCGGGCCCGGCGCATCCTGTCCGTCATCCAGGTGCTGGGCGTTAGCCTACTGCTCGTCTTCGGCCACAGTCTGTGGCTCCTGATCATCCCGCTCCTGATCACCAGTATCGCCGGCCCGGCCACGGATGTCACAAACCGGATGACCTTCCTGAACGAGGCCCCAGCCGTCCGCACGCGGCTGATGACCGTCTACATCATGTTAATGTTCACCGGCGGCGGCCTTGCCAGCTGGGCCGGCACCGCCGCCTATGACTGGGCCGGCTGGACCGGCAACGCCGTCCTCGCCATCGCCATGTCGCTCTGCGTGCTCTGCCTCGCCTTCCTCCCCCAGCCCGCACAAACACCCCCAGACGCGCCCTGATATTGCGCTCTGGAACGAACAGGTTAGCTTCGCGCCAGATTTGGGAGAAGCCCATGGGCGACACACTATTCCTCGGCGGCGGCGGTCCCGATCAAAACGAAGCGCAAAGCCTCTTGCTCAGCCGGGCCAATCGGCACGGCCTGGTCGCCGGCGCAACCGGCACCGGCAAGACCGTCACCCTGCAGATCATGGCAGAGGGCTTCTCTGCGGCCGGCGTCCCAGTGTTCTGCGCCGATGTGAAAGGCGATCTCTCCGGCCTCTGCCAGGCCGGCAGCCACACCCACAAACTGCACGAAAAGCTCGTCTCCCGGGCCGAGAAAATCGGGTTCGACGATTATGGCTACGGCGAAACGCCCACCGTGTTCTGGGATGTCTTCGCCAAGAAGGGCCACCCGGTCCGCACCACGATCACGGAGATGGGCCCCCTCCTGCTCTCGCGCCTGATGGACCTGACCGAAGCCCAGGAAGGCGTCCTCACAATCGCGTTCGAATACGCCGATGATGAGGGCATCCCCCTCATCGACCTCAAGGACCTTCGCAAGCTCCTCGCCCATATCGGAGAAAAGGAAATCCGCGACGCGCTGGCGCTCGAATACGGCAACATTGCCACCCAGTCGCTCGGCGCCATCCAGCGGCGATTGCTCGTGCTCGACCGGGAGGGCGCCGAACAATTCTTCGGCGAGCCCGCGCTCAAGCTCGCCGATCTCATGCGCACCAGCCGCGACGGCCGAGGCTATGTGAACATCCTCGACTCGACCCGGCTGATCAACGCCCCGCGCCTCTATTCCACCTTCCTGCTGTGGCTGTTGTCGGAACTCTTCGAAACGCTTCCGGAAGTCGGCGACCCGGACAAGCCGATCATGGTGTTCTTCTTCGATGAGGCCCATTTGCTCGTTGACGATGCCCCCGATGCCCTCCTCACCAAGATCGAGCAAGTGGTCCGGCTGATCCGCTCGAAAGGGGTCGGCGTCTTCTTCGTCACCCAGAACCCCCGCGACCTGCCCGACACCGTGCTCGCGCAGCTCGGCAACCGCGTCCAGCATGCCCTGCGCGCCTACACGCCGAGCGAGCGGAAGGGCGTCCGCGCCGCCGCCCAGAGCTTCCGCGAAAACCCGGCTTTCGAGACCGAGGCGGTCATCACCGATCTGGGCGTCGGCGAAGCGCTCGTCTCCACCCTCGACGCCAAGGGCGTGCCCAGCATTGTGCAGCGAACGCTGATCCGCCCGCCCTCATCGCGGCTCGGTCCGGCCACCGATGCCGAGCGCGCCGCAGTCATGGCCGCCAGCCCGGTGGCCGGCCTCTATGATGAAACCCTGGAGCGGGAAACCGCCTATGAAATCCTGCTGAAGCGCGAGGAAGCGGCCGCCAAGGCCGCCGAGAAAGCGGCGGCGGAAGACCAGAAAGCGAAAGAATCGGCCGAGAAAGTGAAAGCGCGCAAGAAAAAGCGATCCAGCCGCGAGACACCCCTCGAAGCCGGCACCAAGAGCTTCCTCCGCACCGCCGGCCGCGAAATCGGCAAATACGTCCTCCGGGGCATCATGGGCGGCCGCAAGCGCTAGGGTCCATACCCCACCAGACCGGCTGACCCTACCGATCCCGGACAGCGCTGCGCAAGTCGCCCGCGCCCGCTTAGGGTCATCTGGCGCCAAAGCCGTAGGGTGGATAGAGCGCAGCGAAAACCGCCATCCAAACGTTGCGCAAGCACCGCCCGTGGATTTGGCGGCGCTCTATACACCCGAACAGACCCCCGTTCCCCGGCCGGGGGCGG
>JBCCBN010000009.1:0-44527 GCA_039034035.1 Pseudomonadota bacterium
CGAACGCCATCACGAGCTCGACGAGATCGAGGCTGTCCGCGCCAAGATCGTCGATGAAGCTTGCGGGCTCGACCACCTTGTCTGCTTCGACATCGAGATTTTCAACGACAATCTTCTTCACGCGCTCAAGAACGTCAGACATGAATAACCCTCTTTCCAGGACATATGGTATTGGGACCGCGACGGGCCTTGTGTTGCGGGTAGCACACACCTTCTCGCGGCGACAAGCTTGCTGCACCAGCCAGGCGAGCGGGCCGGTCGAGCAGGACCCAGCTAGACCATCGCCATACCGCCATTTACGTGCAGGGTCTGGCCGGTCACATAGGCGGCTGCGTCCGATGCAAGGTAGACGCAAGCGGCGGCGATATCCTCGCCCTGACCGAGCCTACCAGTGGGTATCTGGGCCAGCAGGGCCTCCTTCTGGGCTTCTGGCAGACCGTCCGTCATCGGCGATTCGATAAATCCTGGGGCGACGCAATTCGCGGTGATCCCGCGGCTCGCGACTTCCTGTGCGATAGATTTGGTGAAGCCGATCATCCCCGCCTTGGACGCGCAATAGTTCGCCTGTCCGGGGTTACCGGTGACCCCAACAATCGAGGTGATGCCGATGATCCGGCCATGCCGGCGCTTCATCATTCCCTTGATAGCCGCTTTGGTGAGACGGAAATAGGATGCAAGGTTGACTGTGAGGACATCGTCGAAATCCTTTTGCTTCATGCGCAGCAGAAGCCCGTCGCGGGTGATGCCAGCATTTGCGACCAGGATGTCGAGTGGGCCGATGGCCGCTTCAGAGGACGCGATCAAGGCATCGACACTCTCGCCGTCGTAGAGGTTGCAGGTGACGACTGCTGCTTCACCCGGCAGGCTTGCCTTGACGTCTTCGAGCACCCCCTCCCGCGTGCCCGACAAGATCACTTTCGCTCCCGCGCGGGAAAGCTCGGTCGCAATCGGTCGGCCAATGCCGCCCGAAGCGCCAGTAACAAGGGCAGTGCGGCCGTTGAGGTCGAACATGGGGGCTCTCCTAATAGTGTTGCTCGCGGGATTCGTGCGGCTTTAGGCGTTCATCTCGAAACCGGCAATGTCTTCCGGCGTGCCGAGCGGAATCCCCTTGATCATCTTTGCGTTGCGCCGGTTCATCACAGTCAGGACTTTTCCGGCCCCGACTTCGGCGGTCATGGTGATTCCGTTCTCGGCCATGCAGCCCACGGATTCGCGCCAGCGGACCTGGCCGGTGACCTGGCTGACCAGACCTTGGCGGATGGCATCCGGGTCAGTTTCCGGCGCAGCGGTGACGTTGGTAACCACAGGTACGGCCGGTTTTACGACAGTTACATTGGCGAGCGCGCTTGCCATGACGTCCGCGGCTGGTTGCATCAGGGAGCAATGAAATGGGGCTGACACCGGCAGCGGAACCGCTTTCTTGACCCCGTTCTCACGAGCCCAGGCGCATGCCGCGTCGATTGCGTGCTTGCCACCCGAGAGGACGAGTTGACCCGGAGCGTTGTCATTGGCGATTTCGCAAACACCGCCACCAGCCGCGCCCGCAGCGCAAGCGGCGATCGCCTGGTCCATGTCAGCGCCCAGCAGCGCGGCCATCGCGCCCTCGCCAGCCGGGACTGCAGCCTGCATGGCATTGCCGCGGATGCGGAGGAGCCGAGCGGTGTCGCCGACGCTGAGGGCGCCCGCAGCACAGAGCGCCGAGTATTCCCCAAGCGAGTGACCGGCCACATAGGCCGCGGCCGTAACGTCAATGTCGCGCTCAACTTCAAGGGCCCGCATAGCTGCAATACTGACAGCCATCAGGGCTGGTTGCGTATTCGCTGTCAGAGTTAGGGTTTCGATCGGCCCCTCCCAGATCAATGTCGAAAGGGCCTCGCCAAGCGCATCGTCCACCTCTTCGAAGACCGCCCGCGCCGCAGGAAAACTATCGGCAAGGGCCTTGCCCATGCCCACAGCTTGGCTGCCCTGCCCTGGGAAGATGAAAGCGAGATTTGACATGGCGCACTCCTGGTATGGGCGAAGGCTCGGTGGCAGAACAGCGCTTCGCCTAGCCGAGGGCGCCGGATAGATGCAATCCCCCACTCGTCTTTCCCGTGGTGCTAGCCCTTGATTCGCCGCGCTGTTTGCGTCATAGGGCGCGCTTCGTTGAACGGCTCAGTGGCCCAGGGTCTGGCGCACTCATCTGGTGCGCTGTAGTTTCCTTGGGTCCATCGCGGTTCGGGTTTCCCACCCGGTGCCGTGCCGCTGGCCACAGGGAAAGAGAAAACATGGCATTGTACGAACACGTCTTCATCGCCCGTCCGGACATCTCTCCGGCGCAGGTGGAAGCCCTGACCGAGGAACTATCGACGTTCCTGACCGACAAGGGCGCCAAGGTCGCAAAGACCGAGTATTGGGGCCTGAGGAATCTCGCCTACCCGATCAACAAGCAGCGCAAGGGCCACTATTCCCTGCTCAACATGGATGCACCAGCCGGTGCGATCCACGAGCTGGAGCGCCGCCACCGCATCTCCGACGATGTGATGCGCTATCTCACGATCCGCGTCGAAGCGCTGGACGAAGAGCCGTCTCCGGTTCTGTCCCGTCGTGACCGACGCAAAGACTAGGGGAGGCTGACAGATGGCCCGCACGAACGCATCCGGCATCAATATCACCAACCTTCCCGCCCGCCGCCCCTTTGGCCGCAGACGGAAGGTTGATCCGTTCTCCGGCGCGAAAGCCCCGAAGATTGACTACAAGGACGTAAAACTTCTTCAGAGATACGTGTCGGAGAAGGGCAAGATCGTTCCGTCACGCATCACCGCGGTAAATGTGAAGAACCAGCGCAAGCTCGCCCGGGCGATCAAACGCGCCCGGATCCTCGCGCTCCTGCCCTTTGCCGTGAAATAGGGAGACAGAGCGATGCAAGTGATCCTTCTTGAACGCGTTGAAAAGCTCGGCACCATTGGCGACGAAGTCGCGGTGAAGAACGGCTATGGCCGGAACTTCCTTATTCCCCAGGGCAAGGCTTTGCTTGCGACGAACGCAAACCGCGCACGGTTCGAAAATGAGCGCGAGGATATCGAGCGCCGGAATGCCGAGGCGCGGGCGTCGGCTCAATCCACCGGCGAGACCATGGACGGGGCCAGCTTCGTCCTGATCCGTCAGTCGGGCGAGACCGGCCAGCTCTATGGTTCGGTGTCGGCGCGCGATATTGCGGAAGCAGCGGCGGAGGCCGGGTACTCGGTCGCGCGCCAGCAGATCCGCCTGAACCAGCCAATCAAGACGCTCGGCGTGTTCGATGTGCCGATCAAGCTACACGCTGAAGTGGACGTCACCGTTCAGGTGAACGTCGCCCGCTCCGAAGAGGAAGCAGAGCGCCAAGCCGCCGGCGAGGATGTGATCCTGAGCTTGCAAAACGAGCGTGACGCGATCGCCGACGAGCAAGCGGGCGAAATGGCCGAAGCCGCAGCGGAAATCGCCGACCAGTTGGTAGGTGAAGACGACACCTGACGTTCGCGTCAGATCGAGTTGATCATCGAAAGGCCGCAGCATATTGCTGGGGCCTTTTTTGTTTGTAGCGCGCCCCTTCGAATTCCACTGGAAAAACTTTCCCTAGGGGGTTCGCGGAACCGTCCGTGAACTCCGCCAAGTCAACTGAAGATTCGGGTAGCGATTCGCATTACCCGTTCCGGTATGGCGAAAGATCACGAAATCCTCGACAATGAGGCGCCCCACAGTCTCGCCGCAGAAGCGGCCGTGATCGGGGCGATCCTGTTCGACAACAATGTTCATCAGAGAATTGCTGATGACGTTGATTCCAATGACTTTTATGCACCAGCTCACCAAGAGATCTATAGCGTTGCCGAACGCATGATACAGGACGGCCAAGTGGCGGACGGGGTGACCTTGCGCGAGCATTTCGAGCGCGACGATACGCTCTCCCAGATCGGTGGGGCGACTTACCTCGCCGAACTGCTCGAAAGCGCTGCATTTGGCCCCGAAGTGGTCGACTATGCCCGGATGATCCGGAACCTGGCGATCCGTCGCCAGCTTGTGCAGATCGGGTCTGGGGTGAAAACCCGCGCCCTCGCACCGGAAGACGGCGAGACCGGCGCGGATATGATCCAGGCCGCTGAGAAAGATCTTTTCGCGCTGGCCGAGAAAGGCACGACATCGAAGGGATTCTGGTCGTTCAACGAAGCGGCCCACCAATCCCTCGTGATGGCGGAGGCCGCCTTCCAGCGCGACGGCAAGATCGCCGGGATCGCGACCCACCTCGATGATCTGGATGAAAAGCTAGGTGGCCTGCATCCCTCAGATCTGGTGATCCTGGCGGGGCGCCCGTCCATGGGGAAAACGTCGTTAGCCACCAACATCGCCTTTAATGCGGCCAAGGCATGTAAGCGCGAAACCGATGCGACCGGAAAGAAAACGACCGTGGATGGAGCGATGGTGGCCTTCTTCTCGTTGGAGATGTCGGCTGAGCAACTCGCCACTCGGATCATCGCCGAGCGGACCGGTATTTCTAGCCACCAATTCCGCCAAGGCGATTTCGAGAAGCAGGATTTCGAAAAGATCCGCGAAGCGGTAACTGAGTTGCAGAACCTCCCACTCTACATCGATGACACCGGCGGCATATCGATCAGCCAGCTCTCCGCCCGCGCCCGACGCCTGCAACGGATGCACGGACTGGACATGATCGTGATCGACTACCTCCAGCTCATCACGGCCGGGTCCGGGGGCAAGGGCAATGAGAACCGGGTCCAGGAGCTGACCCAGATCACAATGTCCTTGAAGGCGTTGGCAAAGGATCTCAATGTGCCGGTGATCGCCTTGTCCCAGCTTTCCAGACAAGTGGAGCAGCGAGAGGACAAGCGGCCACAATTGTCTGACCTGCGAGAGTCCGGCTCGATCGAGCAGGATGCCGACGTGGTGATGTTCGTGTTCCGGGAGGAATATTATCTGGAACGGATGGAACCGGACACCGGCGGGGGTAGCGAACAGGCCCGCGAGAAGTGGCAGCAATGGCGCGAAAGGATGGACCGGCTAACCGGCACCGCCGAAGTGATCATCGGCAAACAGCGCCACGGCCCCATCGGCAAAGTCATGTTGGCCTTCGACCCGCGAATTACACGGTTTGGCAACCTCGAGCAGAACCGGGGGTATGACGAGGATTTCTAAGGCGCGATAAGCGCTCTAGGTCCCGGCAAAAAAATAGCCGCCCCGTCGGGGCGGCCAGTTAGCAAGAAGGACATCGCCAGAGTGCATTGGACAACATCCATTCGCACTCCGCCGATGGGCTTAATGTAGGTTAACCAACATGAACGGTCGCCCCCTTCAGGGAAAAATCTCCGTTCATGTTTCGCCTGAGAGGCGAACTCAATGAACGACCGATGAACCAATTGTGTTCGGCAGCCCCACTACTCGGGGCACCCGTTCATCCTTCATGCTGTTCTTCCCGCGCGCGGGTGAAGATCGCTTCAAGTGACCGCAAATTCATTCCGTTCTTCAGGTAGTTGGCCGGGGTGAGGTTCACCGATTTGATCACCGTGCGTTCGATCTCGACCCGGTCTCCCACTTGATTCGGAACCAGGTCAAAATCGACAATGTTGATGCAGCCTGTATCCTGCTCAAACCCCGCACTCGCTCCCAGTGGCGCTCCGATAGCCCAGGACAGCAATAGCCGGTTCACCCCTTCATGGGCGACCAGGAGCGCGGTGTGCCAACCGGGTCGCGCCAGCAGACTGCGAACACCCGCTTCGATCCGTACGGCAGCGTCGGCAAAGGGTTCGCCGCCTTCAAGGAACGTCGCGCCCGGTTCACCGGCCTGTTCGAACTGAAACGTCATCGTCGCAGCCAGTTGCTCCGCTGACTCGAAGTCGATGTATCGGCCCGATTGCAACTCGGTGAAGCGCGGTTCGTCCTCCAGGGTGAGGTCGTAGGGGTGCTCCGACAGCACGATTTCTGCGGTCTCGCGCGTGCGATGCAGTCCTGAACAGAGCGCCAGGTCGAAGTGGACCTCCCGGAGCGCCACCCCCGCGGCCCGCGCTTCTTCGCGCCCCGACACGGTGAGCACAGCGCGGCTTGGGTCTTCGCTCTCACGCACAGCCTTCGACGTGTAGTCCACGAAACCGTGCCGCATCAGATAGAGCCGCCGGCGACCTGTCGTGCCTGGCAGGGCCGACATCAGCGCGCAACGCCCCAGTCAGCAAGGATCGCGTCGGTATGCTCACCAGCGCCCGGTGCGGGCCTGGAAATCGCGCCGGGCGTGCGGGAAAAACGCGGGGCTGGCGCGGGCTGGGTGACGCCTTCATAGTCCACAAACGTCGCCCGCGCCTGGTTGTGGGGATGGGCCGGTGCCTCTGCCATGGACAAGACGGGGGCAAAGCAGATGTCCGTGCCTTCCATGATCTCACACCATTCATCGCGGGTTTTCGTCTTGATGACACCGGCCACCTTTTCCGATAGCTGCGACCAGTCCCCCTTGTTCATCTGATTTCCAGCGGCAAAGCCAGCGTCGACATCCAGCAGACCCGCCTTCTCCACCAGCAAGGCATAGAATTGCGGCTCAATCGAGCCGACCGCGACCCATCCACCGTCAGAACATTCATAGGTGTCGTAGAAATGTGCGCCGCCATCGAGTAGGTTGTCCTCGCGGCCTTCGCTCCAGATTCCCGAGGCCCGCATCCCAAAAAACATCGACGCGAGCGACGCGGCGCCGTCGGTCATTGCGCAATCGATGACCTGCCCCTCGCCAGTGTTCCGCGCATGGATGATCCCCGCGCAAAGACCGAACGCCAAATACAGTGCACCGCCCCCATAATCGCCGACCAGATTCAGCGGTGGGCTCGGCCGTTCGCCCTTCCGCCCCATGGCGTGCAGCGCGCCAGTGAGGGCGATGTAATTGAGATCGTGGCCTGCGGCATGAGACAACGTTCCGGTCTGTCCCCAACCCGTCATTCGGCCATAGACCAGCTTAGGGTTGCGCGCGAGCGCCGCATCCGGGCCCAACTCCAATCGCTCCATAACGCCCGGTCGAAACCCTTCGATGAGCCCCTCCGCCTGCTCCATCAGCGTCAACGCAACCTCGACATCTGCTGGGTCCTTGAGGTTGAGCCCAATCGATCGCCGCCCTCGACCGGTAACGTCGCGCGGATTGCTTTTCCCCGGCTCAGGCCCGGCGCGGTCGATCCGCACCACGTCCGCCCCCATGTCCGACAGCAGCATCCCGCAGAACGGCCCCGGCCCGATCCCCGCAAATTCCAGAATTCTCACGCCGTCCAGTGGTCCCTGACCCATCGTCACCTCCTACGTTTTCGAGCCGAACGCGATCGCTTTTTTGCGTCACGCCGAATTGGTCAACCCGACATTAAGCCTCTTCGGTGCATTGAAAAGACTGACGCAAGGGATGGTGGCTACGAGAGTTCAACAATGACCGATCTGACATACCTCAATCCGCCTGTTGAGCTGCTCGCGACATCGCCGCGACAGGAGATGCTGGCCGGCCGGATGAAGGCCCATGGCCTGCGACCAATCCCTGTCGGCGAGGCCTGGACGGACAATTCGCGGATGCCGATCCTGGTCGATATCGGCTCGGTCTCGTCAGCAACACTGGAGCGGCTCGAACTGTCCGTGCTCAATGGGCTGGATCGCACCGTGATCCTGCTCTCGCCCGCTGAGGCCACGGGCGTGAATTTGCATGACTGCCTTTTCTTGCACGGCGATGACGAGATCGCCAGCTTGTCGGCCCGGCTTGAGCTTCGCCGCCGCCGGGAAACCCGGGCGAACGAGACCAGCTTGCGCCGTGAAACCGCGCGCCAACTTAATGGACTCGACGAATACGGTGCTCCAGAGGGCCAAGCCACAGGCACGGACATCCTGTATCTTGGCGACAGCGGCCAGTCCTTCCAGCTATTGAAGCATAGCTTCAAGCAGCGCGGGCATGATTTGATCGCTGCCCTCTCTGTCACGACCGCGGAGAGCTACCTGGCGTCGGGCCGCTTCGCACTCGTCTGCCTGAATGCTACCGGTGCCCAGACCGACGTGATCGAACTGATGGAGCGGATCGCCCTTGGCCAGATCATGATGGCTTCGCCGATTGCCCTGATCACGGATGCGCCACACCTGCTGCGTGACCCTACTTATCTCGATGTCGCCGATGAAGTGGTTGCCGCGAGTGAACCGAATGACGCGATCATCAGCGCCTGCCTCGGCGCAATGGCCAAGGGCCTGCCTTCGGTCGCGCCCAATCGGGTACGGCTCAGTTCGGTCGTGTTCGATGCCCATACGAAGCTCTATTCCGAAACATTCCTACGCACCCATCTGGACGAACAGATCAAGGTCTGTAGCCGCCTCGAAGCGCCGCTGTGCATGCTGAGCCTGCGCATCAATCCCTCGCTTCCGGCCAACCAGAGGGCCAAACAGGTTAAGCGACTGGCCAGCATCGTTACCGGCGACTTGCGGGTGACTGACCTTGCCGCAAGGGCTGGCGCGACTGAGATCATCATCACCTTGCGCGAAACTCCCTATGCCGGAGCGGTGAAGCTTGCGCGCCGTCTGGTGGCGCGAGTCCAGCAAGCCTGCACACCAACCGGAGCCCCCGATTTCAGCTGGCGCATCGCCGAATGCCGCGCAACCCAAACTGCCGATACGTTGATCCAGTCTGCGCTTTCAGGCGCCTTCATGCGGGTTGCGGCGGCGTAGGTTACTTATGCCCTCGGTGGAGCGTGTCAGTCCCAACGGCCCAGATCGCGGGTCATGAACGGTCCGGTGCCGATAAATGGCTTGAAGCCGAACGGTTCGTAGAGTTCGTGAGCATCCTGGGTCGACAATTGCCAATAGCGGACACCCGCAAAACGAGACTTCGCCAGGATGCACGACAGCATCCAGTTAGCGAGTCCCAGCCTGCGATGGGCGTCGAGCACAAACACGTCGCCGATCCAGGCCAGCCCGGCACCATCGGAGATGACCCGGATCAAACCGGCCTGACGACCGTCCGCCGCGTACAGACCGTAAGGGTACGCCCCCTCAATGCCGCGCCAAATCGATTCCCGGGGACGAGATTGAGCCCAGTATGTGCCCGACAGGAAATCGAGGATGACCGGCTTGTCGAGACGGGTCCGGTCATCGTCCAGAACATAACCGGCGGGGTGTTCAAACCGCTCGCTCAAACACTCATTCCAGCACGAACAGCCCTATCGAGCGCAAACTCTGCGAGCGGCCTCACTCGATCGGCCATTGCCGCAGCCTGGGGGCTGTTTGCGGTTCCATCGCGTACCCGGCCGACTATGCCCTGGCAAATCCCCGCCAGGCGGAACGCATTGTACGCAAAGTAGTAATCCACCTCCGGCAGGCCTGCACGCCCGGTCTCTGCGCAGTAGAGCGCAACATATTCGTCCATATCCGGAATACCGTGGGACGCAAGATCATCAATGTCGACCAGCGCCTGGCGGGATGGATCGGTGCTGGGCATCACCCAGTTCATGAGGTGGTAGGTGAAGTCGGCTAGCGGGTCACCAAGCGTGCAGAGTTCCCAGTCGAGCACAGCCACCACCCGGGGCTCGATCGGGTGCAGGATCATATTGTCGAGTCGGTAGTCGCCATGCACGATAGTGGTCGTGTCACCGGCGGGGATGTTCTGGGGCAGCCAGTCGATCAACTTGTCCATGGCATCGATCTGATCGGTCTCGGATGCCTTGTACTGCTTGGTCCAGCGATGGATCTGGCGGGCAACATAGTCGCCTTCCTTGCCGAAGCCCTCAAGGCCGGCGGCCCGCCAGTCGACCGTGTGGAGGGCGGCGAAGGTCTTGCATTTTGCCTCATAGATGGCGCGGCGCTCGGCTGGCTCCAATCCGGGCAGTGTCCCGTCCCAAAGGATGCGACCTTCGACCATGTCCATGACGTAGAACATGGTCCCGGTCACGCTCTCATCCTCGCAGAGCCCGTAGGGTTTTGCGACGGGATAGCCAAGCGGGTGAAGCGCAGAAATAACGCGATATTCCCGGTCTACCGCATGGGCTGACGGCAACAGCTTTCCAGGCGGTTTGCGACGCATCACATACTTCTTGGTGGGCGTGACCAACTGGTACGTTGGATTGGACTGGCCGCCTTTGAACTGGCGGACCTCCAGGGGGCCTTCAAATCCTTCGACATTGCCCTGCATCCACCCGAACAGCCGCGCTTCCTCGAAGCGGTGGGATTCGGCCACCTCTTTCGTGCCAGTAAACAGCTCTTGCGCGTCGCCGCCATGGACCATGGCTATGCCTCCCAATCGGTGTTGTCTCGTTAGCTACATCTGTAGCCTGCACCGGTCGCCCGGGACAATGGTAAACGGGCCTGTCAGAAGGTGCTGGCGAGGGATTCGATCGCGGCTACCGCGACATCGGCGAGCCTTTCGGGCACAAAAATGTGGTCGTGGTTGAGCGCTGCGATAGCGTTGCATGGCACATGATCGCGCGCGAGCACGTCAGCGACGGCCGCCAGGAACCCCACCGCGTTGAGGTCTGAATAAACCGCCAGCTCCAGCCAGACCCAGCGATTATAAGCGTTTGTTTCCGCATTCGCCGGAACAATATGGCAGGCGCCCTCCCGCTCGCGAAAGTGAAAAATCGCATCTGGACCGCCAAGGCCGGCTTCGTAGGCCCATACCCCGTCATGTCGGTAAACCGTCAGTCCAGCCAGCAACGCGCCAAGGTCACGCTCCGTCGGCAGATGTGTGCTCACGGCCCACTCCGTACCCGCCAACCAATGTCGCGACGGCAAAATCCATCCGGCCAGTCGACCGCATCCACCCCCTCATAGGCTCGGTCGAGCGCGTCCTCTACGTTGTCTCCTGTGGCAGTAACGGCCAGGACGCGACCTCCAGCAGCAACCAGATCGCCGGATCCGCCTCTGTCGGTGCCCGCCTGAAAAACCGCAACGCCTTCAAGGCTTCCAGCCGCCTCTACACCGGTAATCACGCTGCCCTTTTCATAGTTGCCTGGATAGCCCTTGGTGGCGAGGACGACCGTTGCGGCCGGGGCGAAATCATCGGCGCCGATCATCGTTCGCAACGCACCTGGCATGCTTGCGACGCCGCCGGTTGCGCAGGTCAACAGAGCCGGAACAATGTCTCCCCCTAATCCCGCCATGAGCACTTGGCACTCGGGATCGCCGAACCGGCAGTTGTACTCGACAACCTGGGGCCCATCCTCGGTGATCATCAGACCGATGTAGAGAACGCCATTGTATGATGTACCGTCTTTACCGAGACCTTCCAGCGTCGGCACGACGATTCGGTCGATGACCTGTTCGCGGAGCGCTTCGGTCAAGACCGGCGCAGGCGCATAAGCGCCCATTCCACCCGTATTCGGGCCGGTATCGCCCTCACCGACCTTTTTGTGATCTTGCACGGCAGGGAGATCGACCGCCCCCTCACCATCGGTCAGCACAAACAGGCTGACCTCCTCGCCGGCCATGAATTCCTCTATCACAAGCGTCTTCGACGCATCCCCAAATTCGCCGTCGAGCATGGTCTCGGCGGCGACTTGCGCTTCGTTGAGAGTCTGGGCGATGACCACGCCCTTGCCAGCGGCGAGCCCGTCCGCCTTCAGGACGTACGGCGCGTTGAATCCAGCCAATGCGTCATGCGCCGCCTCGACCGTGGCGACTTCCTTGTAGGCTGCGGTGGGCACGCCATGGCGCGTCATGAAGGCCTTTGAATAAGCCTTTGAGCTTTCGAGGTGCGCGCCCGCTTTGCCTGGACCAAACACGTCAAACCCGCGCAAGCGCAACACATCCGCCGCGCCCAACGCCAAAGGTGCTTCAGGACCGATCACGATTAGCGCCGGATCGAGTTGCAGCGCCAATCGTTCGATGGCTTCCAGACTGCCGAGATCGACATCGAAACAGGGGCCAATGGCGTCCATTCCGGGGTTGCCGGGCGCAGACCATACGGTGTCGACGAGATCAGACTGGGCAATTTTCCAGGCGAGCGCGTGTTCGCGGCCCCCAGAACCTAAGAGCAGGATTTCCATACGCGCACCGATGCCGCCCCTTGCGACGGGAATCAAGTGCGAGCGCCCGGCGAAACGGGTCCGGCGCCATCTTGGGGGTGTCCGCAACCGGAAAACCGCGCTAGCTGGGGATCATGACGACAGAAGTCGACCAAGGCGCCGCTACCAACCGGCCTGAACTCTCTGTTTCGGAGCTGGCCGACACGCTGCGGCGGACCATCGAAACCAATTTCGACTATGTGCGCGTTCGCGGAGAACTCGGCCGCGTCACCATCGCACGGTCGGGGCACATGTATGCCGACATCAAGGACGACAAGTCGGTCCTCAACACCGTGATGTGGAAGGGGCAGGTCAACCAATTGCCATTCCGGCCCGAAGAGGGGTTGGAGGTCATCGCAGAGGGCAAGCTGTCGATCTATGCCGGCCGCTCGAACTACCAATTGCTGGCAAGCTCAATGCGACCCGCCGGGGTCGGCGCGCTGATGGCCCTACTCGACGAGCGCAAGAAAACCTTCGCGGCCGAGGGACTGTTCGATCCCGCGCACAAGAAGAAGCTTCCCTTCCTGCCCCGCACCATCGGGGTGGTGACCAGCCCTACCGGCGCCGTCATCCGAGATATTCTTCACCGGATCGCTGACCGCTTTCCGGTGCGCGTCATCCTGTGGCCAGCACTGGTCCAAGGTGATCTCGCTGCCGCCCAGGTTGAGGCCGGTATCCGCGGCTTCAACGCGATGCCCGACGGCGAGCGACCGGACACGTTGATCGTCGGACGGGGCGGTGGCTCGATTGAAGACCTGTGGCCGTTCAATGAGGAAGCCGTGGTACGGGCCGCGTTCGAAAGCACGATCCCGCTGATTTCCGCAGTTGGCCACGAAACCGATACCACACTGATCGACTACGTCTCCGATGCGCGCGCGCCGACCCCGACCGGCGCTGCCGAAATTGCAGTGCCGGTGCGCACTGAACTCGCCCTGCAAGTTACTGGCTTTGGTCAGCGCCTGAAACAGGGGCTCGCCCGCCGCGCAACGCGGAGCCGCGACCGCTTGCGGGCGGCGCGGTTGCCGCGCGCCGAGGCCCTGCTTGATCCAAAACGTCAGCGGGTCGACTTTGCAACTGCGGCCCTGCCCCGTGCAACCCGAGCCCTTGCC
Organism: Pseudomonadota bacterium; assembly: GCA_039034035.1. Lineage (GTDB taxonomy): Bacteria > Pseudomonadota > Alphaproteobacteria > Caulobacterales > Hyphomonadaceae > UBA5336. The sequence continues at coordinate 13,124 of JBCCBN010000009.1, forward strand.
GACCGGCAGCGCACCCGGCTTGATCGCGTGACTCGGCGTTTGCCCGATCCTGCGTCGCTGCTCACGCTCCGTCGTCACCGGTTCGGGACAGCCGAACAGCGCCTGACCCAAGGCCTTGCCAACGCAACCGCAAGGAAGCGCCTGGGCTTTACGCAAACGGCGGCTCGGCTCCGTCCCGAGACCGCACGTCGGGACCTCAACCAGGGGCGGCAACGCCTGTCCCAATTGACGGGGCGGCTGAGCCCGACCTACCTTCGCCAGCTCGAAGCACGGCAGCAGGCACTGACCGCCCCGGCCCGGCTACTCGAATCGCTCTCGCACAAGGCAACTTTGAAGCGCGGGTTCGTCCTGGCCAGGGACGAAACAGGCGGGCTCCTGCGTTCGGCAGGGGCCGCCCGCACCGCCAGCAGCCTGACGCTGACATTCGCAGATGGAGAGGTCGCGGCGGCTCCCAGCGATGACGGCGCCGTCGCGAGCGGAGCGGCGCCGTCGGAGGACGGGCAGAAACCCCCAGCGAAGCGGAAAAGAGCCCCTAAGCGCAAGTCCGCCGCGCCACGGGCGAAGCCAACTAGCAAGGCCGACCAAGGGTCGCTATTCTAACTGCGGCGTTCCGTTGGAGCGGGAGAGCCCGCCGCAAGACGGATCTTGCTCAGCTACTCAACTCGAATTGCGAGGACTGCTAGAGCGGCCGAACGAAAACCCTCGTCTTTTCGGTCTCTTCAACGATGATGGAGACGCCGGTCGCCATGTCAGACGCACCAAGACTGGTCGCCATCCATTCCGAGTCGCCGATCTTCACCCGTCCCTGCCCGTCGGTGAACGGCGTTGTCACCGTGCCATGCTGGCCGATCAAGCTGTCCATGCGCCGGTTCAGTGTCGGGTGCTCGCCAATCACGCGGCGCATGCCGGCAAACACAGTCCGCCCAAGCACGATCAGGCTCACTGCCGTGATTGCAAACACGGCGGCTTGCATCTGCCACCCCGATGCGACGTCTGGCATCAGGGCTGTAAATGCTGCCGTTGTGAACGCGGCGAGGGCAACGAAAAGCAGATCGAATGTGCCGGTCATCATCTCGATGCCGACCAGTACCAGGCCCAGGACGAGCCAATGCCAGATGGTGACTGATGAGAAGATGAAATCCATGGCGACGGTGTTCTCTACCTTTTAGCTAAGATTGGTTGGCGGCACGGCGCCACCATTGGCCGAAGGGGGAGTTCGCGAGTCCCGGGCCGCATCGGTGAGACCTTTTACACCCTCAATCGCACCCAGCAGGGAAGAGAATTCTGCTGGAATGATGACCGTCTTCTGCTGGTTCGACGCAGCGAGTTTCTCAAACGCCTGTACATAGGCCTGGCCGAGGAAATAGTTGATGGCATTCACGTCGCCCTTTGCGATAGCCTCGCTCACCATTGCTTCCCGCTCGCGCGCCTCTGCGTCGCGGAAGGCGGCTTCCCGGCGACCTTCGGCCTCAAGGATCTGGGACTGTTTCAACCCCTCCGCCTTGAGAATCGCAGACTGCTTGTCGCCCTCGGCTGTCAGGATTTCTGCTCGCTTCAGGCGTTCAGCTTTCATTTGGCGGGCCATGGCTTCGGTAATATCTGCCGGCGGGCTGAGGTCGGCAATCTCGATCCGGGTGACTTTCACGCCCCATGGATTGGTCGCCGCGTCGATGACCGACAAAAGCCGAGCGTTGATGTCGTCGCGGTTCGAAAGGACCTCGTCGAGATCCATGGAGCCGACCACCGTGCGGATATTGGTGAGCGACAAATTCTCGATGGCTCGGGTAAGGTCGTTGACTTCGTAGGCGGCGGCCACCGCATCTACCACCTGAATGAACACCACCGCGTCACAGGACACCATGGCATTGTCCCGCGTGATGACTTCCTGCTGGGGAACATCCAGCACGGTCTCCATCATGTTCATCTTGCGGCCGACCCGGTCGATCACCGGCACAATCGTATGCATTCCGGGGGTCAAGGTTTTGGTATACCGCCCGAACCGTTCAACCGTATAATTGAACCCCTGTGGGACGAATTTCAGCGCCGAGAAGAGCGCAATCACAGCGACAACCGCCACCAATGCTATGGTCGTCAGGGCCATGTCCATGCGGTGTCTCCTCGCTACCTTGTCTGCCTTACAGATAGGCAATGTTTACCGAATTACAATAAACACAAGCCTTCCTCCGACCCTGCAGTTGCTGGCCGAGGGAACACCATGTATTGGGATTCGGTGGTTTGCCCGCTTGTGCGGGAGAGCGAGATAACGGTTCGGAACACCTACAGGTCCCGCCAGGTATCGGCCACTCCAAGGTCGGCGAAGATGTCTTCCCAATAAGCCTTCAGGCCGCCGCGCTGGATATCGACATAGCGGTCGCGCGGGATGAGCCGCACTTCCAGATTCACACCGCCAAGCGCAGACCCGTACCGCGCGCGGACCCGTTCGGACACCTCGTTTGCCAGGGGCATGCTGGTGGGCATCTCTCCTGCCCCGCCATAGGCGCTGAACTCCCGGGAATTCTGGAGCATGTCGGATATCAGGATCAGCCGCCGTTCCGGAACACCCGTCGAGAACGCTTCGGTCTGGCCGAGCCGGGCAATCGCTTCGAGGATTGGGCTGGCCGGGGCTTCTTTAGGCGTGACTAGATCGCTCAGTTCCTGCTCTAGCGGCCTTTCAAAAAGGGCGGCATAGCGCTCCTCGATCAGTTTGGGATTTCGGAACAATGGATTGACCTGGGACCCTCGCCCCGGATTGCAGAGCGAGAACTCCCCTCGCGGATCGAAGACGCCGTTAGCGTCCAATTCGAACAAAGTCAGCCGTTCGCCCACTGCCAGGTCGCGTCCGGCCGCTCGGATCACATCAGCAATCAGCTCCGCCTGCCTCGGGGTGTACTCGTCGGTCTTATCGATGATGATGGCCGTATGCGGCGGAAGCGCATCGCTGATCGCACATAGCGTCCGGGGATCATATGGCTTCGGCTGGAGCGAATAGACAGTAAAACCGATAATCGCGATCGCAGCCACCACCAGGGCAAAATTGATGAAAGCCATCCGGCGCTGGCGCTTGACCCGCCGGTTCCGGCGCCCCATCAGCCCGTCCCCTTCGGCGGAAAACCTGCCGCAGGGGCCGACGGACGCATGCGAGCCGTGTCGGCGATTCGTTCAACCACTTCGCGCGGCACGTCGAACTCGTCGCGCAGGATATCGGCATCCGAACTCAGCAAGGCTCGATAAGACTCGACCCGTTTGTCCAGAGCAGTGACGATGATTGCGCGTTGGGTCGGTGTCAGCTCCGAAGCTTCGATGCCGAGCAGTTCGGCCTGGTCGTCAATGAAGTCCGCGTAGCTGTCATAGTAATCGTCGAGGGCATCGAGGAGGTCGCGCCGGGCTCGCTCTATACTGCGCGCCGCATCGCTGAAGCCCGGAAACGCGCTGTCGGCCCGCCGGCCTTCGAACGCGGCAATCGCCGAGATGGCAAGCCCAAGCGCGAACAGTACCATGGCGTCGAGGGAGTGGAGCGCGAAAGGCCGGCACATGGCGCTGGTTGCCGCGCTGCCGATGGATGCACCGATCTCCGACCCCAGGATCGCAGAGCAGGTGTCGGCGCTCATCCAGAACCGAGGGAACGTGAACAGCACGTCCGATGCGGGATCCAGATTCTCGGCGCGCAGGTCGATGATGTTCCGGTAGTGGGCCGCTGACAAGTTAACCAGCAAGACCATCACGACCCCGATCACGATGGCAAAGATGCCGAACAGTCGGATCACATCCCGCCGCTGAGGCCGCCAGATCGGCGTACCGCCGGTGGGCATGGACGCATGACGCAGGCCCCAGAACCCGATGATGAAATAGCTTGTTGCCACATTCGCCAGCGACACAGCCGCAGCCTGGAACAGCCCGCCCGAAATACCGAACTCGCTTTGCTGGGCGAAAAAGTATGCATTCGCTGCGCTCTCGAACAGGACCAGAAGCGCAACGACCGACAGGTTCAACAGCCGCACCTGCGGGTGATCGGAAATATAGTGGATTCCCCGCCCAGCCGAACTGCCGAATGCCATCGGCTTGGATGTGGTGGAGTCCTTGATGTCGCGCCCGCCGCCCAATTGGCGAAAGCGGTAAAAGCTAATCGCGGCGCGGGCGGCGTAGTCGGCCTGGAGCACGACTTCATCGAATTCGACCGACGGACGATCGGCAATTGCCTGCAGGGTCTCGTCCGAAAGACCGGTCGTCTGGCTGTCCATGCTCGCTTACCCTCCCCGCAATACTTGGGATTTGCCCAGAGGATGTGGAAGAAATCAACAGCAGCGGCCGCTGTCATTGGTGTCGGAAAGCGGGCCCTGTGCATTCACAGCAACGCATTCTACGTGTGATGGAGCAGCTGTTGGAGGAACGAGTATGGCCGAACCGCTGGCCGACATCGACATAGCCCGCGCCGCATCCTTATGCCCGATCACCGAGATCGGCGCCAGGATCGGGCTTACCCCGATGGACTTGATCCCTTACGGCCACGACAAGGCCAAGATCGCCCGCTCCGCCATCGACACCCGTGCCGACGAACCGGATGGCCGCCTCATCCTCGTTACAGCCGTGAACCCAACGCCTGCCGGCGAGGGCAAGACCACAACGACAATCGGGCTTGGCGACGCGCTGCACCGGATCGGTAAATCCACCCTGACCTGTATTCGCGAGGCGTCGCTGGGGCCTTGCTTCGGCGTTAAAGGTGGCGCAGCGGGCGGCGGCTATGCCCAGGTCGTGCCGATGGAGGACATGAACCTCCATTTCACGGGGGACCTACATGCGGTGACGGCCGCCCACAATCTCCTGTCCGCGATGATCGATAACCACATTCACTGGGGCAACGCTCTCGACATCGACCCCAGACGGATCACTTGGCCGCGAGTGATCGACATGAACGACCGCGCGCTTCGACACCTCATCCACTCGATGGGCGGGCCGGCGCATGGATTTCCGCGGGAGGACCGCTACGACATCACCGTCGCATCCGAAGTGATGGCGATCTTGTGCCTTTCGGCCGATCTCGACGATCTGCAGCAGCGCCTCGCCCGTATCGTGATCGGAACCCGGAGCGACAACACCCCCGTCACCGCGGCCGATTTGAAAGCGGATGGCGCCATGGCGGTCCTGCTCCGCGATGCGCTCCAGCCCAACCTGGTGCAAACGCTGGAGAACAATCCCGTCCTCGTCCATGGCGGCCCGTTCGCGAATATCGCCCATGGGTGCAACTCGCTGGTCGCAACGCGAACCGCCCTCAAGTTGGCGGACTATGTCGTTACGGAAGCAGGGTTTGGTGCCGACCTTGGCGCGGAAAAATTCTTCAACATCAAATGCCGGCTCGGCGGATTGCGCCCTGCCGGCATCGTGCTCGTTGCGACGGTTCGCGCGATGAAACTCAACGGCGGCGTGGCACAGGGCGATCTCGACCGCGAAGACCCGGGCGCGGTTACGCTCGGGACCGCCAACCTCACTCGCCATATCGAGAATATCAGAAAGTTTGGCGTACCCGTGATTGTGGCCATCAATCACTTCTCCAGCGACACCGACACCGAGATCGCCGCCATCGATGCCGCCGCAAAGGCCGCTGGAACGAAAGCGATGGTCTGTACCCATTGGGCTGAGGGGTCGGCGGGCACAGAGGCGCTCGCTCACGCCGTCGTCGAGTTGCTGGACACAGTGCCTTCGGCGTTCTCTCCGCTTTATCCCGATGAGCTACCGCTCTTGGAAAAAATCGAAACCGTGGCGCGCGAGATTTATCGCGCCGATGGCATCGAAGTCGGCGACGGCGTGCGAAGGCGTCTCACACAGTGGGAGGCGAGCGGCCTCGCTCATCTCCCGGTTTGCTTGGCCAAGACACAGTATTCCTTCTCAACCGACCCGTCCGTCCGCGGCGCGCCCACCGGATTCACTATTCCGATCACTGATGTGCGCCTGTCGGCTGGTGCCGGCTTTATCGTTGCGCTGGCGGGCGGGATCATGACCATGCCCGGCCTGCCTCGATCGCCCGCAGCCGAAACCATCCGGCTAAACGCGAGGAGTGAAATCGAAGGCCTTTTCTAGCGGGCATGGATCATGCCGCCGGAGAAGAGGCGTGCCCCGACCACTCGAGCCTGATCTTGGAAGATCAGAACCCGAATGCCTGGTGCCTCAATCGGCCAAGTTAAACGGTTTTCTGTCTCCAAAGTGTTCCGTCTGCTCGGTCAGAAACTGCAATTCCATCTCGTACCATCCAACCGGCGCGCCCTTTGGAACCAACGCTTCAAAGCGCACATTCCAACGCCCCATGGTGAGCCGATAGTCCCTTTCCCGAACCGACACGGGCCGCCCGTTATAGTAGATACGGCTGACCAGTGTCCCATCGATGCTGTCGGCGTCGCGGCCGCACAGCGTGTAGGTGAAACTCTGGCTAACCTCGCTGCCTGCACGGACCAGGGTCGGGCCCACTGCGTAATCGTCCATACTAAGGCGTGTACCGCGCTGCCGGCAGGCCTTTTCGAGGCGGATCACCAAGGGAGCGGTGATCAAGTCCGCGCCGATATCGCCGGTCACAACCGATGTTCCAGTCTCACCCGTCATGCCCGGCCTTTCAACAGTCCATGGCATTTCGCCAATACTGGGCACATCTGTGGGCATTGATGCGCAAGCGGTGCAAGTGAGGGCGAGCGCGGCGAGTGCAAGGCGTTTCAGCGGGTTCATTTCAAGTATCCTTCCAGGTCCATTCCAAGCCCTCCATTGCGTGGGTAGGCTCGGGTGTTGTTTCGCTGGCCTCGGTGCCGCCGGGTGGCGATGCCGGTGCCTTGACCACCACAGGTGCCGGCGAAACCGGCCTCGGCGGCGACGGTGTTTGGGCGACAGGCGAGGGCGCTGGTGACGCGATTTCCTCGTCTGCCGGATCGATCGGACGGGGGTGTTCGACCTCTCGAGGACCGTCATAGGCAATCCGGGGCTCATGGAATGTGGGCTGGCTCACAGGTGTATTCAGAAACCGGGAAAGGCGCTCTGAAGGGCTTTCTTCACCCGCGGACGCGATCACCGAAACGGCTTGCGAGCGTTGCTGACTTTGGTCCGGCCCTGCGTCCGCGCCCGCTTGGAAAACAACCAGTCCTGCCACGAGAGAGAACGCAACTGCGAGCGCTGATCCGGATGCTATAAGCGCCATGTCATCCGAAACAGACGCCAGAACGGCCTGTCCCCGCTCCAATGCGCGCTTGAGCCTCTGGGATAGCTTCGCACTTATGCCACTTTTGGAACTGACCCCGCCCATCGCGACGGCCAAAGCGTGGGTCAAGGGCGCGGGTTGGTGTGCCGGGGCTCTGGAAATCGCTGACACCAATTCCTCACGGCCGCGTGACGCACCCAATTGTTCCAGACGATTCCTGAAGTCTGAGATGGTCGCGATGCGCTGCTTGGGGTCAGGTCTGAGACCGTCCTCAATCAAGTCGCGGAGCCCCGCTCCGACCGTCGATTTCAGACGCCTCGGCGCCTGGCCCTTCATCTTGGCCCGAAGGAGTTCGGTCTCCGAACACTCTGCAAACGGCGCTTCACCATCTACCAGTTCATACAGCGTGGCCGCCAGGCCATAGACATCGGTCGAGGGCGAGGTTGCAGCGCCCGCAAACGCTTCGGGCGCCATATAGTTCAGCGTCCCGATGAGGCAGCCCTGGCGCGTCAGCCGTTCGCCGCCTTCCTGCTGGGCAATGCCGAAATCGATCAGCTTTACCGTGCCGTCGGATTTGGCGATCGCGTTCGCTGGTTTCAGGTCCCGGTGAAGCACGTTCGCGGCGTGAGCGACTTCCAGCCCTCTCGCAATCTCCAGCCCAGCATGGATCACTGCGGCGGGGCTGAGCCGACCACTCAGGGCTGCGAGAGTAGGTCCTTTGACATACTCCATCACGATGGCATCGAATGCATCGAAGCTCTCCAACGCATAGACGCCAGCAATGTTCGCACAGCTGAGTTGAGCCAGGGTCCGCGCCTCGAGCTTGAAACGCTGTCGCCAGTCCGTTCCATTATTCCCGATCGAACCATGAAGCGTCTTGAAGGCCACTTCCCGAGCCAGCGCAGTATCCTCTGCGAGATAGACCTCACCAGATCCGCCTCGGCCCAGAACGCCGGATAATTCGTAATTTCCAAGGGTGATGCGCCGGGTCATGACGGGGCTCCTTCGATAAAGATGTCTCCGGTTTCTGAAAGTGGGGCGGACGCAGCCGCAAGCCGATGAACGTCAAACACGCCGATCGATACATTGTCGGGAGCGCCTGCCTTGAGCGCCTGGTGGCACAAGACCTTACAGGCCGTCCCCGCCCCGTCCGCATTGCGTAAGCAAGAAGCGATAGCGAGATCGGTGAGGGCGTCTGTTAAACCGTCGCTACAGACCAAAATGCGGTCGCCACATTCAAGGGCATGTCCCCGGGCTGAAACCTCAGGGACAATCTCCTGTCCCTGACCGATCGCTTGAAGGACAATGTTCTTCTTTGGGTGGTGCCGTGCAGCGTCTTCGCTCAGCTCGCCGCGTGCGACCCACTCGGCGACAAGGGAATGGTCGCGCGTCAACCGCTTCAATGCGCCGTTTCGCAAGCGATAGATCCGGCAATCGCCAACATGACCGGTGTAGAGCCGCCCCTCCCGGACCAGAACCAGCGCAATCGTCGTCCCCATGCCCGTACGGCTAAGGTCTGCCTGCGCAGCCACTTTCACCGATGCGTCCGCCGCAAGAAGCGTGGTCCGGAGCCAGCCGCTAGCATCGTTCGCTACCTGTCGAAACCTCCCGAGGCAGGCCTCGACGGCAATCTCACTCGCAACTTCACCGGCGGCATGTCCGCCCATTCCGTCCGCGACGACACCCAGCACCGTTTCAGACCGAGCACCGTCCTGGCGCGGCAGGACGACGAACGAGACCATGTCTTCATTGTGGACCCGCACAGCGCCGACGTGGGAGATCATCGCGGCCTCAATTGTAAGGGCCTGGCGAGCGCGCTTAATGAAGTCGAACATATGCTGTCTCCTGTGCGGCGGAAAGCAGTTCCTCCCGCCGAATAGTTAAACCTCTGCCGATCCCTAGGCTCATGCCCTGTCCAGCAATGGTGCGAGTTTAGCGAACCGGTTGTCCGGTGCTGTGAGCTAGCTCTCACGGGCGCCTGAAACCCTTTGCGGCCCCAAAATTCTTCACGGCGCAAAAGCAAGTCGCCGCCCGGAAGTGTTCCGGGCGGCGACCAGTCGTACATGCTTGCGCTCCGCGCGTCGGACCTAGTCGACAATCCGGCGGGGACCGAGGAGCGACACACCGAAGGTAATGGGTACCGCGAAGGACGTACTGGCGCCGGTCGCCGTCTCGCGGCCATAGGTGTAGATGCCGATGACTTCGCCCTGATCGTTGAAAACCGGTCCGCCACTGTTGCCCGAACCGGTGCCGGGAACCGCGATTTCATAGATATAGCCGAGAACATTTTCGGTGTAGTGCACCGTGCCCGGTTCTGCTTCGAACTCGCGGCGTCCCTTGGCGATGTTGGATACATTGCCGACCGTGATCGTTGGGTCCGCAATCTCTTCATATGAGTAGCGGCGGCCCACTTCGGTCGTCTCCATCATCGTCGTGTAGCGCTCAGACACAGCCGGGTAGCCCATCACGTAAGCCCGTGACCCCCGCGACGGTTCCGCCGTCGGATCAGCAAGGGTGACTGCCTTGAGACGGGTTGGCACATCGACCTTGATCATCGCCACGTCTGCAGCCGACGATACCCGGACCAATTCCGCCTCAAAGGCGATCGCCGTCCCTGGAAACTGAACCTTGAGCTGATCCGCCTGACCTTCGAAATCCCTCCAGCCGATATTTCGTGGAATGTCCGTCGTCGTATCAAACAGATACCCTCCATCCCCTGGTCGCCATTCCTGAATGGTAGGCGCGATCGCCAACAGCGCATCCATGGTCTCGACCTGCATTTCACCTTTGTCATCGATGATGATGGCGGCGGAATACCCACTCAGATCAGACGTGTACGGAATGTTCCATGACGCTGCGACATGCTTGTTTGTCAGGATGAAGCCGTTCTCGGACACCACAAACCCACTGCCCTGAAGCTGGCCTTCCGCAATTGCGGGGTTGAAGCCCACATTATTATTGAGCGTCAGCACCCGTACCAACTCTTTGCCTTCATACTTGAACACTGGAAGGTTGTGCACAAAGCCTTCGCTCTCATACTTGAGGGTCTGCTGGTACACAGTCGCATTCGAGACTGGATCGGTGAGGCGCCATCCAGCGTGGATCATCACATTGGTGTCCCGGAACTGCTGTTCGATCTGCTCGGCAGACATGCCAACGCGCCGTTTCACCGATTGGATTTCCCGGCCAGCTTCGGCAATCACCTGGTTCGCATCAGCGAGGGCGCCACGGGTCTCGGCGGCCTGGCTCTTTCCAGAGACGAGAAGACCGCCGCCGACCATAAGGATCGCCATAGCAGCGACCCCAAATCCAGCCGCCAGTTTACGCGAGCTTGAACGCCGCTCGACCGATAGCATCCTCTGCACCGTTTCCGCACCGACATTGGACTTGCCCTTGGACTGTTCCTCAGCCGGCATGCTGACCAGTTCGGTCTGCGGCGCGAGGTCGATCATCTGGGTTGCAGGGGCCGCGAGATGAGCCGGGCATAGGTCCAGATCAAATATCATGACCGGGCCGGCTTCTCCGAGTTGGATCCGGGCCGACGGCAACACTTCAACCGGCTCCGAAATTCGCTCGCCATTCACGAAGGTGCCGTTCCGGCTGCCCAGGTCGCTCACTTCGATTGTCAGCGGGTCGATAGCGATGACGGTGATCGCTGCGTGCCGTCGACTGACCGAGCTGTCGGCAGTCGGATCGAACGCGATGTCACTGGATGGATCCCGTCCGAACCTGAGCGTTTCAGCTTCGATAGGGAATTCTTCGACCTGATTGGTCTTGGACCCGTCGATGTGGCGGATAATGATATTGGTCATTGTCTTGTCTCCAGTTGAGGTCTCGCCACGGATGTCGCGGCGACCTCGGTACTTCTAGAGAGCGCTTTGAAGCGCGGATGTGAGCCCGCTCACACAACACCAATCACGACCGGAAAACTCATCTGCCGAAGCACGCAGCACAAAAGAAAAAGACCCGAACCAACCGGGTCCGGGTCAGAATTGCGAAACAGGTGATACGGGGGGCACTACCAATCGGTGCTGTACCCGTCAGAGCCGTATCCATCATCGGCATAGGCGTCCGCGTCGGCCCAGTCCGAGCCCCAGCTATCCCAATCGGAATTGTCCGATCCGGTGTCGTAGTAATTGTCCGGCACGACATTGAGTTCGTTGTACTCATAGATATCGGGATTGGTGCCCCAGTCGGAATAGTCGTCATAGGTGCCACCGGAGGTGTCGCCCCAATAGTCATTGGCGTAGGGGTCACCCCAATAGGTATTGCCGTACTCGTCCTGGAGCATGATTTCTCCGCCCATAATGATTTGGGCGGATGCCGGCGCTGCGACCAGGCTGAGCGACACGGCAGTCGCGAGAAGGAGAGAAAGAAGTTTCATGGATTTGGTCCTTTCGGTGCGGATTGAACGTCGATGTGTCTCGACACGCCCACCCTTAAGCGCGACGTTGGGTTCCGGATGTGAGGTGGTTCACAGAGGTGGAGAAGGATCGTGACATGACCGCGGATCGGAATCTTATCGACATTCTGGGCGCGTCAGACATGTTCCAGCCGCTCTCCGACGATGCGCTGGGGCTGATTGCCGCCAATGGCCGCGTCCGCAGCGCCCGGCGCGGCGAGGTTCTTTTCAGCTTCGGCGATCCAGGCGACGCGCTGTTCGCCGTCTGCTCGGGCCGGGTGCTGCTCAGCCGTTTTACCAGCGAAGGGAAAGAAATCGCACTCGCGGCGATGGAAGAAGGTGGCGTCTTCGGCGAGTTGTCCCTGATCGATGGTGAGCCCCGGTCCGCAGATGCAACAGTCGTCGAAGCAGGCGACCTCTTCATACTGGACCGCGTCGCCTTTCAAAACGCACTGGACAGCGACCCTTCAATCCTGACCGCCCTGCTCGGCGTCCTCACGCGCCGGTTGCGCATCACGAACCGCCTGGTGGAAAGCGTTTCCTTCCTTGAGATGGGCCCCAGGCTGGCGCGTCTGTTGCTCGCTTTGGCGGCGCGCGGCGTGCACACTGATGCCGGCGAAATCATCCTGCCAGCTCGCTACACGCAGGGGGAGCTAGCCAAGCGGATCGCTGCGAGCCGCGAAAGCGTATCCAAGCAAATTGCCCAATGGACCCGCGACGGGATCATCGGGCTCAAAGACGGCAAGCTCGTCCTCATCGATATCGACCGCTTAAATCTGTGGGCCGACGACATGGACCTTGAGCTCTGACGTACATGGCACGTCAACTTCAGCCACCGAACTGGTTGGTTCTAGCCCCGCGCCGAACCCCGATCACGCTTCAGACGGAACGGGTGACGTCGCGGGCGAGTAAGTGATCGCGACCGTATCGAGGTAGGGTTCGCGGTCCGGCGCGGGGTCGATCAGGGAGAAATCCTTCAGGTGGCGGAAGCGGAACTCGTCCGGCCGGCCGAATGCTTTCTTCCCGCCTGAGCGAACGGCATTGTACATGATGTTCCGGGTCGCCCAGCCGACCCCGAGATGGCGGAGCGCCTCGCGAAAGGCTTCATCCGCAAGCCAACGGCCCTGCTCGTCGCCGGGCTTGCCGATAGCGTAGAGCCAATCGTGGATCACTGCAGCTTCGGCATGGACACCGAACGGCGCGATGAAGCCACGGGCCCAGGACGGGATCGAAGCGAAATCGGTTTCGTACCGAACCGGCGCAATTGCAGCGAGGCGCACATTGCCAATTTGGTGGACAAACGCGAACGGTTCGAGGATCACTGCCACCCGGCGTCCTTGCTTGTCGGCGCCACGCACGACACCCACTCGAATGTGCCCGATGAAGCCGTCTTCTTCGCGTTTCAGGAGGTCCTTGACGGTCGGTGCCGGGGCGCCGAAGGTTTCGGGCTGCGGCGCGCGGCGTAGCCGGCGAACGCTTTCAATATCCTGCAGCGTTTCCGTGTTGGCGACCCGTGCCGCGTTCATTGCCGCGTCGGCGGACACCCTGTCCACCAGAGCCGCTTCACCATCCGTCCAGGTTCCAGGCGTGCTTCCCATGCACCGATCCCCCTTGCGGTGAACGCTACACCTAACAGGGCGCGCCCGCCAAGCGGCTTGAGCATCCGCTCACCTGGCCAACCGGTGCGACGCGTCATCAGGCATCAGCGGTCAGTCATATCCGAACTGAACAGCATTGGTCCGGCAACCCGCATGCAAAAGGGCAGCGACATCTTCCGGTAGGACCTGTTTCCACTTCCCGATCGAGGACGGCGTGATGGCCTTCCCGAGACGCTTGTGGTCTCCGCGCGAGGAGTACTCCGGGCTGTGTTGGGCATGGACGTCAGGTGACAACATGTCGGGTTGGTAATCGAGACCCAGAAAACTGCACACGGCCTGCAGGCATGCGACCGGATCGCACACCATATCTTCATAGCGCACCATGTGCACCCGGTCCGTAGGCGCCGACGCCGCGCGATCGGTCAGCCTGTTCCAGAAATCGGCGTACTGGGCGGGCGTGAACCGCGGCAACTTCACCCCGCCTTGCAAGCTGGCGTAGGCGTCTCGCGGCTCGCGAATCAGGAACACGAACTGGGCATTCGGAAAGCCCGTCAGGAGTTCCGGCAGCAATCGGGCGTGCCCAGGCGTCTTTTCGAGCACCCGCTGGGGAGCCGGCGCGTCGCCCACCATCCGTCTGGCCAGCCGGTCATAGAGGTCTACCCGGCTCGTGGAAGTCAGAACCATGGATCGGATATCGGCAGGGTCCACGCCCGGTATCCTCAGATATTGATAGTTTCGCTGCAAAAAGAAGTGGGTTTCGAGCCTGAACGCCGAAACGCCGGTGTGAGCAGCCAGAATACTGGCCAGGAGCGTGGTGCCGGCGCGCGGTATTCCGAGTACAAATATGTGCGGGGCCTCAGACACACCCATGGATTGAGAGACGCGGAAACTCTTGTAAGCGAGCGCAGGCGATCGGACCACGCGCCACACCCGTTGAGCCCGCTGCCGAGCGTGCGTCAGCCATCCACGTTGGGGCGTATCAATCATGGGATTGGTGGTCCTTCCCAGCCAGAGCCGCCCCACTTATAGGAACCCCCACGCTGCGTACATCCCTTGCCGGTGGCGGGTCCGCACGCCCCCCACTGACACCCTCGAGGTCGGTCATCTTCCGCCTATGCCGCCTCTGTTTCAGCCTGCCCGCTCGCAACACTCTCAAGCCATTGGCCGGCCTCGCGAATTGCCCGTGCAGCGACCGCCTGCTTGCGCGCCAAGCCCTTCGCTTTGCCCTTCAGTTTCTTCCCGTCCGGGCCATGGAACACCCGATCTTCGATGGGCGGGAAGAGACCGAAATTGACGTTCATGGGCTGGAAGGACCGCTTGGCGTCCAGGTGTCCCCCGGTGATGTGCGCCAGCAGAGCCCCCAGCGCCGTGGTCGGTGGCGGTACTGGCATGTCCCGCCCAAGCTGCTCTGCTGCCGCGAACCGGCCCGCAAGCAATCCCATCGCTGCGCTTTCGACGTAGCCCTCGACCCCGGTAATTTGGCCCGCAAACCGGATGTGAGGACGCGATTTCAACCGCAAGTGTTGGTCCAGCAAGCGCGGCGAGTTGATGAACGTGTTTCTGTGAATACCGCCAAGGCGGGCGAATTGGGCGTTCTCCAGTCCCGGGATCATACGGAACACTTCGCTTTGGGCGCCATACTTCAGCTTGGTTTGGAAGCCGACCATGTTCCAGAGCGTCCCCAGGGCATTGTCCTGGCGGAGCTGCACCACCGCATGGGGTTTTACATCCGGGCTGTGAGGATTGGTCAGCCCCACCGGCTTCATCGGCCCGAAGCGCAGGGTTTCTCGGCCGCGTTCCGCCATCACCTCAATCGGTAGACAGCCCTCGAAATAGGGCGTGTCGGTTTCCCACGCCTTGAATTCCGTTTTCGGCGCGGCGATCAGTGCGTCTAGGAATGCGTTGTACTGCACTTCGTCCATCCCGCAATTGATGTAGGCGGCTGTGTCGCCGCCCGGCCCCGGCTTGTCATAGCGCGACTGACGCCACGCCTTGGACATGTCGATACTGCCGGAGTGAACAATGGGTGCAATTGCATCGAAGAAGGCGAGGTCTGCCTCGCCGGTTTCGCCACGAATGGCTTCAGCCAACGATGCCGAGGTCAACGGTCCGGTAGCGATGATGGTTGGGCCCCATTCTGCGGGCGGCAGACCTTCTACTTCGCCCCGCTCCACTGTTACCAATGGATGGGCATGGAGCGTTTCGGTTACGGCTTCGGAGAACCCTTCCCGATCAACCGCCAACGCACTACCAGCAGGAACCTGATGCCGGTCCCCCATCGAAATAATGAGCCCTTCTGCCAGGCGCATCTCCTGGTGCAGCACCCCGACCGCGTTGCTTGTGTGATCATCCGACCGGAACGAATTGGAGCATACAAGTTCCGCTAACTTGTCGGTCTGGTGCGCATCGGTTCCACGCGTGCCGCGCATTTCGTGGAGGATAACGGGCACGCCCATATTGGCCGCCTGCCAGGCCGCCTCGGCGCCGGCCATACCGCCCCCAACGACGTGGATGGGCTCGGGCTGTAATTTTTGTCCAGTCATGGTTATGGCATGTGCGCGGGGGTAGCGCCTGGGTCAAGCCGTCAGTTGCCGACCGTGGCTGGTCCTTTATCACTACCTGCCAGCCACGATAGGGGACGAGCGATCACCACCCGCGAGCCAACACTCCGCGTTCTGCGCACCACCGCTAGCCGATGGGTGAGCGCCGCCCGCGGTAACGCCGTCATACTGCTGGCGGGATGGACAGGATTTGCAGCTCTTTTTCACATGGCAACGCCTCGGCTTTCGTCAGCAGCCGCTGCGATGCTGCTTGGGGCTGTGTTGGTTGGCGCATTGCTTGTCCGATCCGATCCGGCGACCAATGACCGCCTGCCGCGGCTCTTGAAGATGGTTGCGTCGTCCCTCCTCATGGCCACCGTCCTCGGCTTCTTCCTGCTCCTCGCCATCATGGCGGGCGGTTTTCTAGTCTTTGCCATCATGGCTGGCAGCGGTTTCGATTTCACCGCGGCCGGTGACACGCCAGAGGCGTTCGGCCCCGCCTTCGACACGTTCATGGCGACGCCAGCCGGGCAAGTGTCCCAGGCGGCTTTCGTTCTCGCCATGGCGGTCTGGACGGTGAGTATTGGCCGGGCCGTGCCGTTCGCGGCCGCAAGCGTATACGAGACTCGGATCATCGTGCTGGAAGCGTTCGGCCGGAGCCGGGGGCGGGGCCTGCTGCTTACATTTGCCTTGACGCTCGCGCTCCTGCCGGGAGCGCTGATTCTTGGTGCCGCGACGCTATCCACCATCGGGGGCGGTATCCTTTCCGCCGTCCTTGCCGGGTTCGGGACGGTCCTGGTCTGCGTTGGATTTGCTGCGGTTTCAGGCGCTTCCGTTCAAACGTGACAGAGAATCAGCTGCGGATCGGTCGAATCGGAATAATTTCACGTCAGTCGTTAAGCGGTGATTAGACCGGATTTGAGAGTGTAGTTTCGGAACAGGACGGACCGTATGGCACACCCTAAATCCAATTCCGCGAATGACCAGGCAGTGAGCCCGTTCGCGGACGCGACCCGCACTTCAGTGACTGCGCCGACCCGGGATCTGTCACACGCGGCGCCTGTCCCGTCTCCGGCGAAACGACTCCAAGCGGGCCTCGAAGCCTCTCTTGATGCATCGATGACCGCTGGCGCTGTTGCACGGGCTCATCACTATTCCCCCCGCCTCGTGACCGCTACGGTTCTAACCGTATGCCTCGCATTCTGGATGTCGCTCTATTTGGCCGCTGCGGCGGCCTTCTGAACCAGCTCACGCGCGTCCTGGCTTGGATTGTAGCCGGCCAGACGGCACACCGATCGCAGTCAGCGCCTGGTCCCACTTCGCGTCATGATCTCCACCAAACAACAGCGCTGCGTCCGGCCGGCCGACGATCCAGGCGTTCTCCCGCAACTCGAGTTCCAACTGCCCCGGCCCCCAACCGGAATAGCCGAGTGCGAGCAGCCAATTGCGAGGCCGCTGGCCCGACGCAATCGCCTGCAGGATTTCCCGCGTCGCAGTGAGACAGACATCGTTGTGGATCGATAATGTCGCGTCTTCACACTGCACATCATCTGTATGCAAGACAAAGCCGCGGTCACTGCCAACCGGCCCTCCGTCCAGTACAATGTCGCCGCTCAAATCGGTATCAACCGGAATGTCGAGCTGCTCCAGCAGGTCGGGGACTGACAATTCGTCA
Organism: Pseudomonadota bacterium; assembly: GCA_039034035.1. Lineage (GTDB taxonomy): Bacteria > Pseudomonadota > Alphaproteobacteria > Caulobacterales > Hyphomonadaceae > UBA5336. Next base: position 30,510 of record JBCCBN010000009.1, read on the forward strand.
AACGGTTTGTTCAGGACGATACCCATCGCGTAGTCGTCATTGTGGGCGCACACGAGAATGACCGATCGCGAGAAGCGCTGGTCACCAATTGTCGGCATGGCGATAAGCAGCTTCCCTGTCAGGTCGGTCGTCATCACATCTCCCCTTGTTCGAAAAAGCTCGACCATTCAGCAATGCTTGGCAAGCACTCTCTCGTATTCCGCTGACAATCGTCTATTTTCATACCGGACCCTATCGAAAGAGGAACGTATCCCATGCCCATTAAAGTCGGTGACGCGCTGCCAGACGCCACATTCATGGAAATGACAACCGACGGCCCAACGCCGCGGTCGACCGCTGACATTTTTTCCGGCAAGACGGTCGCGCTGTTCGCGGTGCCCGGCGCCTTCACCCCGACTTGTTCGGCCAAGCACCTGCCCGGTTTCGTTGAGAAGGCCGGCGAACTGGGCGCCAAGGGCATCGACGATATCGTTTGTACGTCGGTGAATGATGTCTTCGTCATGGGCGCATGGGGCCAGAGCGCCAATGCGAGCGATGCCGTCCGCATGCTGGCAGATGGCAATGGCAGCTTTGCGAAGGCCATCGGGCTAGAACTCGACGCGTCGAACTTCGGAATGGGTGGGCGGTCCCAGCGCTACTCCATGCTCGTCAAAGACGGCACGGTGACCGCGCTCAATGTCGAGGACGGTGGCGAATTCAAGGTTTCCAGCGCGGACTACATGCTAGCGCAACTCTGATTATGTCTCCTGGCGCTCCGACAGGGCGCCGGGGACTACCTGTTATGCCGCCGCCTCAACAAGGGTCGCTTCGAGTTCCGACAACAGCGTCTTGATCTGTGAGCGCCGGTGATTGGCATCGCCCGCCGCACCCGAGAAGACGAGTTTCGAATCGGGTCGCATCTTCAGTTGCGAGGGCCGGGCGCGGACGATCGTCATCAGACTGGGCGGATCCAATGGTGTGTCTTCGCGGAACGTAAACAAGGCCCCTTTTGGTCCGGCCTCGAGCTTCGAAATACCAAGTGCCTTGCAGCGGGCCTTCACCGACGTCACTTCCATCAGTTCACGCGTCTCCGGCGGCATTGGCCCAAATCGGTCGATCAGTTCGGCGGCAAAGCTCTCCCGCTCGGTGTCGGATGAAATCGCTGCCAGCCGCCGATACAGTGACAAGCGGACTGCAAGGTCTTCCACATAGGTCTCGGGGATCAGCACCGCCGAACCGAGATTGATGGTCGGCGACCAATCGTCGGCAACCGCAGCCTCACCATCCTTCCCACCGGCCTGAAGCGCGTTCACCGCATCTTCCAGCATCGACTGGTAAAGCTCGACACCAACCTCCTTGACGTGGCCGGATTGTTGGTCGCCGAGCAAATTCCCACCGCCCCGCATATCGAGATCGTGACTGGCAAGCTGGAAGCCAGCGCCAAGGCTATCGAGCGATTGCAGGACCTTGAGCCGACGCTCGGCACTTTCGGTAATCACCTGGTCCTTCGGGGTCGTGAAATAGGCATAGGCGCGGAGTTTCGACCGCCCTACCCGGCCCCGGAGCTGATAGAGTTGGGCCAAACCGAACCGGTCGGCACGATGGATGATCAGCGTGTTGGCCCTGGGGATATCAAGCCCACTCTCGACGATCGTGGTCGACAGCAGCACATCGTACTTGCCCTCATAGAAAGCCGTCATGATGTCTTCCAACTCGGTCGCGCCCATCTGCCCGTGGGCCACGATGAAGCTAACTTCCGGCACTTGCTCACGCAGGAAGGCCTCGAGCCGGTCAAGGTCTTGAATGCGCGGCGCGACATAAAACGCCTGTCCGCCGCGATACTTCTCCCTGAGCAGCGCCTCTCGAATTGCGATCGTATCGACCTCGGTGACATAGGTCCGCACCACCAGCCGGTCGACGGGTGGCGTGGCGATAATGGAGAGGTCGCGTATACCAGTGAGGGCCATCTGCAAGGTACGCGGGATCGGTGTCGCCGAAAGGGTGAGCACGTGCATGTCGGCGCGAAGTTCCTTGAGCCGCTCCTTGTGCTTCACCCCGAAACGCTGCTCTTCATCCACCACCATTAAGCCGAGCCGTTTGAAGGCGATGCCCTTGCCCAGCAATGCATGAGTGCCGCAGACAATATCGATCGTGCCGTCCGCAATCCCATCCTTCACTGCTGCAGCATCCTTTCCGGTGACCAGGCGGGACAGATGACCCACTTTCACGGGCCAGCCCTGAAATCGCTCACGGAACGTCTGGTAGTGCTGGCGGGCGAGCAGGGTTGTCGGCGCAATCACGGCCACCTGCGCTCCGTCCATGGCCGCCATGAACGCCGCTCGCAGGGCTACTTCGGTCTTGCCGAAGCCGACATCGCCGCAGATCAGCCGGTCCATGGGCTTGCCAGATCCGAGATCGCCGAACACGCCCTCGATCGCATTCAACTGGTCGTCAGTCTCATCATAGGGAAAACGAGCGGCAAATTCTTCATAGACGCCTTGGCCAGCATTCAGCGCCGGCGCCTTCTTGAGCTGGCGGGCGGCGGCGATCTTGAGCAACTCTTCGGCCATTTCCAGAATGCGTTTCTTGGCTTTGGCCTTGCGGGTCTGCCAGCCAACCCCGCCAAGCTTGTCGATCGACCCGTCCGCGCCTTCCGAGCCGTAGCGGCTGATCAGGTCGATATTCTCGACGGGTAGGAATATGCGGTCGCCGCCCGCATATTCCAGTTCCAGGCAGTCATGGGGAGCACCGGTGAGATCGAGGGTCTTGAGGCCAAGATACTTCCCGATCCCATGGTCCACATGCACCACGAGATCGCCGGCATCGAGAATGCCGGCTTCAGCGATGAAGCTGGCAGTCTTGCGCTTCCGCCGCGGAGCAGCAAGCCGGTCGCCCAGCATGTCTGGCTCGGCGATCACCACCAGATCGCCGGTCTCAAAACCTTGCTCGACTGGCAACTCGCAGATCGCGAGCCCGGCCGCACGAGCCGCTTCCAGGCTGAAGGCTCGGTCGGCATCCTTGAGGTGGTGGTCCAGCAGGACATGACCCAGCCGCTCAGCCGAACCTTCAGTCCAGGCGGCGAACGCGACCGTTTTGCCCGCCTCGCGCATGGTCCGGGCATGGGCCGTGGCGATCTCAAAGATATTCACATCCGGATTCTGCCGCTCTGGCGCAAAATCCCGTCCGACTCGCGCGCCCAGGTCCAGCTCTCCCGCGACGGGCGGGTTCGAGCTGAACCGGACCGTCGCGCCTGCATTCAATGCCTGTTCAAGGTCGTTGACGCCTAGATAGAGCGCGTCCGGCGTCAGAACTTTCGCGGCCTGAGCCGAACCGGCGGCCTCAACCCGCGCGCCGAAATAGTCGTTCGCTTGGGTCAACCGCTCCCGGGCGGCCTCCTGTGCCAGCGGCGCAAAGCCGACAATCGCGTCCGTGGGCAAATAGTCGAAGACCGTTTCCAGCGTTCCGTGGAACAGGGGCAGCCAGTGCTCAAGCCCCTGTTTGCGGATCGACGCCCTGGCCGCTTCGAACATCATGTCTCCCGACGGCGGACCAAACTCGGCCAGATAGCGCTCCCGGAAGGCCGCTAGGACGGCGTCGCTGAAGAGAATCTCGCTGACCGGTGACAGCACGGCCCGCCTGAGGCCGCCTGTGGAGCGTTGGGTCTCGGGATCAAACGTCCGGAGCTGTTCAAGGACGTCGCCGAACAAGTCGAGCCGTAACGGCTCGGCGTGGGTCGGCGGGTAGAGATCGATGATACCCCCGCGCACCGCGAACTCGCCCCGCTCGCGCACGACAGAAACTCGGGAGTAACCGTTCACGGAAAGGAACGCCGTCAGGTCTGCTTCATTGACCGTGCCGCCCTCCGTGATCTCGACGCTGGCCTGCGCCATGGTCTCGGCCGGCGGCATGCGCTGAACCAGTGCCGAGGCGGTCGTGACGACAAAAACGACGCCACTCGCCCCTACGAGCTTTCGTTGCGCCAGTGCCGCCATCGCCGAACAGCGGGCTGAGGCCACCGATGCGCTTGGGCTCACTCGGTCATATGGAAGAATGTCCCAGCCCGGCAGGTCGATGATCTCAAGCTGTGGATCGCTGAACAGAGCCAGGGTCCTGGCGATCTCGGCCTGCTTTGCATCGCGCGCCACATAGACGCCCATCCCACCGCGAGCCTTCATGGCGGCGACCAGCGCCAACATATCCGCACCGAACGGCGCGCCGGCAAGGTTTGCAGGGCCTCGAAGCGATGTCAGCAGGTCGTGCGGCGTCATGGGGAGCCTCGGCGCATGGGATGATCAGGGTCTCATTACCCGGGCTGCGCCTCGTAGCGGAATGCGATCAACCGGTCCAGCACCGGTCCCCGATGATTGGGCGGCACGTCTTTCTGCCCGATCAGCCAAGCATAGACCTCCCAGTCCGGAGTCGCGAGCAGCCGTTCGAATTCGTCCAACCCCGCCTCGTCGAAGCTTTCAATCTCGGCATCGGCAAACGTTCCCATCAGAAGATCCATCTCCCGGAACCCACGCCGCCAGGCCCGAAATCTGAGCTTTCGCCGTCTTTCATCCATGTCGTGTCTCCACTCTCTTCGCCTCACATAGGCCTGTGGACACCGCCTGCACACCCAATTGCCCTTCCGATAGGGCGCGCATAGGGTCGCGGGCATGCGGGATGAGCGCCTCTTTCCATTGTTTGAAGCGGTCGATGCCCTGCCAGGCATCGGCCCCAAAACAAAACCCGCCTATGAGCGCCTCACGGGCGGTTCAACCGTGTGGGACCTGCTCCTGCACCTCCCAGAACGCTGGATGGACCGCCGCGTTCGTGACACGTTCGACGAGACCGAGCCAGGCGAAGTTGCTACCGTGAAAGGCGAGGTCAACGCCTACAAGGCGCCCTACAATGACCGTTCGCCCCACCGGGTGCGTCTGTTCGACGGGACGGGTTTTCTCACGCTCGTCTTCTTCCGCGCCGACGGCCGTTGGCTCCAGGGGCAGTTTCCCATTGGCGCGACGCGCATTGTGTCCGGCCGGATTGAGGAGTTCCAAAACGAACGCCAAATGACCCATCCGGATCACATTATCGACCCCGCAAGCGGCGAGACTCCCCCGCGGGTCGAGCCGATCTACGGCCTGACCGCTGGGCTCACCAACAAGAAGGTGCACAACGCCGCGCTGGCCGCCCTGGACCGGGTGCCGGACGACCTGCCCGAATGGCAAGACCCGCATCTGGTGGCCCAAAGGCAATGGCCAAGCTTCAAGGACGCGCTCAAAGGCATTCACGGTCCGGACGACTATGACCCGGACGCATTCGCGACGTGCCGGGACAGGCTCGCCTACGATGAAGCGCTCTCGCGAGAAGCCGCTTTCGCCCTCGCCCGCGCATCGCGGGAAAAACGGCGCGGCCCACCGATCAAGGCCAATCGCGAAGCCCAGCGCAAGGTCCTCTATTCCCTGCCGTTCAAGCCGACCGGGGCACAGCTCAAGGCCATCGTCGATATCGAGGAAGACCTTGTAACGCCCACTCCCATGCGCCGCATGCTCCAGGGCGATGTGGGGGCGGGCAAGACGCTCGTGGGCGCTATCGCGGCGGTTCAGGCGGTCGAAGCGGGGTTTCAGGTTGCGTTTATGGCGCCAACCGAAGTGCTCGCGCGCCAGCAGTACAATACCCTCGACAAGCTACTCAGCCCCCACGGTTACACCGTCGCTGCGCTCACGGGCCGGGACAAGGGATCAACCCGCAACGCGACGCTGATGGGCCTGGCTGATGGTTCGATCCAGGTTGCAGCAGGCACCCATGCGCTGTTCCAGGAGGGGGTGAGTTTTGCCAAGCTTGGTTTCGTTATCGTCGACGAGCAGCACAGGTTTGGCGTGCTCGACCGGGTCAAGCTCGCCCAGAAAGCCATCGACCCACACATGTTGGTGATGAGCGCGACACCGATCCCTCGCACCCTCGCCCTCTCCCTGCATGGCGATCTCGACGTGTCGATCCTGAACGAAAAACCCGAAGGACGGAAACCGGTGGAAACCCGCGTGCTGCCCGAAACGCGCATGGAAGACATTGTCCAGGCAGTGGGACGCGCCATCGGCAGGAATGAGCGCGCATTCTGGATCTGCCCGCGGGTGGACTCTGAAGATATGGAAGACGCCTCAGCCGTGAGCCGGCAGGCTGCCTTGGCTCACCAGTTGGGCGTAACAGTTGGACTTGTGCATGGCCGTCTCAAGGCGCAGGAAAAGGACGACGCCCTGGATGACTTTCGGACCGGCAAGACCAAAGTGCTGGTCGCCACTACCGTTGTCGAAGTCGGTGTCGATGTCCCCGAAGCCACGATCATTGTGATCGAGCGGGCAGAGAGCTTTGGCCTCGCTCAGTTGCACCAGCTCCGGGGCCGGGTTGGCCGAGGCGACCAGGCCGCCTACTGCCTGCTGCTCTACAAGCCGCCGCTCGGGGAAACCGCCAGGGAGCGCCTGGAAACCCTGCGACGGACCGAAGACGGGTTCGAGATCGCTGAAGCAGACTTCAAGCTGCGTGGGGCTGGCGATGTGCTGGGGACGCGCCAATCAGGCATGGTGGACTACCACGTGATGTCCCTGCCCCGGGACAATGATCTGGTCGAAATTGCCCGCAAGGACGCCCTACTGGCTGTAGGGGCAGACCCAGACCTGCAGGGCGAACGAGGACGCGCCCTCAGCCTGGTCCGTGAGCTGTTTCGCCTTCGGACGGCTCAGACGCAATCCGAGCCGGAGCTTCAGGCTCCGGAAGATCCAGCTCCGGTTCCCGAACAGGAAGGGTCTCAGGCACGACAAGACCAGCAGAAATAATCATCTTCGCTCCTTCTTCCACGCTCATCGACAATGATTTCAGCTCGCTGCGGTGGACATAGAGCAGGAAGCCCGAAGTGGGGTTGGGCGTGGTCGGTACAAAGACGCCAACAAAGCCGTCGGTGAGATGATCTCGCATCTCGCCCTTGGCATCGGCGGAGACGAAACCGATGCACCAGGTGCCGCGCTTGGGATATTCGACCAGGACGACTTCCTTGAAGTTCTTACGGTCGCCAGAGCCAAGGATATCGAACAGCTGCTTGAACGCGCCATAGATGTTGCTGACGACGGGGATCCGGTTGAGAAGCCGCTCGGTCAAGTTCACCACAGACCGGCCAATCAGGTTTGCACCGATCGCGCCTAGCAGCGTCAGGCCGACAATCGCGACCATCAGACCAACACCGGGAATGGCGATGTTCGTATACGTTTCTGGATCCAGTATCGGCGGGAGCAGGGGTCGGACCCGGGCATCAATTACTGTGATCAACCAATACACAATACCGACGGATATCGCGATCGGCGCAGCAATCACGACGCCCGCGAAGAAGCGTCCACGCAACCAGCCGAACAGGGTTTGCCGGGGTCGATCTTCACCCATTGGCAGGGGACCGCCTTGGCGTTTCCGCTTGGTCATGGACGTTCGTCTCCGTGATCGCCGTCACCGGCCTTGGCCGACGGTGTATTCCGGGTAATTGTGGCACTCATGAGTTACCTGCAAGAGATTGAGAACGCGTTGAAGGCGCTCGCACCCCAACTCGGCGGCCGACCAGGCGACGTCGAAGGCCTCTCGCGTCTGTCGGGTGGTGCAAGCCAGGAAACCTGGAGTTTCGACGTGGTGCAGGCCGGTGGCGTCCGCAAGGGTCTCATCCTGCGCCGCGTACCGGGCGGTACTCGCCACACCGAGTCGGAGACGGCAGTTTCACTCTCGACAGAAGCGGCCTTGATAAGTGTAGCACAGGATGCCGGCGTGCCGGTTCCTGCGATTGCCCACGTCTGCGCACCCGGTGATGGTCTGGGCGAGGCCTACATAATGGCCCGCTTGCGGGGGGAAACGATCGCCCGGCGCATCCTTCGGGACGAGGTTTTTTCCGCCGCCCGCCCGGTCCTCGCAGCCCGATGCGGCGACGCTCTCGCCCGCATCCACGCGCTGCCTGCGTCCGACCTGCCGCCCCTCAACACCAGTGGTACGTTGCAGCAACTCGAGCAGTACCAGTCCCTCTACCAAGGTTATGGTGCCCGCCGGCCGGTGTTTGACCTCGCTTTGTCCTGGTTGAAACGTCACCCACCGCAACCGCGCGGCCCCGTGCTGGTCCATGGCGACTTCCGCCTTGGCAACCTGATGGTCGGTCCTGAGGGGCTTGTTGGCGTCCTGGACTGGGAACTGGCGCATCTTGGCGACCCGCGCGAAGACATTGCCTGGGCCTGCATCAATGCCTGGCGCTTCGGCAACTCAGAGTACCGGGTCGGCGGCTTTGGCGCGCTCGAAGACCTCCTCGCGGCTTACGCTGCTGCCGGTGGACCTGAGTTCACACCAGAGGAAATCGACTGGTTCGAAATGCTCGGCTCATTGAAATGGGGGGTGATGTGCATGACGATGTACGACATCTACCGAACAGGCGCAGACCCCAGCGTGGAGCGCGCCGCTATCGGTCGCCGGGTCTCCGAGAACGAGATCGACCTCATCAACTTGATCGAAAAGGTCGCCTGAGCGGCGGGAACGACGATGCATGACCAACCCACTGCCGCCGAACTCATCGCCGCGGTCCGCACCTTTATTGCCGAGCATGCCCGTCCTGCGCTCGCCGGACACACAGCCTTCCACGCGCGTGTGGCCGAAAACGTCCTCGCCATCGTCGAACGGGAGCTGGCGCAGGGTCCAGATGCAGACGCAGGCGCGAAAACCCGGCTTTTAGCGCTGCTGGAGGCCTCCAGCGATTCGTCCCTCGACCGCCTCAACACGCAACTTTCGGATGCCATCCGCAACGGCAAAATGGACGAAACAACACCGGGCCTTCTCTCCCACCTCAAAGCCACCACCATCGATCAGGTCCAGGTGGACCAACCGAAATATTCCGGCCTCAAGACCGCCATGAAGTCCGATCAGGACTAGGCACATGTCCAGATTGAAAGTCCTGGCGCCCCTTGGCGTCATAGCCCTTTTTGTAGCCTGGCTCCTGGCGAAGGACCCGGTAGCGCTCGCCCTGAACGGCTCGGACCCGGGTCTGCGGCCCGCCGCGCCCGATTATGCTGCAGAGGAGAACTGGCTGGTTTATCCAGACACGCCGCCGCCGACCTTGTGGGAAGCGGGTTGGGAAGTCGATCTATTCGTCCTGCCGCCGCATCCTAAAGCCTGGCACCCGCCTGGCACCATTGATGCCGCCGACCCAGACTACAGGCTCGAACAGCTAGAAGCCCTTGCCGCTATCCGCTCGAGTCTGGATATTGGCAGCCCCATCTACACACCGGCCCTGCGATTGCCGTCACCGGCCGACCCTTCGCCAGACTGGTCTCTCGCCGCGACGGATCTCGCTGCGGCCCTCTCCTATTACTTTGACACCCTCAACACGGGGCGAGCCCTCGCAGTCTTGATCCCGGAAGGCGACCATCCGCTTGTCCCAGCGCTTACCGCGGCACTCGATCAGCGGTCCGACCTCGACCGTGCCCGTATCGTCACGCTTCTGGCCCTCTCCGACACCGATCACGATCTCAACGCTGCACTATCGAACTGCGCCTATGGAACGATTTGCCCGACACGGCTCGATGTCACGCCCCGACCGTCCCTGCTCAGCCAACTCGGCGCTCAACCGCCCGGAGGCATCCATCCCCTCCGGGCTGACGACCCGCTAGCCCTAGGTGCAACGCTGCTTGCATTGAAGGCAGACTGGTTGGCCTATCTCGAAGCTGGCATCCCGAAACCAGCCGAACCGCTGGGCGATTTCGAAACCATCGAAGTTGCACCCGTTTACACGCCCGATGGCGAGCGCGTGGACGACTAAGCCAGCTACATCGAGGGTGATTCCGGCGCATCCCACTCGCTCAGCAGCGCGAGCACGGCATCCCAATGAGCCAATGCCTCGCTGTCGCCCATGGCAGCAACTTCCGCAGCGCGCAGGGTGGCAATCACTTCAGCATCCTCACCATATTGCTTGAGCAGAAGCGCCGCTGCTGCCGTCGCTTCAGCCGAAGTTCGGTCATCCATGTCCACAATTCCGATCCACTACCGGTACCCTGCTCGGTGTCCAACCTGAGTTCGCGCAACTGTCATCTAGTTGATCCAGCCTCGCGTCCATGGCGTATTGTGTAGGTAACTGGTTTTCAAACAAGGCCCCGCGTGTCCCAGAAGACCCCTGCCATTGTCTGGTTCCGCCATGATCTGCGCCTGGCCGATAACCCCGCGCTGCATGCCGCAGTGGAGACCGGTAAGCCTCTGACCCTCCTGTATATATTGGAAGAAGGCAGCGATGTACGTCCCCATGGAGGCGCCAGCCTCTGGTGGCTGGACAAGAGCCTGAGAGCTCTGCGCGCGCAGATCGAAACGCATGGCGGCGCGCTTACTCTAAGACGTGGCCGCGCCGCCGATATCGTACCGGAGATTGCATCCTCGACAGAGGCTGACGCGGTGTATTGGAACCGGCGCTATGACCAAGCTGGACGCTCGGTAGACGCCGACTTGAAATTGGCGCTGAACGAAAACGGGCTCACGGCCCAGAGCTTCAACGGGTCGCTACTCACCGAGCCCTGGACCGTGAAAACCGGGAGCGGCGGATACTACAAGGTCTTTACTCCCTATTGGAAATCGGTCCGCGCCAATTATTCCGCACCCGCGCCGATACCCGAACCGGGACCTAGTGCGCTCGCCGGACCAAATGTGGCCAGCGACACGCTAGACGACTGGGACCTGCACCCCCAAAACCCTGACTGGTCGGAAGGATTTGTTCCCGTATGGACCCCGGGAGAAGCCGGCGCCCAGGCGCGACTGGGCAGCTTCCTCAACGGTCCTGCCAACCGCTACGGTGCCGACCGGAATCGGCCCGACATCGAAGATGGCACGTCCGGACTGTCCCCACACCTGCGTTGGGGCGAGATCAGCCCCGTCCATATCTGGCGGACCGTGAAAGATGGCATGGCTGCAGGACGGCTCGACGAGGAAAACGCGATGGTGTTCCTGTCCGAGATCGTGTGGAGGGAGTTTGCGTATGTCTTGCTGTACCACAACCCAGACTTGGCCGACGACAATTACAATGACGACTTCCAACACATGCCCTGGCGCGACAATGAAGAGGACTATCGCCGATGGTGCAGGGGGCAGACGGGCTACCCCATTGTCGATGCCGGAATGCGGCAGCTCTGGCACACTGGCTGGATGCACAACCGGGTGAGGATGATTGTTGGGTCGTTCCTGACCAAGCACCTGCTGATCCATTGGAGTCGGGGCGAGGATTGGTTCTGGGACACTCTGGTCGATGCCGACCCCGCCTCAAACGCGGCCAGTTGGCAATGGGTGGCCGGGTCCGGTGCGGATGCAGCGCCCTATTTCCGCGTGTTCAACCCCATTACCCAAGGTGAAAAGTTCGATGAGACGGGCGATTATGTCCGCCACTGGTGTCCGGAGATCGCGGCCCTGCCGGACAAGCATCTGTTTTCCCCATGGAGTGCGCCCCAATCGGTGCTCGACACGTACAAGATCCAGCTGGGAACAACTTACCCCGCACCGATGATCGACCACAAAGATGGGCGCCAGCGCGCATTGGACGCCTATGATATCCTCAAGAAGAAACGGGAAGCGGCATGAAGCGGATCGCGATCATCGGATCGGGCATTTCAGGCCTCGGCGCTGCCTACGCCCTCAAGGACACGGCTGACATCACCGTCTACGAAGCGCGCAGCCGATTGGGCGGCCACGCCTGGACCCGCACGATCGACTATTCGGGCGTGAAGATCGACGTTGACGTCGGCTTCATCGTCTACAATGCGCTCAACTATCCCAACCTGATCGGGTTTTTCGACGCGCTCGGCGTGGCCACTCAACCGAGCGACATGAGCTTCGCCGTTTCTGATCCCAAGGGCTGGGAGTGGGCCTCATCCGCACGCGGAATCTTTGCCCAGAAGCGGAACTTGTTCAACCCCAAATTCCATCGCTTTTGGCGCACCATTCTCAAATTCAACGACACAGCGCGCGCCGATCTCGAAACAGGCATCAGCGACCGAACGCTCGGGGCTTGGCTCGACCGGCACGGCTATGACCAGGCGTTTCGCGAAAATTACATCCTTCCGATGGCTGCCGCCATCTGGTCCACGCCGGAACGGGGCGTTCTGGACTACCCCGCCGAAAGCTTCTTCAAATTCTTCGACAATCACCGCCTAATGCATCGCGAGCGGCCGACCTGGCGCACGGTCACCGGCGGCTCTCAACACTATGTGGACGCCATGGTCGATCTCCTCGGCGCACGCATCAAACCAGCCTGCCCGGTCGCCGCGGTTCAACCGTTCGGAAACCGCCTACAAGTCGTGCCCGAAGGCGGTACTATCAGCGACGTGTACGACGAGGTGATCCTGGCTGGCCACTCCGACCAAAGCCTCAGTGTCCTCGACGAATGTTTCGAAACCCAGCGCTTCCTGCTCGGCTCGGTCCGATATCGCCCGAACCGGATATTTCTCCACCGAGACCCGTCCCTGATGCCGACCCGAAAAGCGGCCTGGGCCAGTTGGAACGTGCTCAAACAGTCCGGCAACGATATATGCCTCACCTATTGGATGAACCGGCTGCAGGGGATTGACGACCGCTTTCCGCTCTTCGTCACGCTCAATCCCGAAACGCCGCCACGCGAAGACCTGACCTTCGCCAGTTTCAATCTCGACCACCCCCAATTCGACGCGCCGGCCGAAGCGGCTGTGCGGAGTCTCAAGCGTCACCAGGGCGAAGACGGGTTATGGTTCGCCGGCGCCTGGATGGGGCACGGATTCCATGAGGACGGCTTGAAATCCGGCCTCGCCTGCGCCCTCTCATTGGGCGGGCATGTTCCGTGGAATACCGAGACCGTGACCCCCTATACCCGACCCGCAGCCGTGCCAGTGGCTCATCCGGCCAAAGGAGCGTCGCTGTGAAGGACGCCCCGGCTCTAAGCCTAATGACAGGGCACACTATCCACGCCCGGTTCACCCCAAATGAGCGGCGGTTCCGCTACCGCCTTCTTCTCGTTGACCTCGATATCGACCGGCTGGAAGAAGCTGCCGGCACCTCGACCCTTTTCTCGATTGATCGTCCCAACCTGTTCTCGTTCAAGCGCCGCGATCATGGAGACCAGACCGACACGACGCTGCGGCCTTGGGCGGAGAAAAGGTTTGCCGATGCCGGCGTCGACCTGGAGGGCGGACCGGTCCGCCTGCTCTCCTTCCCGCGCCATGCCTTCTACAAATTCGCACCGATCTCTGTCTGGCGCGGGTTCGGTCCTGACGGGATGCCGCGCGGGGTCATCTACGAAGTCCGAAACACGTTTGGCGAACGCCACAATTACGTCGCCCCAATTGGGCCCAGCGAAACCAGCACCGCTCGCCACGACGCTGACAAGCGTTTTCACGTGTCGCCTTTCTTCGCGGTTGATGGCCGGTATGGTTTCACGCTCCGCGCCGCCAATCCCGACAAATTCTCACTCATGGTCGAAACCAGGATCGATGAGGCTCGAAGCCATATCGCGACCATGCAGGCGACGGCACGGCCGGCAACGACGCCAGAATTCGCCCGTGCAGCGATTACCCGACCCTTGTCCAGCCTCGCCGTTTCAGCGGCCATCCACTGGCAGGCCCTCTGGATCTGGCGGCGCGGCGGACGGTATCACCGCAAGCCCCAGGTGCCTGAGACACCCGCTACAATTGCTTCCCCAAAACCGAACAACCTGGTGTACGAAAAGTAATGCAATCAAACGCTTCCCCGATCCGCGCAACGGCGCAAATCCTTCGGCGCATGCCAGGCATCCCACCGGTCTTCCGGGCTGGTGCGCTCGCCTTGCTCGGCGCCAAGCGCGGCAGAGTAACCGTTGACTTGCCAGATGGCCGCCGCGTCCTGTTCGACCATGGCCAACCCGGCCCCGAGGCTCACATCATCGTCCACGACTACAGCTTTGCCCGCCGTGCATTGGCCGGCGGCGATGTGGGATTTGCAGAAGCCTACATGGATGGCGAATGGTCCACGCCGGACCTGACCGCCGTACTCGAATTCTTCTCGGAAAA
>JBCCBN010000010.1:0-38779 GCA_039034035.1 Pseudomonadota bacterium
CTTCTCGGCCAGTTGGGACTTACTTACACCGCCAAACTTCTTGCGCCAATTATAGTACGTCGCATCAGACACGCCCGCCTTTCGACACGCACTCACAACATCCAAGCCTTCGGCCAGTGAAAGCTCAATCTCCCGCTACAACCGCAGAATGTCCTCATCCGAATACCGCTTCCGAGCCATCCTCAATCCTTCCTGAACCGCCAAAATCACCAAGATCAATTTGGCCCAGGTTTAAGGGGGAAGGACAAACTCGGGGTCGGCAATCATCGATGCCTTCCCTGATCGTCTTCGAATGAAGATCCACGATTTGGCCCGTCGCATGAACAAGCCGACCGATTTCCTGCTTATCGACCTACTAGAAACAGCGCTCGATGGTCGGCTTCTGGTCATCAACGACCCCAACAAAGATACCGAACCAGATCATTGGTCGACGCGTGGACCCAATGATCTGGTTGATCCCAAAGAGGCGAGCGTGAGAATACGCTTGTCCGTCTCTACGCTGGCAAAGATGAGGTGCCGCGGCGACGGCCCGCCTTTTGTGAAACTAGGCTCGCGGTCTGTCTTCTATCGTGTTCGGGATGTGGATGCATTTCTAGCTGACAAGCACGTCAGCTCGACCTCTGCATACTGAAGCCTACAGCCGTTTAGCGGCTATATGTCTCGACGCCAGGGAACCATTTTCAAGCGCGGCACTCATCGCCCCACTCCCGCGTGGCTAGATTTTCTTAGCAATTACAATTGCCTATGCGCCATTGATAGCGATGCGTTCCGGAAGCTTGGTAGCATATTGGTAGCACGGGCTTTTCGGGGAGACACAAGAACCTGCCTAAGTCCTTTTTTTATGGTACCGCCTCCCCGGATCGAACGGGGGACCTCTAGATCCACAATCTAGCGCTCTAACCTACTGAGCTAAGGCGGCCCAATTCGGGGTCTTGCTGGGCTCGGAGTGATGTACCGCCAAGCCCCTTGGCTGGCAAGCGAGCGCGCCCGGCCCCGCGCCGACAATCCCAGGCGACTGGCCCTAGAGCTTGTCGACCTGGTCGAATTCCAGGTCCACCGGCGTTGCCCGACCGAAGATCGACACGGTCACCTTGAGACGCGCCGCCTCTTCATCGATCTCTTCCACACCGCCTTCGAAGCCCTGGAACGGGCCGTCATTGACCCGCACCTGCTCGCCAATCTCATAGCTGACCTGTGGACGGGGCCGTTCCACCGCTTCTTCAGCGGTGCCAAGAATTCGGTCCACTTCCCGCTGCGGCACCGGCAGAGGCTTCTTGCCACCCTCAGCACCGAGAAACCCCGTCACCTTCGGCGTATCCTTCACCAGGTGATAGATCTCGTCGGTCAGCTGCGTCTTCATCAGCACATAGCCCGGGAAGAAGCGCTTCTCGACCGTCTTCTTCTTGCCCCGGCTCACTTCCACCACCTCCTCGGTGGGCACCTGAATCTCTTCAATCAGCGCCTCCAGGCCCTTCCGTCCAGCCTGTTCCTGGATGGAAGACGCCACCTTCTTCTCGAAGTTCGAATAGGCGTGAACGATATACCATTTGGCGTCGGCCATGGGGGGACACTTCTCCGTCGTCAGCTGCCAAGGCCGGTGATCATGCGCACCAGTGCCGCAATGATCTGGTCGGCCAGAAACAGGAACAAAGCGACGATCACCGACATCACGATCACCATGATCGTTGCCGAAATCGTCTCCTGCCGGGAGGTCCAAGTGACCTTGTTCCCTTCCGCGCGCACCTGCCGCGAGAATGTCAGCGGTCCAACGCGCGGCTTGTCTTCCTTGGCGGCCATGTTCTTACTTTCCTGAGGAAGGGGCGCAGTAGCGGAACTTTTCCGCCAGCACAATGTCTAATCAGCTTGGAACCGACATGGGACACGGTCCCGGAACGTTCAAGCCATTGCTTCACACCGCACGCACGGCGTTTGCGCTCGCTCCGTCGCCGGAAAGCAGCGGCCCCGGCGCAGGAAGCAATCCGCCGGGGCCGCCAGGCCTGACCATGACAGCCGCTCGGGGGGAAGCGGCCGCCCCGACCCGGTTACC
The DNA here is from genome assembly GCA_039034035.1 of Pseudomonadota bacterium. Classification (GTDB taxonomy): domain Bacteria; phylum Pseudomonadota; class Alphaproteobacteria; order Caulobacterales; family Hyphomonadaceae; genus UBA5336. The sequence goes on from JBCCBN010000010.1 coordinate 2,048, forward strand.
CGGGCCGCCGTCAGCCTCCTTTCAACCCGCCTTAGCGGGTTTCGCCCGGTGCGGCCGGGGCCGTCATTGTGTCACCGGGTTCCAGGACCTCGGAGGCATCGGCAAACTCCGCCTCCGTCAGCTGCCCATCCTGTCCAGCCAGCAGTTCGAACCGTAGTTTCGCCGATTCCGGGTCGGTCCCGTCATAGGCTGCGGCATGGGTCACATATTCAGATTGCGACACCATCCCATCACCGTTCACATCCATGGCTTTGAATGTGTCCGCCGCTGCGCCCTGGGCCAGTACAGACGGTGCCGCCAAGGCAGCCGCCGCCAAAAGCGCAAGAGCAGGTTTCATCAAGGTCTTCATGGTTTCACTCCTCCGGGACACCAACGTCCCGGTCTTGCTGAACGCGCACATCGGTGCGCCCCGCCAACATGGCCGTGCCCGACCCGCGACCCCAGTGAAATGCCATACAGGCTTGCGGCGAAAACTTGGTTAAAACATACCGAAGTCTTGCCGCCCTGAACTACAGCCATGGAATTCGGCAGTTTTATTTTGGAGGGTTGCCGATATACCGGCAGATTAAACCTTGGTGACCATCGCCCTCAGCCCGGCTTCACAGTGCCCGGCGACAACAAATCGATGATTGCGGAGAAATCCTTGCCGCCCCGCCCCATGCCGGAAAACATCGCATAGAGCGCCTCGGCCTGCGCCCCCATCGGGGTTGCCGCGTTCACCGACGCGGCCGCCGACTGGGCCAGCTTCAGGTCCTTCAGCATCATGTCGGTTGCAAAGCCCGGTGCATAATTCCGGTCAGCCGGCGTTTCCGGCCCCGCGCCTTTGACCGGACAATACGATGTCACCGACCAGCACTGCCCCGAAGACTGTTTTGCGATCTCGAAGAACCGGTCCGCCCCTAGCCCCAGCTTCTCTGCCAGCGCAAACGCCTCACACGTCCCGATCATCGAGATGCCGAGCAACATGTTGTTGCAAATCTTGGCCGCCTGCCCTGCCCCGGATGCGCCCGCATGGATCACTACTTTCGACATCGGGCCCAACGCCTCATCCACATCGTCGAAATCGCTGGCCTCGCAACCAACCATGAAGGCCAGCGTGCCCGCCTCCGCCGCCGCGGTCCCGCCCGACACTGGCGCATCGGCGGCCCGGAACCCGGCGGCCGCAGCCCGTTCGGCAACCGCCCGTGCGGTGTCCACATCAATCGTCGAACAGTCGACCAGCAAGGTGCCCGGTGCCGCATGGGGCAGTACATCGGCTTCATAAACGGCCATCACATGCTGTCCGGCTGGCAGCATCGTGATCACCACATCAGCCCCCGCCACCGCATCCGCGGCCGACTTGGCCACCTTGCAGCCCCCCGCCTCAGCCGCCTTCAACGCCGCTTTTGACAGGTCATAAGCCTGCACCGTCCGTCCGGCCCGAACCTGGTTGAGCGCCATGCCCGATCCCATATTGCCCAGCCCGATAAACGCAATCGTGGTCATCTTTGCCTGCCCTTCAAAATCCGTTTCCTACCCTGACGATCCGGCACTACTCCCATCCCTTGTCGGCCCGCCACTTGGACCGGCACAAGCAAGGCCCGTTTCAACAGACCCCGCAGCGCACGCGGATCAAGGAGGGGATTCGCCGGCTTCACCCGCTCAACTTACCGCCATTGCCGGCGCGCTCAATCCCGCCTTCGCCAACACCGCCCGTACCCGATATGCACGATCACGCCCACCGAAAGGGCGCCGCCGCCCTGGCTCTCCGCCAACGCCACCTTGAACTCCACCCCCATACGGGCCTACAAGGCTCGCTCGCACCCCGGGCGGTTAGCTCAGTTGGTAGAGCATCTCGTTTACACCGAGAGGGTCAGCGGTTCGAACCCGTTACCGCCCACCATGCCCCGGTCTCGATCATGCCTCGGCGTCCCGCCCCCTGACGGCGGTTCCCCCGTCCCGTCAGCTCGGCCGCACGCGCTCGAAGGGGCTATCGAGCGAAAACGCCGGCACATCCGCCGTCATCCATGCCCCAGATCGGCTCTGGAAATCATAACACCCTGACATGAAGCCCGACGGTGCGGCCAACGGTGCCCCGGACGTGTACTTGAACGCATCGCCCGGCGCCAACACTGGCTGCTGCCCCACCACGCCATCGCCGTCCACCATCTGGGTCCGCCCCAGACTGTCGACGATCTGCCAGTGGCGCACCATCAATTGCCAGGTCTCGTCAGACGCGTTCTCGATCTCGACGGTGTAAGCCCATACGAAATGGTTCCGCACCGGCTCGGACTCATCATGCATGAAGCGCGGCTTCACCCGGATCCGGATCCCTTCCGTCTCCGCTTCATAGCAAGGGTTATCCACAGATTGTTCCATATCGCTGTTCTTGCGGCCCGATCACAGGGCGTCAAGCGCTGCAAGAAGGTCCTCACCCAGATCATCCACGTCTTCCAGCCCAACCGATACCCGGATCCAGCTATCGTCCAGCCCCATCGCCGCCCGCTCCTCATCGCTCAGCGCCCGGTGTGTGGTCGAGGCCGGATGACACGCCAGAGATTTCGTATCGCCGAGATTGTTGGAAATATCGATCACTCTCAAAGTATTGAGCATCTTGAACGCTTCGGCTCGCCCACCCCGGACCGATAGCGCCATCAAGGTCCCACCCGCCGCCATCTGCCGGCTATGCACCGCGTGATGGGGATGGTCCGCCCGCCCCGGATAGCGCACCGCTCGCACGTTCGGGTGCCCGGCAATCCGGTCAGCCAGCGCAGCCGCGTTCTCGCCCGCCTGACGCACCCGCAAGTCCATCGTCTCCAACCCTTTCAGCACCACCCACGCATTGAACGGGGACGCCGCCGGCCCGGTATGGCGCAAATACGGGTCCAGATGCTCCTCGATCCAGGCGCTCTGACCCAGAACGGCGCCGGCCAGCACTCGGCCCTGCCCGTCCATGTGCTTGGTCGCGGAATAGGTCACGATATCGGCCCCGAATTCGAGCGGCTTCTGCAGCACCGGTGTCGCAAACACATTGTCAACCACAACCAGCGCGCCGGCCGCATGGGCCATCTCTGCCACCGCCGCCATGTCCACCCCATCCAGCAACGGGTTAGACGGCGTCTCCAGCAGCACCAGCTTTGTCGGCTGCGCCAGCGCACGCGCCCAGGCGTCCAGGTCATCACCCTGTACAAATTCCGTCTCGATCCCGAACCGCGGCATCAGCGTACCGACAATCCACCGGCATGAGCCGAACAGCGCGCTGGCCGCCACCACCCGGTCGCCCGCCACGCACGGCGCCAGCATCGCCGATGAGATCGCGCCCATGCCCGAACTCGTGATCCGGCACGTCTCCGCCCCCTCCAGCAGCGCCAGCCGCTGCTCCAGCATCCGCACCGTTGGATTGGCATAGCGCGAATACACAAAGCCCGGCTCTTCGCCCGACATCCGAGCTGCGGCCTGCTCGGCACTGTCATAGGCATATCCGGATGTCAGATACAGCGCCTCTGCCGTCTCCCCATGTTCAGACCGCATCAGGCCCCCGCGCACCAATTGGGTAGCTGGGCGAAGCGGCTTGGTGCCATCGGCGGGACCATCGGCCATGGGCGTCTTCCTTTGCAAATCATAGCGGGGCGTCTTAGGGGCTACCCTATAGAGGGATCGAGCCATGGCACAAACCGAAGGCGCCCCGCCCGGCGCCGGACCAGCAGACGGGGTCTTGCCCGACACCGAGCTCAGCGCGCTGATCGACCGGGGCGTGATCACTGCCGAACGTCGCTTCGACCCCGGCCAGGTCCAGCCCGCCAGTCTCGACTTGCGCCTCTCCAGCGACATCTACCGCGTGCGCGCCAGCTTCCTGCCCGGCAAGGGGCGCTCCATCGGCAAACTACTGCACACCTCTGACCTCCAGATGCACCGCATGGACCTGTCCCAGGGCGCTGTTCTCGAAACCGGCTGCGTCTACCTCGCCTTACTCCAGGAACAGCTCGCCCTGCCCAAGACCCTGCGGGGGCGGGCAAATCCGAAATCCTCCACGGGCCGGCTCGATGTCTTCACTCGAGTGATCACCGATGGCGGCGAAGCTTTCGATGATGTGCCCGACGGCTATGCCGGCCCGCTTTATCTCGAAGTCTGCCCGCGCACCTTCTCCATCCTCGCCCGCGAAGGCGACCGGCTTTGCCAGCTCCGCTTACGTCGCGGTGATGTTCCGCCCCTCAGGGAGGTCACATTCTCGGTCAGCCTGACGCCCGAAACCAACGACGACGCTCCCATAGGCTGGCGCGCCCGCCGCCATGCCAGCGTGGTCGACCTCCAGCGCGTCGGAAAGCACGCCATCGCCGATTATTGGGAGCCGGTCTTCCCCCATCGCGGCCGCGTCGTCCTCCAACCCGATGAATTCTACATCCTCGCCTCCAAGGAAGCGGTGAAAGTGCCCCTCTCCCAAGCCGCTGAGATGGCGCCGATCGCGCCCGAGCTGGGCGAATTCCGCGCCCATTATGCGGGCTTCTTCGACCCCGGCTTCGGCAGCAACGCCAACGGCTCCCGCGCCGTGCTCGAGGTCCGCACCCGCGACGTGCCCTTCTTCATCGAAGACGGCCAGCCGGTCGGGCGCCTGGTCTACGAAGCCATGGCCGCCAAACCCCAGACCGCCTATGGTGGCACCGCCAGCCACTATCAGGGCCAGGGCCTCCGCCTCGGCAAACACTTTGCGTAACTCACCCCCCGCAGCTTGCCCCGAATCGGCTCCGGCATTGGCGGAAACGCGCTAGGTGACGCCGATCTGCTGCAGGAACGCCGCGGCTCGTGTCCGCATCGCAGCCACATCGTCCGGATCTTGCTTGGCCAGGTTTCGATAGATCAGCCCCATGCGCGGATTGCCCGACAGCCGCTCCTCATTCCGGGCGATGAAGTCCCAATAGAGCGCATTGAACGGACACGCATCCTCGCCCACCCGCGCCTTCACCGAATAGCGGCACCCTTTGCAATAGTCCGACATCCGGTTGATGTAGCTCCCGCTCGCCGCATAGGGCTTGGACGCCATGATCCCACCATCCGCGAACAAGGCCATACCCGTCACATTCGGCAGCTCCACCCACTCATAGGCATCGGCATAGACCACCATGTACCAGTCGTTCACCGCCTGCGGATCGAGCCCCGCAAGCAGCGCGAAATTTCCCGTCACCATCAGCCGCTGGATATGGTGCGCATAGGCATAGTCCCGCGTCTGCCCGATCGCAGCCGCCATGCAGGCCATGTCAGTCTCTCCGGTCCAGTAGAAATCCGGTAGCGGACGGTCGGCGCCAAGCGCATTCATCTCCTTGTAGTCCGGCATTTTCAGCCAGTAGAGCCCGCGCACATAGTCCCGCCAGCCGATGATCTGGCGGATAAAGCCCTCCACCGCATTCAGCGGCGCAGCGCCCTCCGCCCAAGCCGTTTCCGCCCGCTGGCAAACATCCAACGCATCCAGCAACCCGCAATTGATGTAGACCGACAAGAGCGAGTGCCACATCCATGGCTCATCCTTCGCCATGGCGTCCTGGTAGTCGCCAAAGCCGGGCAGGATATCGCCGATAAAATGATCCCGCGCCGCCTCAGCGCCTTCGGTGGTGACCGCAAAGCCAAACCGCTCCAGCGACCCAAAATGATCGCCAAACTCGCGCTCCACCAGTTCGATCACCTCGCCGGTCACCGCATCGGGTTCCGCAAACCAGCGCGGCGGCGGCGTTACCGACCGGGGTAGCGACTTGCGGTTGTCATGGTCGAAATTCCATTGCCCCCCCGCGGGCTCATCACCGTCCATAAGCAGGCCGGTCTTCCGCCGCATGTCGCGGTAGAAATACTCCATCCGCAGCTGCTTGCGCCCCTCGGCCCAGTCGGCAAACTCCCGCGGCGTCGACACGAACCGGTCATCGTCCACGAGCTCCACCGGAACCGGAAAAAGCGCGCCCCATTCTTCCATCTCAGAGACCAGCCGCCACTCCCCCGGCTTGGTCACCACCACCCGGTCAAACGGTCCACAAGTCTCCAGCGCCCGAGCAAGCTCCGCCTTCAGGCTCCCTTGATTATCGGGATCATCATACCGAACATACCGAACCTCAAACCCCCGCCCCCTAAGCCGCTCGGCAAAATGGCGCATCGCGGCGAACACCAGCACGATCTTCGCCTTGTGGTGCTTCACATAGGTCGCTTCAGCCCGCACCTCGGCCATCAGCACCAGGTCGGTCTCCGGGTCAGCATCGCGAAGCGCGGCCAGCCCGTCGCTCAACTGGTCGCCCAATACCAGCCGGAGCGCCCCCATCAGTAGAGGCGATCGAGCACGTATTCGATAGATTGGTCGCGAACCTCGAAGGCCAGCTTCACCCAGCGGCCCTCATCATCATACCAGAGGTCCACATCGATATCGGAACCCATCAGATACCGCGTCGCCTCGATGGACTCGCCCCCGGCCTCAATCATCTCCCGCCCCACCTGGCTCATCACCACCTCGATGATCTCACCATCCTCGGTGGATACAAGCTGTTCAGCCTGGGTCTGGAGCACATTCCAATGGCTCGACGGCAAGATCCCCAGCGGCACCGTGCCCGAAAACTCGGTCCCATCCACCACCAGCGTGTCACCCTCTGCGGCTGCCTCGACCCGGCCCGTCCGGCCCTCCACCTTGAGATCACCCGCCAGCCCGACAAGCTGTCCATCCCGCCAGGTCTCCGCACTGTCCAGCGTGTATCGGTACACCGTGATCGGCCCCATCCCCGCCCGCAGGCTCACATCAGTCGAGACCAGCAGCGCCCCATCATCGGCCTCGTCAAACCGCACCTCATGGCGCCCAAACGGCTTTCCCTTCCGCAACACGGTGAACGCAATCGCATCCCCCGCTTCCGGTTCCCAGCGGCCAACCGCCTCCAGCTCCGCAGCCGTCACACCGTCCTGCGCCAGCGCGTCATGCAGGTCGGTCGGCGCAGCATCAGCCGAAGCAAGCCCAGTCGCGCCCAAACCCATCCCGCAGATCGAGAGGATCATTGCAGCCGTTTTGGTTGTGAAACGCATGGAACACTCCGTTGAAAGTTCGGCCCCCGCCGCCCGCCTCATGCCCTGATATGGGGGCTAGCTCAGTCGCCAGAAGGGGCGCGGCTCACGTCCAACATAACAAATGCAGACATCACACGCGCCGGCTGCCGGCTGGTGCCGCTCCCCCGGCGCGCCGATCACCAGGTCACCGCGAACATACTGCTCGCCGCCGACCACCAGCGAGCCCTGCAGCACCACAGTCGCCTCCAGTGCTGAATGCCCATGCTCCGGCGTCTTCCGCCCCGGCGACAACCGCATGTACTGACCATCGGAGACGCCGGCCCGGGCATAATCGACCCCTGCCAACCCCCGGCGCCAGCGCAAACCGTCCAGGTCGGTGGCCAGCACCGACCCGGCATCCACATCTTGGGGTGTTGCCCGGACCTGCAAGCACGCGCGCGGCACCGCTCTCCATTCGTCTGGCCCATCTGCCACCTCGCCCTTATCCAGCAAGATGCCCCCGACACAATCCCATATGTCCGCTTCCATCCGGCCGTTGTCATTCATGCGCTGGTGCAGATCGCCCGCAAGGCGCAGCGCCGGCGCCAGCGAGCCAGTCGCATGATCGAGCATGAATGCGTGATAGGTCTCTGTGCGCACGGCCAAACATCCTTCAATTATCTTCAGAATACGACCGCAAAGTGAAAACGGATCACTCCAACGGCGCTTGTATCCAGCCGCCCACGCTCCTACCCTCACACTCTGGCCAGGAGATCACCGCGCCCATGACCATCTGTTCTTCCGTCGTCGACGCCATCGGCAATACGCCGCTCATCCGGCTCAACCGGGTATCGGACGAGACCGGTTGCGAAATCCTCGGTAAGGCCGAGTTCCTGAACCCCGGACAATCGGTAAAAGACCGCGCCGCCCTCGGCATCATTCGCGACGCCGAAGCCAGCGGCCGCCTCAAACCGGGCGGCACCATCGTCGAAGGCACTGCCGGCAATACCGGCATCGGCCTCGCCCTGGTCGGCAATGCCCTGGGCTACCGGTCGGTGATCGTTTTCCCCCGCACCCAGAGCCAGGAGAAGAAGGACGCGATCCGCCTGCTTGGCGCGCAACTCGTCGAAGTCGATGCGGTCCCCTATTCCAACCCCAACCATTATGCCCGCTACTCTGGGCGCCTCGCCGAAGAGCTGAACGAGACCGAACCCAATGGCGCCATCTGGGCCAACCAGTTCGACAACACCGCCAACAAGCGCGCCCATTTCGAAACCACGGGCCCTGAAATCCACGACCAGACCGGCGGCAAGGTCGATGGCTTCATCTGCGCGGTCGGCTCCGGGGGCACCCTCGCCGGGGTCGCCGACGCCCTCAGGGCCAAGAACCCCGCCGTGAAGATCGGTATCGCCGATCCTGGCGGCGCCGCGCTCTACAATTACTACGCCCATGGCGAACTCAAGGCCGAAGGTACGTCCATTACCGAAGGCATTGGCCAGAGCCGTATCACCGGCAATCTGGAAGGGCTCACCACCGACTATGCCTACCGGTGTGAAGACACCGAGGCGCTCGAAATCCTGTTCGACCTGGTCGAGAATGAAGGCCTTTGCCTTGGCGGGTCCGCGGGGATCAATATTGCCGGCGCCGTCCGCATGGCCCGTGACATGGGGCCCGGGCACACCATCGTCACCATTCTCTGTGACTATGGTAACCGCTACCAGTCCAAGCTGTTCAATCCCGAATTCCTTCGCGCCAAGAATCTGCCCATCCCGCGCTGGCTGGAGGACACCGCATGACACCCATGGACGAAAGCCCCCTGGTTTCAACCGCCTGGCTCCAGGCCAATTTCGACGCACCGGACATCCGGCTCGTCGATGCCACCTGGTATCTCGACGCTGCCACTCGCGAGACCAGCGCCCGCGCCGCCTTTGACGCCGAGCACATCCCTGGTGCCGTATTCTTCGATATCGACGAGATCAGGGACCACACCACCGACCTGCCGCACATGATGCCCTCCACCGTCTCGATCAGCTCGAAAGTCCGGAAGATGGGACTGGGCGATGGCAATCGGCTGGTGATCTACGACCGCAACAGTTTCATGGCATCGGCCCGGGTCTGGTGGATGTTCCGGGTTCTCGGCCAGGAGGAGGTCTTCGTGCTCGATGGCGGGCTGGATGCCTGGATCGAAGCAGGCGGCGCTGTCACCGATGAGCTGACCATCCCCGTCGAACGCCACTTCACCCCCCGTGTCCGTGGCGACCTGATCCGTGACCTCGACCAGATGGCGACGGCCATCAACAATCCTGCCAAGACCATTCTCGACGCTCGCCCATCCGGCCGCTTCACCGGCGAGGCGCCTGAGCCGCGCGCGGGCCTGCCATCGGGCCACATGCCCGGCGCTCGCAACATTCCCGCCGCCAGCCTGATCGCTGAGGATGGCCGGATGAAATCGCCAGAGGCGCTGGCCCAGATCTTCGAAGGCATTTCCGGACGGATCATCACCACTTGCGGCTCGGGCGTTACCGCCGCCACCCTCGCCCTCGCCTTGGCAACGGTCGGCCACGACGATGTCGCCGTGTTCGATGGCTCCTGGGCCGAATGGGCGTCAAATCAGAGCTATCCCATCGAGACCGGGGCCGGCGCCCATGGCGGAGGATGATCCCGCCAGCCCGGCTCGCCCTGCCAAGGCCGAAGCCGTCGCAACCCGGCTGATCCACACCCGCGGGGCTCGGCTCCACCCGCCAACGGTGAACCCGCCCGTCGAACGCGGCTCCACTGTCCTCTTTCCGGACCGGAAACGCCTCTACGGGCCCATGCCCACCTATGGCCGTATGGGCCACACCGTCCACACCGAGCTCCGAGACGCCCTCGCCAGCCTCGAGCAGGCCAGCCACGTATCGCTCACCCCCAATGGCGTCAGCGCCTGCGCCCTGGCGATCGCAGCCCTGGTGCGCGCCGGCGACCATGTCCTGATCTCCGAAGGGCTCTACGGACCGACACGCCGCTTCTGCGAACGCCGCCTGGCCGCCACGGGTGTCACCGCCGAGCGCATCCCCGCCAACCTCGGGGCGGCCATCGCTGATCGGATGACGCCGGAAACAACCCTGGTCGTCATGGAAACGCCCAGCTCCCTCACCTTCGAGATCCCCGACCTGCCCGCCATGATCACCGCCGTGAAAGCCCATGGTGCGAAGATCATGGTCGACAATACCTGGAGCGCCGGGCTCTACCTCCAGCCTCTGACCATGGGCGCCGACATCTCCGTCCAGGCCCTCACCAAGTATGCGGTCGGCCATGCCGATGGGTTCGGCGGCGCGGTCATGACCGCCGACAGGGCCGTCGCCAACCAGCTCACCGCCTGCGCTGACGATTGGGGCCTCGCGCTTGCGCCCGACGAGGCCTACACCGCCCTCCGCGGCCTCCGCACGCTCCCCACGCGCCTCGCCGCCCACCAGGCCAATGGGCTCGCCCTCGCGCGCTGGCTCGAAACCCGACCGGACGTCCACGCCGTCCTGCATCCGGCGCTCCCATCCCATCCCGATCACACGCTCTGGCAGCGGGACTTCACCGGCGCCTCCGGCCTCTTCGGTCTGGTCCTCAATGAAACGGCCGAACCCGCGCTGGATGCCTTTCTCGGGGCGATGACCCGGTTCGGCATGGGCTTCTCCTGGGGCGGCTATGAAAGCCTGCTCATCCCCTGCGATGAACAGCTCAACCGGCTCGACGGCCACTGGAGCGGCACCAAGCCGGGCCCGCTGCTGCGCATCCATGCGGGGCTGGAAGACCCTGCCGACCTCATCGCCGACCTGGAGCGCGCCTTCCATGCCCTTCACCATGGCTAACGCCTGCACCACACCCATAAACGCCCCTGCAACCGGCCTGCCTCCCACGCTAGCCGATTGGTGTGAGAGGCGTATATGCGCCCCATGAAATCGCTCCTGCGATCTGGCTTCGCCTCGTCCCTTCTCGGCTACGCAATCTGGTGCTGGATGGTGCTGATCGCGCGCACCACCCGCTGGAATATCGAAGGGGCCGAACGCTTCTCCGCGCTCTGGCACGGGGAGGACGGGATGATCGTGGCCGGCTGGCACTCGCGCATCCTGCTCCTGCCATCGGGCTGGTCGTGGATCCGCAAGCATTTGCCCTTCGAACAGAAATCTACCGCCATGCTGATCTCCCTGTCATCGGACGGGGAATTCGTCGCCAAGGCCATTCGCCATCTCGGCCTGGTCGCCATCCGGGGGTCCAAGACCCACAAGCGCAAGGCCAAGGACAAGGGCGGCGTCCGCGCCATCGCCCAGACGGTGCGCCACCTTAAGGCCGGCGACGTGGTCTGCGTCACCCCCGACGGCCCGCGCGGCCCGCGCGAGGAGGTCAGCCCCGGCCCGATCATCCTCGCCCAGCGCGCCGGCATTCCTATCGTGCCCTACGGCCTGGCCGTGAGCGGCGGCCGCACGCTGAACACATGGGACCGGTTCCTGATCCCGCTCCCCTTCGGCCGCGGCGGCATCGTCTTTGGCGACCCGATCACCGTGCCCCCCGATGCTCGCCCCGAGGACATACAACAGCGCGTCCAGACCGGCATGGATGCCGCCAATCGGCGCGCCCATATGCTGGCCGGCCGCCCCCTGGAGACGCCGGCACCGGCCAAGTCGTCGGCCAAGACATCGGCATGACCCCGCTCCTGCGCCTCTACCGGGCGGTCACCACGCTGGCCGCTCCGCTAGTGCCGCTCTACCTCCGCCACCGCGCCCGGCGAAGTAAGGAAGACCCTGCCCGCCGCCATGAACGCCTGGCCCGCGCCCTGCCGCCGCGTCCCCCGGGCCGCCTCGTTTGGCTGCATGGCGCCAGCGTGGGAGAAAGCCTGATGCTCCACGGCTTCGCCCTACGCCTCCGGGACGCAGAGCCCGACCTCACCTTCCTCTTCACCAGCCAGACCCTCACCGCCGCCACCCTGGTCGGCGACCAGCTCAGCGCGCCAGACCGGCAACAGTTCGCCCCCTTCGACACGCCCGGCGCGGCGGCCCGTTTCATCGCGCACTGGCGCCCCGATGCCGGCCTCTTCGCCGAAAGCGAGATCTGGCCCAACCTGCTCCTCGAATGCCAGCGCGCCCACATCCCGATGGCGCTGGTCAATGCCCGCTCCACCCGAAAATCCCTGGACGGATGGGCCAGACGCAAGGCGGCCGCCCAGCACCTCTACGGCGCATTCGCTACCATCATCGCCGCAGACCAGACCACCGGCGAAGGGCTCAGCGCCATCCTCGACCGGCCCATCCCCATGCCGGGCAATCTCAAGGCCGCCCTGGCCCCGCCCGCTTCCGATGGCGCCCTGCCCGCTTTTCTCCTGGACGGGCAACCGGTTCTGCTGGCCGCCTCCACCCATGCCGGCGAAGAGCGCCTCATTCACAGGGCCTGGACCGGCCTCCCCACGCCCCGGCCCCATCTGGTGATCGCCCCCCGACATCCCGAGCGCGCTGCGGCCATCCGCGCTGAACTGGAAGCTGAAGGCGCCACCATCGCTCAGCGCAGCCGCGGCGATATCGGGGCCAACGGTACGGTCTACCTCGCTGACACGCTGGGCGAGATGGGCCTTTGGTACCGCGCCGCCAGCCTCGTCTATCTCGGCGGCGGCCACACCGCCGGCATTGGCGGGCACAATCCGATGGAGCCGCTGCGATGCGGCAAACCGGTGATCAGCGGCCCTGACCTCTTCAACTTCAACACCGTCGCCCCGGCCCTCGAACAGACCGGAGGGCTGACCCTCGTCGCCGGTGAGGCCGAACTTACCGAAACGCTTCGGGGACACTTCTCAGGCGAGGCCCCTCGCGCCGTCGACCAGCCCGCCCTCGACACCTTCTTCGCCCAAGCCGACACGCCGATGACCGTCACCCTCGACGCGGCTCGCGCGCTCCTGCCCCCGGCGAAGTCCCCATGAAGGCGCCCCATTTCTGGTCCGGCGGGCTCGACCCGCGCGCCCGGGAAGCTGCGCCCCTGACCCGGGTTCTGCTGACGCCGGTTGCCGCGCTCTATGGCGCGATTGTCGCCCGCAAACTTGCCCATGCCAATCCGGCAAAAGTAGGCATCCCTGTGATCTGCGTCGGTAATCTCACCGTGGGCGGATCGGGAAAGACGCCCATCGTCGCTGCCATCCGCCAACACCTACAGGCCAGCGGGCTGCGCGCGGCCAGCCTGTCGCGCGGATACAAGGGCCGACTGAAGGGTCCGTTGCGGGTTGATCCGGGCGTCCATACCGCCGCCGATGTCGGCGATGAACCGCTGATGCTCGCCAGCCATGGCGAAAGCTGGATCGGTGCTGACCGGGTGGCCGCTGCCCGGGCCATGGAAGCGGCCGGCGCTGAGATCATCATCATGGATGATGGCCACCAGAACCCCTCCCTCCACCGGAACCTTTCGCTGGTCGTGGTCGATGCTGGCGACCCGTTCGGCAATGGGCACGTCTTCCCCAAGGGCCCCTTACGGGAGCCGGTGAAGGCCGGCCTGGGCCGGGCCGATGCGGTGATACTGGCGGGTGACGGCCCCGACCCCGATGGACGCTGGCCCTGCCCGGTTGTTCGCGCACGGCTGGAGCCGGTCGCGCCGCCGCCAGACGGACCGCTGGTCGCCTTTGCCGGGATCGGGCGACCGCAGAAAGTCTTCGACAGCCTGAGCGCGGCGGGCGCGACCCTCGTCGATACCGTGCCTTATCCTGATCACCACCCCTACAGCCGGGGCGATCTGAAATGGCTGGAAGCGCTCGCCGCCGAGCGTGACGCCCGGCTGATAACCACCGAAAAAGACGCTGCCCGACTGCCGGCTGACGTTCGAGACCCGGTCGCAGTCTGGCCGGTCCGGGCTGTGTTCGAGCCTGCCGATGCCCTTGATGGGTGGCTGCAAGCAGTCGTAGAGCAGCGAAGCCATGGCTGACGCGCGCCCCTACTATATCCGCCCCAGCGACATTGATGACCGGTCCACCTTCTGGCAGCGGGCGCAATGGCGGCTGGAAACGGTGGCCTGGGACCTTGTCTACTGGGCGCCGATGAAAGCGTTGGGGCCTGACAGGGCGTCCACGGTGGCCGGCACCATCTTCAAATGGATCGGCCCGCGCCTTTCCCAGCACAAGACGATCCTGCGAAACCTGGCGCTCGCCTTTCCGGAATGGACCGATGCCGAGCGGCAAGCGACCGCCCGGGCCGCCTGGGAAAGCGTGGGACGGACCGCCGGCGAACTGCCGCACCTGCCCGCGATCGATCCCTATACAAGTGGCCGGGTCGAGGTCGTCCATCCCGAGCGGCTCGATGCCATCGAGGCCAGCGGCAAGGGCGCGGTTATGATCTCCGGCCACTTTGCCAATTGGGAAGTGATGGCCGCCGTGATCTGCCGCCGACCGGTCGATTGCCTCGTCACCTATCGCGCGCTGAACAATCCCCACATCGACCGGCGGATCAATGCGGTTCGGCGGGCCTATGGGATTGGCGTGCTGGCACCGAAAGGCCTGGGCACGCGGGACCTGATGCGCGCGCTCTCGGCGGGCCGGACGGTGGCGCTGATGAATGACCAGAAGTTCAACCAGGGCCTGGCCGTCCCCTTCTTCGGCCATGAAGCGATGACCGCGCCCGGCCCGAGCCGCCTGGCGCTGAAATTTGATGTGCCGATCGTTCCGGTCTCCACTGTTCGCACTGGCCCGGCCCGGTTCCGCGTGACGATCCATGAACCGGTCGAAGTGACGCGCACTGGCGATACCGACGCTGATGTTGCTCGCGTCGTCGGCCAGATCACCGAGTTCATCGAAGCCCAGGTCCGGGCCGAACCGGGCCAGTGGTTCTGGCAACACCGGCGCTGGCCGAAGAGCGCCTGGGCGGCCGCCGAGGCCGGCTGAGAACGTCCCGTTGTTCGCTAAATCCCGCCAATGTTCATCCGCACGGCCACAAAGCGCGTATACTGACGCATGATGACCCTTTTCGACTATATCGCCATCGCCGCCCTCGCCTTCGGCGCCTTCTATGGACTGGCCTGCCTTGCCAATCCGCGATTTGCCGCCACCAGCGTTCGGCTCCAGGCCGATCCTGACCGGCCCGGCGGATTTGCCGAGTTCCGCGCGACGTTTGGCGGAACGCTGGCAGGGCTGCATTTGTCGGCAATTGTCATTGCGGTCCTGTTCGCTGGCCCGGTGGCCCTGGCGGTGATGACCGTCTTGGCAGCGGGTTGGTTTGGGGCGGCGATTGGCCGGACCGCCGCGATCATTCTGGACCGGGAGATGGGGGTAAACCCGTCGCTGAACTGGAAGCTGGTCGGCCTCGAAATCATTGTCGGCCTTGCCTTGGTGATCCCGCTCGTCCATTCCCAGGCGAACTGAACGGAACATGACATGGCGGAGCGTCGGGAGACGGGCCGGCCCAAGCGTCCGGCCCGGCCCAAACGGTCGGCCAAGCGCACAGCCAGCCCTGGACAAAACAATCGAAATAGCGATGGCCCGGGCCTGTCCGGCCCGAACGATGCCAGCGCAAAACGTGCCGGTCCGAAAGGTGCGGGTCGCCGGAAGTTGGGCGGGAAATCCGGTCCACAGAAAGCTGCAGACTGGAGCGAAGGCGAGCGGATTGCGAAATATCTCGCCCGGGCTGGCGTTGGCTCGCGCCGGGCGTGCGAAACGCTGATCGAAGCGGGCAAGGTGACGGTGAATGGCGAGCGGTTGCATTCGCCAGCGGTGAAAGTGACCGGCCGGGAGTTCATCAAGGTTGGCCGGAAGGTGATCCAGCCTCCGGAGCCGACCCGGCTTTGGCGCTATCACAAGCCTGCTGGCCTGATCACGACCACCGCCGATCCGGCGGGTCGGAGCACGATCTTCTCGCAATTGCCGAAGGAGCTTCCCCGAGTGGTGACGATCGGTCGGCTCGATCTCAATACTGAGGGCCTATTGCTGCTGACCAATGATGGCGAGCTGGCCCGGGCTCTGGAATTACCGAAGCATGCGTTTGAACGCCGCTACCGGGCGCGGGCTTATGGACATGTGGATGACCGCAAGCTGGAGGAGCTGAAAGGCGGTATCACCGTCGATGGCGAGCGGTTCGGGGCGATCCATGCGGTGATCGACCAGGAAACGGGCGCGAATAACTGGCTGACCGTATCGCTGACCGAAGGCCGCAAGCGGGAGGTTCGGCGGGCGCTTGATGCTGTCGGGCTGAAGGTGAACCGGCTGATCCGGGTGCAATACGGTCCCTTCGTGCTCGATGATCTGAAGCCCGGTGCGGTCGCGGAAATCCCCACCGATCTTTTACATGATACAATCGGTGCGATCATTCCGGGCCTTGAACTGGCGCGAGGCGAGCCGGCGGACAAAAAACCCCGCAAACGTCCCCCAACGTCACGGTTCCGAAAACGGCGATGACGGGGTAATCTGTCCAACAAGAAACAGACACAGGAGGCACGCGCGTCATGGGTTTTCAGAACATCACCGACACCTATCAGGAAGAAACGCAAGCGAGCGCGCCGAAGTCTGCGCCGGTTCATGATCTCGTCCCGCCCGTCCCGCTGCACGATCCTGAAGTGTTCTCGCGCAATGGCGGCTATACCCATGAGGCGTTCGCCGAGATGCGCGAGAAGGCGCCGGTGATGTGGCACCCTGAAGAGCAAGGCGCGGGTTTCTGGGCGGTGACTCCCTATGACCTGGTCAAGACCGTGGAGCTGGACCCGGCCACCTTTTCCAGCCAGCGCGGCGGCATTCTGATGAATTACGGCCTGCCCGACGCGCCGCGTCATCCGCTGTTGCATAGTTCGTCGCTGAACAGCCTGATCAACCTCGACCGGCCCCATCACACGCCCCTGCGGATGGAGCACATGCATTTCTTCCGGGCCAATTTCGTGGCCGAGCTGAAACTCCGTGTCGATGCCGAAGTGTCTCACTTGCTCGACGAAATGGAGCGCCGGGGGCCGGTGGTCGATATGGTCGAGATGTTCTCGGCGGAGTTACCCCTTTTCACCTTGTGCGAAATTCTGGGCGTTCCCGAAGCGGACCGGCCGAAGCTGGTGCACTGGATGCATTTTCTGGAGACCTCCCAATACCAGGCCCAGCAGGAAGGGCTGGGCAATGTTACGCCTGAGCAGATCATGGCGTTCATGTCCGAGATCCAGGCATTGTTCGATTATGGCCGTGCCCTCCTGATGGAGCGCCGCCGGGAACCGAAGCAGGACCTTCTGTCGGCGATTGCCCATGCCAAGATTGATGGCGAGTTGCTGAACGAGGAATTCCTCGACGGCTCCTGGCTGCTGATCGTTTTTGCCGGCAATGACACAACCCGCAATTCGCTTTCGGGCACGATGCGGCTGCTCACCGAGTTCCCGGACCAGCGGGACTTGCTGCTCGGTAACGCCGATCTCTTCCCCAACTTCGTTCACGAAGCAATCCGCATGGTGAGCCCGGTGACGTATATGCGCCGCACCGTGACGACCGATACCAAGTTGGGCGACCAACCCCTGCTCGAAGGCGAGAAGGTGGTGATGTATTACGCAGCGGCCAATCGTGATCCGGCCAAATTCGAGGCCCCGAACCAGTTCGACATTACCCGCGAGAACGCCAAGGAGCATATCGCTTTCGGCCATGGCCCCCATGTCTGCTTGGGCCAGCGGGTGGCGAACATGCAGCTCGAAGCGGCCTTTCGCCAGATCCTGGGCCGGTTCCCGAAGGTCCGCTGGACCGGCGAACAGGAGATTGCGCCGAACAATTTCGTCCATGCGATCTCCAAACTGATGGTCGATCTGGGGACCGGCCAATGACCCGGCAGCACCAGATTTCGAAGACCGATCTTGCCACAACGCGCTGGATCGATGGGCCGGTTTCCGCGCTGGGCGACGGCGAGGTGCGGCTTTCGATCGATGCGTTTGCGCTGACGGCGAACAATGTGACCTATGCTTCGTTTGGCGGTGAGCCGATGCATTACTGGGCGTTTTTCCCGACCGGCGATCCGGCCGATGAGCCGGGTTGGGGGCGGGTCCCGGTTTGGGGGTTTGCCACCGTGGCCGAGAGCAAGGCCGAAGGGGTGGCTGAGGGCCAGCGGGTGTATGGCTATCTGCCCATATCCGACGAATTGGTCGTCAACGCCGCCAAGGTGAGCGGGGCGGGCTTCATGGATGGATCGGCCCACCGGGCGGGCTTGTCGCCGATCTACAATACCTACCAGTTTACCGGGTCGGACCCGGCCTATGATGCCGGTTTCGAAGCGGCCCAGATGCTGTTCCGCCCGCTCTATGCCACCGGCTGGTGGCTGGCCGATACGCTGACAGAGGCGAGCGAGACCAGCCTGGCCACGGTGATCGCCTCCAGCGCGTCTTCCAAGACGGCCCTTGCCATGGCCCATGCCCTGAAATCGCGCGGAACCGTGCAATTGGTAGGGCTGACCTCGGCCGCCAATGCCGACTATGTGCGCGGCACCGGGCTTTATGCCGAGACGCTGACCTATGACCAACTCAGCGCGCTCAACAGCGCGCCGGCGCCGGCCGCTTATGTGGACTTTCGCGGGGACCCGGCCCTGACCGCCGGGGTCCACGCCGCGACCGGCGAGGGCCTCGTCCGCAGCCTGGTGGTGGGCGCCACGGCCTGGGATGTGGACCGGACGCCCAAGCCACTGGTGGGCCCGACGCCGGATTTCTTCTTCGTGCCGGACGTGGCAGCAGCCCGGATCGCAGCGGTTGGCCCCAGCCTGATGGCAACGTTGAACGAGGATTTGCGGGCCTTCTATCCGGCATCGGCGAGGTATTGCACACCGACAGAAGCGACTGGAACCAGTGCGGTGGATGCCGCATGGGCAGCGGCGGTGGCGGGTTCGGTGCCGGCGGATGTGGGGCAGATTCTCCGTTTGGGGTGATCGGCGGTTCGGCTGGTTTGGCGCGAGGCGGATAAGGCGGCTCCTTTTGTTGGGAATGGTCGAGGTCCGCGCGCGTGGGCGGCGGGTATCGCTGCGATCAACCCGCCCGACCTTGGGGTGATCGGCGGTTTTTTGGTTTGCACGGGGTGCGGCTCCAGGCGCGTGATGCGGCTGGAGGGCGGGGGTCTGGTTTTGAAACAGCGTTAGAGGGTGCGGATCCTGGGGCCGGCGCGGGGGCGTGGGCCGAGAGGTGGCGGGCGCGCGCGACTGGCGGTGAGGATGGCCTGGGCGAGCGCATGGTACAGCGTGCTCAGCTCGGTGCCGAAGCGGCGGGGCTGGACTGCGCCGTGCCGGCCGGGAACCACGAGGAGGCCGGGCCGGCGGCGGGCGAGATGCAGCGCAAGGCGCCGGGCGCGGGCTTCGGGGGCGTCGACCAGGGCTTTGAGGGCGGAGAGGCGCCTCAGCAGCGGGGTGGCCCAGATGGCGGTTTCGCGCGGCTGCCAGTGTGGAGTCGCGGCGAATGGGGCGCCGGCGGTGATGGCGCCCGGAAGGGGGATGTCATTGGCGAGGATGCGCAGGTCTAGACTGGGGCGCTGGAGGCGGCGTGGGCGGTGGACCTTGGCGTATTCGGACTGGTCGGGCTGGAGGCCGGGTTCGAGCTGGAAGGCGAGATAGAGGATGACGCGGCGGAGCCAGGCTTCGAGCGCGGCGATGCCGGCACGCAGGCGGGCGGCGGCGGCGCGGGTCAGGCTTTCGGGCAACAGGTGGCAATCGTCGCGGGCGAGCACCCGGGCGTGGAGGGCTGTGCCCTGGACTTTCAAATGGGGGAGAAGGGCCGGTGTTGCTGACATGGGCCGGAGTATAGCCCGGGTTATGAGGGGTGGGGATGAACGGGTTCTTCTCCGACAGGGTCTAGACTGAATTCGCCTTCGGCGGAATCAGTCGTCGTTCGATTTCGCTCGCGACAGGCTGGCTGCGCCAGCTGTCTCCGCGGGGGCGGGCTGACCGCCCGGCGGACTTTGCCCGCTGGAGCGCTTCCACCAAAGGTGAAATCGCTCTGGCTTGGGTGCGGTGGTTCGGCTGGGGGCGCATCATGGCGCGCGACCCAGCGCTTTTGCGAGGGCCGGTCGGGATGCGCATCGCTGGAACCAGGCATTTGCGGCCCGATAGTCTCGAATATGGGGCAGGTATTTTGGTCGCATCAGGACCGATGCGGTGTTCAGATCAGCCAAGGTGAACCGGTCGGCAATCAGGTTGCCCCCCCGTCGGAGGTGCTTGTCGAGGACCGTCATCGCCTGGCTGCGATGGGTTTCGTCAACGTCCTGCTCCAACTGATTAGCGGCATCGTGGGGGCCCTCAAGTTCCCCCATTGCCCAGACGGTCCATTGGATGGCCAGGGTCTGTTCGGTCGGATTTGCGGGCGACAGCTCCGTTTGTGCGACTTGGCAAATGTGATGATTGATGGCGAGGGATTCCAAGAGCACCAAGCCGTCCTGCTCGAAGACGGGCACGTGTCCGTTTGGGTTGAGCGCCAGGAATTCAGGCGTTCGGGTTTCGGCCTTCTGCCAGTCGACAGAAATGAGTTCGTAGGAGAGGCCGCATTCTTCGAGCGCCCACAGGCATCTGAACGCTCTTGAGGTTCGCGTACCGTACAACTTGATCATGGGGGACTCTCATTGGTGTGAGACTTGTTCCCGTCGCTCACCAAGCGCGGGGCGGACCCTTTGCCATGGGCTTAACTGGAGCCGCCGTCGCCTTGATCCCTCTCCCGGGGGAGAGAGGGGTGTTTTGCATTGGGGTTGGCCTGGATACGGGGTCAGGCCTTCAGGCGGCCGGCGACCTGTTTGCGGAATTTTTCGCCATAGGGGGGGCGGAGCATGGCGAGGATTTCGTTGCCGGTCTGGGTGTAGATGGCTTTGCGGTGGGAGAATTCGAGGAAGCCGTCATGGCCGTGATAGGCGCCCATGCCGGACGGGCCGACGCCGCCGAAGGGCAGGTCTTCCTGGGCGACGTGGAAGAGGACGTCATTGACGGTGACGCCACCGGACGTGGTGGCGCCGAGGACCTGGTCGCGCTCGGCTGCGTCTTCGCCGAAATAGTAGAGGCCCAGGGGCCGGTCGTGGGCGTTGATATAGTCCAGGGCCTCGGATGTGCTGGTGTAGGATTTGACCGGCAGGATGGGGCCGAAGATCTCGTCCTGCATGACGGTCATGTCGTCGGTCGGATCCATGACGATGTGGGGTGGGATCTTGTGGTGGGGCTGTTGGTCGAACTGTTCGCCGGCGGGGTTGATCTCGATGACATCGGCGCCCTTGGCCTTGGCGTCGTCGAGATAGCCCATGATCCGGTCATAGTGGCGCTGGTTCACGATGGAGGTGTAGTCGTCATTGTCCTTGAGGCCGGTGGGGAAAATGCGTTCTACCGCGGCGGTGGCTTCGCCGACAAAGTCGCGGGCCTTCTCGCGGGGGACGAAGGCATAGTCTGGCGCGAGGCAGATCTGGCCGGCGTTCAGGGTCTTGCCGGCCATGATGCGGGAGGCGGCCTTGGTGAGGTCGGCAGACTGGCCGAGCACCACCGGGGACTTGCCGCCAAGCTCCAGGGTGAGCGGGACGAGATTGTCGGCGGCAGCGCGCATGACATGCCGCGCGACCGATGTGGCGCCGGTGAAGATGAGATGGTCGAAGGGCAGCTTGGTGAACTCGGCGCCGATATCGGGGCCGCCGGTGATGACGGCGACTTCTTCCTGAGTGAAGGCCTTGGCGAACATGCGGGCCATCAGTTCGGACGTGTGCTCGGTGAACTCCGAGGGTTTGATCATGGCCCGGTTACCGGCGGCGAAAATGCCGGCGAGGGGGGTGAAGGTGAGGTTGACGGGGAAGTTCCAGGGGCTGATGACGCCGACGACGCCCTTGGGCTGGTAGGTCACCTGGGCCTTGGAACCGAGCAGGCCGAGGGGGAACTCGACCTTGCGCTTGGCCGGGCGCATCCAGGCTTTGAGGTGTTTACGGGCGTATTTGAGCGCGGCGATGGAGCTGGCGACATCGGTGAACCGGCTCTGGTCTTTGGAGCGGTGGCCGAAGTCTTCGCAAAGGGCGTCTTCGATCTCGGTGGTGTGGTCGATCAGGAGGTGGATGCAGCGGTCGAGCCAGTCGGCGCGCAACTCGGCGGAGGGGGCGCCGTCTCGGAGATTGGCCTGTTTCTGCCGTTCCAGGATCGCTGCCATGGATGTGTCTGTGTTGCCACCTTCAAGCGCCATTGTTTCCTCCAAGCCTGCCATTTTGCATCGGCCCTACCCTACCCCGTTTTCCGGCGGGGTAAATCTTTTCGCGAGCAGGCTGGCCGGGCGGGGTCGCTCCCCTTGGGTCATGGTTTCCTTCGCTGGCGGTTGGGGTACACTCTGGGCGATAGGCACAAGCGGGAGGAAGAGATGGGCTACAGCAAGATTTCCTATGATGTGGACGGCCCCATTGCGACGATCACCCTGAACGATCCGGCGACGATGAATGCGGCCGGCATCGACACGGCCGAGGAGTTGTCCAACGCGCTGGAACGGGCCGCCGGGGTTGCGCGGGCGACGATCATCACCGGGACGGGTCGGGGCTTTTGCTCGGGCGCCAATCTCGGGGCTGGCGGGATGCGCAAGGAAGCGGCGAGCGATGGGGCGGCATCGGCCTTTGATGCCGGCGCGGCGCTGGATACCCACTATAATCCGATGATCCTGGCCATGAAGGAGCATCCCCATCCGATCGTGACGGCGGTGAACGGGGCGGCAGCGGGGGTGGGCTGTTCCATCGCCCTGATGGGGGACATGATCATCGCTGCAGAGAGCGCCTACTTCCTCCAGGCGTTCCGGCGGATCGGCCTGGTTCCCGATGGCGGCTCGACCTATTTGCTGCCGCGCATGATCGGCCGGGCGCGGGCGATGGAGATGGCGCTGATGGGGGACAAGCTGCCGGCGGGCAAGGCGCTGGAATGGGGGCTGGTGAACCAGGTGGTGGCCGATGATGCCCTGATGGGGACGGCGCGGGAGACCGCGGAGAAACTGGCGACCGGGCCGACCCAGGCGCTGTCGATGATCCGGAGCCTGATCTGGGACGCTGAGGATACCGATTTCGAGGGCCAGCTGCGCAAGGAGCGGGTGGCGCAGCGGACGGCGGGCCGCACGGCCGATTTCCGTGAAGGGGTGAGCGCGTTCCTGCAAAAACGCACCGCTGAGTTCACGGGGGGATAAACGGCGGGGGTATTGCTGGCGCTCGTGGTTTACGCCCGCGCGGTGGCAGCCTCGAGCCGTTCGATGGTGCGGGCGCGGCCGATCAGGACGAGCATGGCGGCCATGTTGGGGCCGTGGGCGCGGCCGGTGAGGGCCTTGCGGAGGGGCATGAAGAGGCCTTTGCCCTTGCGGCCGGTTTCGGCCTTTAACGCGCCGGTCCAATCGCCCCAACTGGAGTCGGAAAGATCGCCTTCGGGGAGGGATGCCAGGGCTGCGGCCATGTAATCGGTGTCGGCGGCGTCGACATCGGGGGTGACGGTCCCGAAAGCGACTTCGGCCCAATCGGCCACATCGGACAGGCGCTCGCAATTCTCGCGGACGGTTTCCCAGAAGAGCGGGGTCTTTGCGGTGCGCGGGTCGATCTCGGCGAGGCGGGTTTTCACCGCATCGAAGCCGAGCCCGTGGAGCCGGCTGGCATTGAGGCTCCAGAGCTCCTTTTCGTCGAAGCGGGCGGGCGCGCGGCCGATCTTGTCGAAGCTGAACCCTTCGGCGAGGGCGGCGAGACTCTCGCCCAGCTCCACCGTGTCGGAGGTGCCGATCCTGGCGAGGAGGCTGGCGAGGGCGAGCGGTTCGACCCCGTCATCGGCGAGCTGGCGGATCGAGAGCGAGCCGAGGCGTTTGGAGAGCCCCTGCCCGTCTGCGCCGACCAGGAGCGGGGTGTGGGCCATTTCGGGAGCGGCGCTGCCGAGCGACCGGAAGATCTCGATCTGGGCGCCGGAATTGGTGACGTGATCTTCGCCGCGGACCACATGGGTGATCTTGGCGTCGATATCGTCGACCACGCTGGGCAAGGTATAGAGGTATGAGCCATCGCCCCGGATCAGGACGGGATCGGAGATGGAGGCGGTGTCGATGGATTGGGTGCCGCGAACACAGTCTTCCCACTCGCAGCGATCGCCGGAGAGTTTGAACCGCCAATGGGGCTGGCGGCCTTCGGCCTCATAGGCGGCCTTTTCAGCGTCGGTGAGGGCGAGCGCGGCACGGTCATAAACGGGCGGGCGTCCCCGGGAGAGCGCGATCTTGCGCTTGCGCTCCAACTCGTCGGCGGTTTCGTAGCAGGCATAAAGCAGGCCCATATCCCGGAGCGTGTCGGCGGCGGCGTCATAGGCGTCGAATTTGGCGGACTGGTTGAATGTGTCGTCCCAGGCGAGGCCGAGCCAGGTGAGGTCGTCCTTGATGCCCTGCTCGTATTCGGCAGTGGAGCGTTCGGTGTCGGTGTCGTCAATGCGGAGGATGAAAGTGCCACCCTTGGTGCCCCCCTGGCCTTTTGCGAACAGCCAGTTGATCAGGGCAGTGCGGACATTGCCCACATGGAGACGGCCTGTGGGGGACGGCGCGAAGCGGACGACGGGTTTCATGGCTCTTGTTCTATCCGATCAAAAGGGGTCGCGCCCGGGACCAGGGCGAGGCCTGGCCGGGCGCGGAACGGTCTGGTTGGGTTAGGTAGGCGCCGGCGGGTTAGAAATCCACCTTCGGTGGCACCGACAGGTCGGCCCGGGCTTCGCCCACATCGAAGAAGCTGCGGGGTTCGAAGGCGTACATGCCGGCAATGATGGAGCCGGGGAATTGCTCGCGGGCGGTGTTGTAGTCCTGGACGGCGGAATTGTAGAAGCGCCGGGCAGCGGCCAGCTTGTCCTCGATCATCGAGAGTTCGTCCTGGAGCTGGAGGAAGTTGGTGTTGGCCTTGAGGTCGGGATAGGCTTCGGCGAGGGCGAACAGCTTGCCCAGAGCGCCTGACAGCATGGTCTCGGCCTGGGCCTGGGCGTCGGGCCCATCAGCGGCCATGGCGGAATTTCTGGCGGAGATGACCGCGTCGAGGGTTTCCTTCTCGTGGGCGGCGTAGCCTTTGACCGCTTCCACGAGGTTGGGGATCAGGTTCTGGCGCTGTTTCAGCTGGACATCGATATCGGCGAAGGCCTGGTTGCAGCGCTGCCGCTTGGACACAAGACCGTTATAGATGAGGATCACGCCGACGATCAGGACGGCGATGATACCCAGAATGATGTAAAGTCCTTCCACGGGACCGCTCCCCTCGTCTGGATTGATTGGCACGTTCACCCTGCCTACTCCCCCGGGCGGGGGCGTGACAACTACCCGTTCAGTTTGCCCGAGCGCGGAAAGCCCTTGGGCGCCATGCGGCCGGCCTGGGCGCGCTTGCCGACCCAGTCGCGCCAATCGGCGATGCCCCGGTGGCGACCGGCGCTATCGATGACGATCAGCCCGTCTTCCCCGTCAAACACCATGGCGTCGCCGAGGGTGTCGTCGCCGCGATAGGCCTGGAGCTTGACGCCCTTGCCGCGGGGCATTTCGGGCAACTCGCTGGCCTCGTAGATCAGGA
Organism: Pseudomonadota bacterium; assembly: GCA_039034035.1. Classification (GTDB taxonomy): domain Bacteria; phylum Pseudomonadota; class Alphaproteobacteria; order Caulobacterales; family Hyphomonadaceae; genus UBA5336. The sequence goes on from JBCCBN010000010.1 coordinate 27,495, forward strand.
GTTTGCGGTTGCTGCCGATGACCGCGAAATAGTCGCCCTGGGCGATTTCGCAGACGGTGAGGACGCCCTCGCTGCCGACCGACACGATGGCCTTGCCCGCCTTTCGGGTGGAAACCAGTTCTTCCTCGGGCACGATGAAGCCGTAGCCGCCATCGGAGGCGACGATGCGCTTTCTTCCCTCGCTGAAGGCGAAGAAGGTGACGATATCGACGCTGTCTTCGAGGTCGATGGAGAGGCGGATGGGTTCGCCATGGCCGCGGCCGCCGGGCAGCTTGTCAGCCCCCAGGGTGAAGGCGCGGCCATCGGATGACATGAAGATTACCTTGTCGGTGCTCCAGACTTCGCGGGCGAGGAAGAGGTCGTCGCCATCCTTGAATTTCACGCCATCAGTGTCGAGGCCGTGGCCTTTCATGGCGCGGATCCAGCCCTTGGTGGAGAGCACGACGGTGAAGGCTTCCTTGGGGGTGGAGGCTTCCAGCGCGGCGTCGAGATCGATATCGGGGGCGGTGTCGAAGCCGGCGCGGCGGCGGCCAAGCTCGGTGGAGGGATCGAAGGCCTTGCGGGCGTCATCGAGCTGTTCGCTGACCTTGTTCCACTGCAGGGTTTCGGAGGCGAGGAGGTCGTTGAGGCTCTTGCGTTCGTCGCTGAGGGCCTTGTGTTCGTTCTGGATTTCCATTTCCTCGAGCTTGCGCAAGGCGCGCAGGCGGAGGTTGAGGATGGCTTCGGCCTGGACATCGGAGAGGCTGAACCGGGCCATGAGTTCCTGCTTGGGCTCGTCTTCCTCGCGGATGATGCGGATCACCTCATCGATATTGAGATAGGCGATGAGGAAGCCGTCGAGCAGGTGTAGGCGCTGTTCGATCTTGCCGAGGCGGAAGGCGGCGCGGCGCTGGACCACGTCGCGGCGGTGGTCGAGATAGGCGCGCAGGACCGGCTTGAGGCCCATCACTTGCGGCGCGCCATTGTGCAGGACGTTCATGTTCAGCGAGAAGCGGGTTTCCAGGTCGCAGAGCTTGAACAAGCTCTCGATCAGGACGGCGGGGTCGACGGTTTTGGAGCGGGGCTCGAGGATGAGGCGGACGTCCTCGGCGCTCTCATCGCGGACATCGGCGAGGAGCGGGACCTTGCGGGTCTCGATCAGTTCGGCGATGCGCTCGATGAGGCGGCTCTTCTGGATCTGGTAGGGCACTTCGGTGACGATGATTTGCCAGGTGCCGCGGCCGAGATCCTCGACGGTCCAGCGTGCGCGGAGGCGGAAGCTGCCGCGGCCGGTCTCATAGGCCTCGAGGATGGAGCTCTGGGGTTCGACGATGACGCCGCCGGTGGGGAAGTCCGGGCCGGGGACGAGCTTCATCAGGGCGGAGGTGCTGGTTTCGGGCGCCTTGATGAGCGCCTGGGCGGCGTCGATGATCTCGGCCACATTATGGGGCGGGATGGAGGTGGCCATGCCCACAGCGATGCCGGTGGCGCCATTGGCGAGCAGGTTGGGGAAGCCGGCGGGCAGGACGACCGGCTCGGAATTGAGCTCGTCATAGGTGTCGCGGAAATCGACGGCATCCTCGTCCAGCCCCTCCAGGAGGAGCTTGGCGGCGTCAGTCATGCGGCTTTCGGTGTAGCGCATGGCGGCGGCGGCATCGCCATCGACGTTGCCGAAATTGCCCTGCCCGTCGACGAGGGGGTAGCGGACCGAGAAATCCTGGGCGAGGCGGACCAGGGTGTCGTAGATCGCATTGTCGCCATGGGGGTGGTAGTTACCCATCACCTCGCCGACGATCTTGGCGCATTTGCGGTAGGCGCCATCGGGGTTGAGCTTGAGCTCGCGCATGGCGTAGAGGATGCGGCGCTGGACCGGTTTCAGGCCGTCGCGCACATCTGGCAGGGCGCGGGCGGTGATGGTGGACAAGGCGTAAGCAAGATAACGCTTGGAAAGCGCCTCGCTGAGGGGTTCATTGACGATCCTGCCGGGATCCTGATCGATCGTGTCAGACATGGTTTCCGCCTTCTGGCCGCGCCCTATAGTGGCAGCCCCTAGGTGATTCTCACGATTTAGCTTAGCAGAGAGTGCGGTTTGGTTAAGGAAGAGCTTTCATCGGCGGACCGGGCGAAGGCGATCGGGGCGTTCCTGGTGGCGCTGGTGGTGATCGGTGTGGGGCTGCACTACACGCTGCCGAGCCAGCACAATCCGCTGCGGCCGCTGAGTGTCACTGAGCCGATCGGGTTTGCGACCTTTGGCAAGCTGACGCGGGCCAAATTTGGGCCTGAGGCCTGTTTTGCGTCGCTGAGTGCGGGCGGGGTCGAGTTCGAACGCATTCCCGATGAAGAAACCGGGCGCAATTGCGGGTTCAAGAATGCGCTGACGCTGCAGAAATCGCTGACGCCCTATGGCGGGGCGGCGACGCTGCGGATGACGTGTCACCAGGCGGCGGCGACGGTGATCTGGGAGCGGCATGTGGCCCGGCGGCTGGCCGAGGAGATGCTGGGCTCGCCGCTGGCGCGGATCGAGACGTTCGGTACGTTTGCGTGCCGGAACGTCGCCGGGAGCCGGCGGCGCAGCGAGCATGCGTTCGCCAATGCCATCGATGTGTGGGGGTTCACGCTGGAGGATGGGCGGACGATCCGCGTGCTGGACCATTGGCGGAAGGACACGCCGGAGGGGGACTTTCTGTACGAGGCGTTCCATGGCGGCTGTCGGCTCTTCTCGGTGAGCCTGGGGCCGGATTTCAATGCGGCGCATCGGGACCACTTTCACTTCGACATGGGGCCTGGGGATACGTGCCGTTAGGCGTGGAGTGAGACGGATTGGATGACACGCGGTGGCACGCGCACGGCGTCAGTGGCCTCGCCTCAAGCTGTCGGCCCGTTGATTAGCGCCCGCTGCGAACGCGCCCATGCCCGCTCGCAGGATCGGGTTGAGGCGGTTTAGTGCGCCCGGCGCATGGGTGTACAAGTCGCCGACATCGCCGAACACGCCCCATACACGGGTGTGGATGGGACGGGGATCGAGTATGTTGAACTGGCTGAAGCTGGGATTGCGACCGTCCCATGTTCGATGACCGGTGGAATGCACGCCGTAGCCCATGAGCCTGCCTTCAGCGCCGGTGCGCGCCTGTCCGGCTGTAAAGAGTGGCGTATCGACGATGTAAGCGTCCGTTGCTCGCCATTCCCCGTCCAGCCAGACCTCGGCATAGGAGTGATCGACATAGGCCGTGCCGGGATCGAGAATGCCGCCCAACACGCTGGAATGGATGTCCACGAAGACCTGGCGCGCCGGGATGCCCGCCGCTCGCAACAAGGCGACGAACAGCGTGGACTTCGTGTTGCAGTAGCCCTTCCCCATGGCGAGGACATCCGATGCGCGGACATCCCAGAACCCGCAGCCAAATCCGAAGGCTACAGTGTCGCGAACGTGACGGAAAATCGCCTGCGCTTTCGCCGTATCGTCGGGCAATGATGCGGTTAACCGAGTTGCGGTGGTCGCGACGGCCGGGTGTTCAGTGTCGATGTATCGCGTTGGCGCGCGCCAAGCCTCCGGGGCATCGCTGATGCCGGCGCGGGCGGGAACGGCTGTCAGCATGGCCAATCCGGATGCGAGGGCCGTCCTGCGGGTCATGGTCATCCGCCCTCTCCTTCCGCGAAAATTGGCCAGCGTCTCCATAGTTGGGGGGAGCGCGGCTCGAAACGATGGGCCGAACCGTCCGGCCCAGAAACCGCCGAGCGGGCCGGTAAAGGTCACGTCATGGCGAAAAACGGTCGCGGTGTCGTCGATGAATTTGCGGGCGACGGTCAGCTTTGCGAAGGGCAGGTTTGTTGCGAAGGCGTAGCGCTGTCCAACATCGAACACCGTGACCTCGAACGGCGAAGACGGGCCGGACAACGGGATGATCTTGCCCTTCGCGCCCAGGTGCATCTCCCCGGCCATCTGGGCATCTTTCAATCCCTTGTCCCACGTTTTCCAGGTGGAGGGATCGGTCCATAGGCGCCAGATCGCTTCACGCGGTGCTGCGGTCGTTACGTCGTGCCAGAATGCCTTGTTCGATCCTGCCGCGATGTCCTGGGCCTTATCTGCCATAGCAAACTCCAATGAATATCATTCATTCCTTGATCGGAGCTAAGCCGGTGGCGAGCGATGGCAAGATTGAATAGGGTTGCGTGCATGTCTGGCGACGGAAAACGCACTCTCGACCCGCTGGCCAAGCGCAAGGCGGTTCTGCTTGCGGGTGAGACGCTGTTTGCGCGCAAGGGCTACACCGGAACCACGATGGCAGACATTGCGCGCGCGGCGAATGTCGCGGTTGGGACGGTCTATCGACTGTTCCCGGACAAGCCTGCGCTGTTGGCGGCTCTGCACCGACAGATGGAAGAGCGCTTTATCGATGCCATGCAGGCGGGATGGCGCGAGACCGGAGATTTCGACCAGAAGTTCGCCGCCATGATTGATGCGATCATGGATGCGGCAGAGGCGGTTCTGCCGCGGATGCCGCTGTACAGTCTGACCCGCGACATGGTCGGCGCGGCCGATTTCGTGCCCGGAGAGCAGATGATGGCCGCTATCGCCCTGCAGTATGCAGACGGCGTTGAAGCGGGCGCATTCCATCCCCATCCGCCCGAGGTCGCCGCCAGCATCGCGCATGGGATGGTTGATGGCGCCATGCGCGCATGGATGACAGACCCGACGCCGGCGCGGAAGGCCGATGTGGCAAGCACGCTCAAGACCCTGTTTGACAGGGCTTTTTTGCTGCGCGGGTAAAGGTCTGTGCGGGTGATGCGGTGTACCGGGCGGGTGCGTGGGCGAGCGCGGCGTGGCGGGGTTTGGGACCGCCAACAGCGTTTGTCAGTTCGGCGGTTGGCGTCCCCCCTTCGACCCGCTTTCGCGGGCCACTTCCCCGTGCACGTTGGAAGCGCGACGGTGTCCGGTCGCCCTACCCGCTCAGGCGATGGGTCAGGCGGGTGATCATTCGGGGGCGGGATTGTGGGAGGGGGCGGTTCAGGGGCGCGTAGGCGCGGCGGGTGAGGAAGCGGCCGGTGAGGGAGAGGCCGTCGAGGATTTCGGAGGGCTTTGGTGTGGGGTCGGTGCCGGTGAGGAAGCCGGGAAGTGGGAGGAGTTGGCCCGTATATTCGGGGACGGCGTGGCCCTGGACGGCGCGGCCTGTGCGGGGGGAGACGTGGGTGAGGCCGTCTGTGGCGCCGGTGACGGCGCAGGCGGTAAGGTCGAGGCCGAAGCCGAGGGCGCTGAGCAGGCCAAGCTCCCAGCGGACATAGAGGGCGGGCCAGATGTCGGGATCGGTGAGGGCGTCGAGGACGAGGCTGGTGGGGCCATGGAGGTCCGAGCCGGCCTGGTCGCCTTCGGTGATCACGTCGCGGAGGATGGCGGTAATGGTCTGGATGGCGGCGAGGGCGTCGGGCGCGTGGAAGAGGCTGGAGGCGCGGGCGGTGACCAGTTCGGCGACGTCGAAGCGGCCAAGCTGGTCTTCGAGCCGGGCGGTCCAGCTGACGCGGAGGGCGTTGCCGGGCTCGTACTGGGCGCGGCGGGCGCGGGAGGCGCCGCCATAGACGAGGCCCGCGCGGCGCCCATGGGCGGCAGTGAGCACGTCGAGGACCAGGCCGCCCTCGCCGAACTTGCGTCCGCCGAGGACGAACCCATCGTCAGACCAGTTCATCAGACATTGAAATCCAGCCCCAGCCCCTCATAGCGCTCGCGGTTTTCCTGCCATTTCGGATCGACCTTCACGAACAGGAAGAGGTGGACCGGGTGGCCAAGGATGTCGGCCAGTTCCTCGCGGGCGAGTTTGCCGACGGCCTTGACCGCCTGGCCGCCCTTGCCGAGCACGATGCCCTTATGGCCATCGCGGGCGACGATGATCACCTGGCTGACCTTGACCGAGCCATCCTTGCGCGGCTCCCAGGCTTCGGTCTCGACGGTGAGCTGGTAGGGCAGCTCTTCATGGAGGCGGAGCATGAGCTTTTCGCGGGTGATCTCGGACGCCATGAGGCGGAGGGGGAGATCTGCGGCCTGGTCTGGCGGGTAGAGGGCGGGGCTTTCCGGCATAAGGGGTACGAGGCGGTCCAGCAGGGGCTCGATGCCGTCGCCATTCGCGGCCGACAGGGGGATGATGTCGGAATAGAGGGCGCTGGCGTTGAGTTCGGCAATGATGGGCAGGACGGCGTCATGGGGAAAGAGGTCGATCTTGTTGAGGGCGGCGATGGCGGTCACGCCCAATTCGCCGAGCCGGGCCATGATGGCGCGGTCGTCTTCGAGGCTCTTCTTCTGGGCGGGTGTGGCCTCTTCGCGGGCAGAGGCGACCCAGGCGGCGGCGTCGATGAGGTGGACCACGGCGTCGGCATCGTCTGCCCCGCTCCAGGCGGCGTGGACCATGGCCCGGTCGAGCCGGCGCCGGGCCGAGAAGATGCCGGGCGTATCGACGAGGATGATCTGGGCGCCGGCATGGTGGGTGACCCCGCGCACGGGGAAGCGGGTGGTCTGAACCTTGTGGGTAACGATGGCGACCTTGGTGCCGACGAGGCGGTTGGTAAGGGTGGACTTGCCAGCATTGGGGGCGCCGATGATGGCGGCGAAACCGGCGCGGGAGATGGGGGGGCTTTCGTCCATGGGTTAGTCCTTTGCCCCGGTGTCCGTGCCTGGCCCGGTTTCTGGCCCTGCCCCCGCTTCGGCGCCGGTGTCGGCATGGGCGCCGATGGCGTCGAGCACCTTTTCGGCGGCCTGGCGTTCGGCGTCCTGCTTGGAGGGTCCATCGGCCGATGCGCTGGCGCCGTCAATCTCTGCCCGGACGCGGAAGACGGGTGCGTGGTCTGGGCCGGTGCGGTCGAGGACGGCATAGTGGGGCGGGGGCCCGCCGCGGGCCTGGGTCCATTCCTGGAGGCGGGTCTTGGGATCCTTGGCGCGGGACCGGGCGGCCTCGAACTGGGGGGCCCAGGCGCGCTCGATGAAGCGGGTTGCGATCGCGAGCCCGCCATCGATGTAGAGCGCGCCGATCACCGCTTCGCAGACATCGCCCAGGGTGCTTTCGCGGGCCCGCCCCCCCTGCTCTATTTCGTGGGGGCTCATGATCACATGCTTGCCGATGCCGAGACTGGCAGCGGCGCGGGCGCAGGCGCCCTTGTTGACCAGGCGGTTGAGACGGGGGGCGAGGTCGCCTTCCCGCTCGGTGGGGTAACGCTGGATGAGGCGTTCGGCCATGACGAGGCCGAGGACCCGGTCGCCGAGGAATTCGAGCCGCTGGTAGGAGCCCTTGACCGCTTCGCGGCGGTGGGAGACGGCGCTGGGATGGGTCATCGCGCGGGTCAGGAGGCTGGTATCCTTGAACTTGTGGCCGAGCGCGTCGGTGAGGGCGGCTATGGCGGCAGTGTCGAGGGTGGGGGTGCGCGGGCGGGCGCGGGTGCGTTGCCGCGTGCGTTTGGGCCGGGCGTCCTTCATGGGGCGGCGTTTTGGGCGGATCGGGCTTGGGGGTCGGCGAGGGGTTCGGTGAGCGGTTGGGCCTCGATGATGACGAGGGCCTGGGCCCAGGGATAGTCATCGGTGATGGTGAGGCTGATGCGGGTCTCGTGACCGGACGGCGTGATCTCGGCGAGGCGCTGGGCGGCGCCGCCGGTGAGGTCCAGTGTGGGGGCGCCGGACGGCAGGTTGACGACGCCCATGTGGCGCCAGTGGACCCCGCGGCGCGGGACACCGGTCCCGAGGGCCTTGGCGCAGGCTTCCTTGGCGGCGAAGCGCTTGGCATAGGTCTCGGCGCGGCGGCGGCGGCGTTCGGCCTTGGCGATTTCGAGGTCGGTGAAGACGCGGCGCGTGAAGCGGTCGCCGAACCGGTCGAGCGTCTTCTCGATACGCTCGATATTGCACATGTCCTGGCCCAGGCCGATGATCATGTATCGGCTCCGGGACCGGCTGGCAGGCGCGCGGTCTGCATCAGCGCCTTCATCCGGCCGATAGCGGCTTCCAGGCCGCCGAATACGGCCTCACCGATGAGGAAATGGCCGATATTGAGTTCGGTCAGCTCGGGAATGGCAGCGATGGGACCGACCGTATCGAAGGTGAGGCCATGGCCGGCCTGAGGCTCGATGCCGAGGGAGACGGCGATCTGGGCGCAGGCCTCGATGCGGGCGCGCTCCAATTCGGCCAAATGGGTGTCGCCGGCGAGCGTGAGCTCGACGAACCGGCCGGTGTGGAATTCGACGATGGCGGCGCCCATGGACTGGGCGGCGTGGATCTGGACCTCGTTCGGCTCGATGAACAGCGAGACCCGGGAGCCATTGTCGCTGAGCGCCCGGACCATGGGGGCAAGCCGGTTGTGTTCGCGGGCGGCGTTGAGGCCGCCTTCGGTGGTCCGCTCCTCGCGCTTTTCGGGGACGAACATTGCCGTTTCGGGTCGGTAGGCCAGCGCGATGTCGATCATCTCGCCAGTGGCCGCCATTTCCATATTGATCGGGATCGACACGGCCTTGCGGATGGCGGTGAGGTCTTCGTCGCGGATGTGGCGGCGGTCTTCGCGCAGGTGGAAGGTGAGCCCGTCAGCACCGGCTGCTTCGGCCAGGGCGGCGGCGCGGGCGGGGTCTGGATGGGCCCCGCCGCGGGCGTTGCGGATGGTGGCGACGTGGTCGATGTTCACGCCGAGGCGGATGGGGGGCTGGGGAGCGGCCATGTCAGACAAGCCCCCGACTGCCGGGCTTGACCGGATCGATCAGGGCGAGTTCAGGGGGTAGGTCATCGGGCGCATAGTCGGGAAATTTGCGGCTGGCGAGGGCGATCAGTTCGGTGCCGACATCGGCGGTGCCGCCCGACCGGTCGATGATGCAGGCGCCGCCGACAAGGGTGCCCGGCAGGGGCGCGAGGGCGGTGACGGTTTCGCGGAAAGAGAGGCCGGTGGTCACGATGTCCTCCATCAGCAGGATGCGGTCATCGGGGGTGAAGGAGAAGCCGCGGCGGAAGACCAGTTCGCCATCGGTCCGTTCGGCAAACTGGGCCCTGGCGCCGAGCTGGCGGGCCATTTCATAGCCAGGAATAATGCCGCCGACAGCGGGGCCGACAACGACGCTAACCGGACCGAACCGCGCGCGGATCCGGTCTGCGAGGGCCGCGCAGAGTTGCTCGGCCGCTTGGGGTTGAGCAAATACCAGCGCCTTTTGCAGAAAGACCGGGCTGCGGCGGCCCGATGAGAGGATGAAATGGCCCTCCAGGAGGGCGCCATTGTCTCGGAACACGTCCAGCACGTCGTCGGTATCCAACCTATTCCCCAATCTGTTCGCGAGCAGCGCTGTCGACCACGGCGAGGGCCCGGAGGGCGGCGAGAATGTGGCTCAATCGGCGCAGGTCTTCCACCTCGATTTCGAACAGGAGGTCGACAAAAGCGCCGTCAATCCGGTCGGTCGAGACCGAGACGATGTTCCCATCCGCCTGGGCGACGGCATTGCAGAGGGCCGCCAGGACGCCGCGCTGGTGGGCCGCGCGGACGCGGAGCATGGTGCTGGCAACAGCGCCGGTACGGGCGAGGTCGGTCCATTGCAGATCGACCCAGCTGGCAGGGGTGTCATCATAGTCTTCGAGCTTTGCGCAACTGATGGCGTGGACGACGATGCCCTGCCCCGGCACGCGAATGCCGATGATGCGGTCGCCGGGTATAGGGCGGCAACAGGTGCCCAGATGGAGGGTGATGCCGGGGGTGAGGTGTTCACCGGCGACCAGGAGCGGGGCGTGTTGGCTGTCGAGGTGCAGCTTGTCGGCGGTGTCGGCCTTCTTGGCGTCCGGAAAGGCGGTTTCGAGCACGGTTTCGGGGGAGACCGCGCCGCTGCCGAGGGCTTCGTAGAGGGCGTCGACGGAGGGGTATTCGGTGCGTCCCGTGACCCGTTCGAGATCGAGCACAACCGGATCGATGCCGGCCCGGCGCAGGGCCTGGTTGAGCATGGCGCGGCCATAGGTTTTGAAGTCGCGGGCTTTCACATCCCGGTCGAGCCGCCGGAGGGCGCCCTTGGCGCGGCCGGTGGTGATCAGCGCTTCCCAGCCGACGACCGGCTTGGCGGTCTCGCCCTTGACGATCTCGACCACGTCGCCATTCTTGAGCACGGTGCGCAGCGATCGCGGCTCATTATTGATGCGGACGCCGACGGTGCGGTCGCCGACTTCGGTATGGACCTGGTAGGCGAAATCGAGCGGCATGGCGCCCTTGGGCAGAATGATGAGCCGGCCCTTGGGGGTGAAGGCGAACACGTTCTCGCGGTACATTTCGAGCTTGGCGTGTTCGAGGAATTCGTTGGGGTCGGACGCATCGGCAATGAGGGCGGAGAAGGCGCGCAGGCTGGCGGCGGGGTCTAGCCCAACCTCACGGGCGCCTTCAGCGTCGAACCCGTACTGGCTGTCCTTGTAGCTCCAATGGGCGGCGACGCCATATTCGGCGGTGCGATCCATGTCTTCGGTGCGGATCTGGAGCTCGACGCGGCGATTGCCCGACGCCCGGACCGTGGTGTGCAGGGATCGGTAGCCATTGGGCTTGGGCACGGAAATGTGGTCGCGGAAGCGTTCGGGCAGGCATTTCCACGTGGTGTGGACGAGGGCGAAGACGCGGTAGCAGTCCTCAACCGAGCCGACGATAATGCGGAAGGCGAAGATGTCGGCCACGTCGCGGAAGGAAATGTCCTTGCGTTCGAGCTTGCGCCAGATCGAATAGGGTTGCTTGCGGCGGCCCTTGATGCGGCAGCTGACTTCGCCGGCGTCCATCAGCGCGTCGATGTCGCCGCGGATGCGCTCAAGGTCTGTGGCATTGTCGTAGGCCAGCTCTTCAAGGCGGGAAATCATCGTGTCGCGCGCGCCGGGATTAATCTCGCGGAAGGACCGGTCTTCGAGTTCGGAGGCGACGTGGTAGAGCCCGACGCGGCGGGCGAGCGGGGCGTAGATGTCCATGGTTTCCATGGCGATCCGCTTGCGTTTGTCCGGGTTCGGGAGGTGGTGCAGCGTGCGCATATTGTGCAGCCGGTCGGCGAGCTTGACCAGCAGGACGCGGATATCATTGGTGGTGGCGAGGATGAATTTCTGGAAGTTCTCGGCCTGTTTGGTCGCCTCGGACCGGTATTCCAGCTTCCCGAGCTTGGTGACGCCATCGACCAGGTCGGCGACGTCTTCGCCGAACCGGGTGCGGACCTCGCCCAGGGAGACCTGGGTGTCCTCGACCACATCATGCAGGAGGCCGGCCATGAGGGTGAACTCGTCGAGCTGGACGTCGGCTGACGGCAGGAACAAACCTGTCTGCCAATGCTGCCACCACCCTGGACGTGTCTGGCAC
>JBCCBN010000011.1:0-35111 GCA_039034035.1 Pseudomonadota bacterium
CGCCAGAACTTGCCTTCCTCCTGGTCGTGCTCGTCCTCGATCTCGCCGATGACCTGCTCAATCAGGTCCTCCAGCGTCACCAACCCGTCGACACCGCCATATTCGTCGATCACCAGCGCCATGTGGATCCGCTGGGTCTGCATCTTGGTCAGCAGCACGCCGATGGGCATCGACGGCGGCGCGTAGATCAGGGTGCGCAGCAGAGGCTTCATCTCGAACGGCTTGTCGCGGTCGCCGTTGAAGCCGTGGTTCAGCGCCAAATCCTTCAGGTGGATCATGCCAAGCGGCTCGTCCAAGGTGCCGTCGAAGACGGGCAGTCGGGTCATGCCGCTTTCGCGGAACTTGGCGACCAGGTCCGGCAGTTCCGTGTCGCACGGCACCGCCACGATCTCGGCCCGCGGGATCAGGACGTCGTCCAGGCGCTTGGTGCGCAAGGCCGACAGGCCAGGCCTGGCCGACGGCTGGGGCGGGGCGACGCGCCGCTCGGGTTCGGGAATGATCCCCCCCAGCACACGGCTGATGAACCCGGGCCGAGACGCGGGCCCGGTTATCACGCGGTCTTCGGTTTGGTCTTCATGCGCGCCATGCGCGGCGCTAGACGATCCGTCGTTGTCCATCGGACCCGGTGGGCCTCCGTTCAGCGCGGCGTCACTCAATCGCCGCAGGACGATGTCTTATCATCGCCATACGGGTCGGGAAATCCCAGAGATATGACAATTCGTCGTTCTGTGGCTTCCATCCGCTCAGCCTCGGCCGCGTCTTCGTGATCGTGGCCCAGCAGATGCAGCGTGGCATGGACCAGCAGGTGGGTGACATGGGCCTCGAAGCTCTTGCCCTGGTCGGCGGCTTCCCGCGCGCAGGTCTGGAAGGCGATGGCGATATCGCCCAAGTCCGGGGCGGTCGGCGGCGTGTCCGGATGCCGGTCCTCGGACGGCCAAGACAGCACATTGGTCGGCCTTGGCTTACCGCGAAAATCGCCGTTCAGCGTTGCGATCCGGGCATCGTCGCAGCCCAGCACCGCGACTTCGCAGCCGTCCAGCCCCGCCAGCGCGGCGGGCACCGCGACGCGCGCGAGGCGGTCCAGGTCGGACCAACGCGCGTCCTCGACCACCACCTCCACGATATGGCTCATATCCCCATGAACCCCCAGCCCGTGGGCCGGAACCCGTGGGTCAGCGCCACTTCCGTGCAGCGCCGTTCCTCGGCATGAATGGTGGCGGGCGACAGGGCCATCTCGGGCGTCTGAACCTCGATCGCCTCCGGCTCATCCTCGTCGGCGGGATAATGCTCCACGTCGTAGCCGTGATCTTCCAGCCAGCCCATGAACTCGACCGCATCCGCCCCCGGCCCGGCCTCGAAATGCAGATCCAGCAGCGCCGTCTCGGGCAGGGAATGCCGGGCGGACAGATCCGCCCAGACCCGTTCGGTCTCGGCCCTCTGGGCCGCGTAGTCGAAGCCCCGGGGGCCCGTCACGCGTCCCGGGCCGCGCGCTGGGCCTCGCGGCGGGCATCGTCGGCGTCGTAGGCGGTGATGATCTTGGCGACCAGCGGGTGGCGGACCACGTCGGTGGCGGTGAAATAGTTGAAGCTGATCCCGTCGACGCCATGCAGGATGTGTTCGGCGTCGCGCAGACCCGATTGCACGCCGCGGGGCAGGTCCACCTGGCTGCGGTCGCCGGTGATCGCCATGCGGCTGCCCTGCCCCAGACGGGTCAGGAACATCTTCATCTGCATGGTCGTCGCATTCTGCGCCTCGTCCAGAATCACGTAGGCGTTCGAAAGCGTCCGCCCCCGCATGAAGGCCAGCGGCGCGATCTCGACCTTCTTCTCCTCGCGCAGTTTGGCCAATTGCTTGCCGGGCAGGAAATCGTGCAGCGCGTCATAGAGCGGCTGCATGTAAGGATCGACCTTCTCGTCCTGGGTGCCGGGCAGGAAGCCCAGCTTCTCACCCGCCTCCACCGCGGGCCGCGTCAGGATGATTCGGTCCACCTCTCCGGTGATGAACTTCGACACGGCGACCGCCACGGCGATATAGGTCTTGCCCGTTCCCGCCGGCCCGATCCCGAAGGTCAGCTCGTTCTCCAACAGCGCCCGCGTGTAGGCCTTCTGCGCCTCCGTCCGGGGCTCCATGGTCTTCTTGCGCGTCCGGATCTCCAACGCGGGGCCGGGGAACATCTCGGCCTGATCGCCGTCGCGCGCCTCGTCATCGTCGGCCCGCAGGCGGATTAGCCCGTCGATCGCGCCCATATCCACCTGCTTGCCCGATTCCAGCCGGGCATAGAGCGCGTTGAGCACCCGCTCCGCCTCGGGCGCGGCCTCGCCATGGACGACCAGCGTGTTGCCCCGGTTCACGACCTGCACGCCCAGAAGCTGTTCCACCTGCGCCAAATGGGCGCCGTGGGGGCCGACTAGGTCGATCATCAAACGGTTGTCGGGATAGTCGAGCTGGATCGCCAGCGCGGTCTCGGGGGAAGCGGTCGGGGCCAAATGGCTCTCCTTGTTGGTGGGCTGTCCTATCAAGTGGGGTGCCCGGCAAACATGTCACCCCGTCAACGCAACAGGGCCGTGACGTTTCCGCCACGGCCCCATATGTCAAGTCTTCCAAATCCACTCAGACGGGATCGTTGATGTCTTGCCCGCCCCGGAACGGTCCGGTGACGAATTCCGGCGGGGCGGCGCCCGAGCGGACACAGCTGCCGTCGTCGTTCAGGCGCGCGGACAAATAGCCCTCGATGCCGTCGTCGATCAGCCAATGCTCGCAGCCGCGCGGATCCACCCAGATGCCAGGGCTGAGATCCTGCAGGGACGACACGCCCAGAAGGCCGCGATCCTGGGTCTTGTCCGACCGGCTGGGCGCGGAACAGGCGGTGACCATGCCCAGACAGGCCAGGGCGACGAATAGTCGTGTGGTGGTCATGTCAGTCGCCCCTTCCGGTATTGCCGCGATTGCAGACCGGGCGGCCGCTGGGCATCACATGGGGCGTCATGAACCCTTCGGCCCCGTCATCCATGACCCAATGTTCGCAACCATCCGGGTCGGTCCATATCGTGGGCGTATAGCGTTCGCCCAGAACCGTTCGTTCCTGCCCGCCGGTGCCGACGCGGCCCGGGGTCCAAACCCCGTTGCCGTTCGCGTCGCGGGTGAAGGTGAAGATGTTGCCGTTCCGATCCTGGCCGACATCGCCGATATTCTGCGCCGTCGCGGGGGCGGCCAAGGCCAATCCCGCAACGAGGGTCAGCGCGCCCCCCATCATCTTATGGATATCACGAGCCACGTCGGCCCCCCCTATGTTCCTGCCTGTCTGCGCGTGGTGCCCCGAAACAATCCACAGGCCGATCCCAATCAGCCCGCCTCGTCGCCATTTTGCGGGCACCTCGCGATGGCTGGGAAACTAGCAAATGCTGCGGACAAGCAAAGCGATAATTACCAGATATTGCGACATGTTACCCTTGAAGCGCCTCAACGACACATCACGCAACCGATTTTCGCGACTTATCCACAGGCTAACGACGGTGATTATCCCCAGTCTGTGAACAATAGCCGCTCAGACGAGTATTCCCGCCAAGGAATTGGACGATGCCGCCTTGATCCTGACACGTGCGACCTGGCCACGCAGCGTCTCGGGCACGGTCACGTGGACGGCCTGCAGGTATTCAGACTTGCCCACCAGCTGCCCCGGCAGGCGCCCGGCCTTCTCGAACAGCACGTCGGTCTCGCGGCCGACCATGGCCTCCTGCGTATCGCGCTGTTGCCGGGTCAGCAGCGCCTGGAGCCGTTGCAGCCGGTCCGACGCCTCGTCCGGGTCGACGCCGGGCTTCTCGGCGGCGGGGGTGCCGGGGCGGGCGGAATACTTGAACGAATAGGCCTGGGCGTAATGGACCCGATCGACCAGGCGCAGGGTGTCCTGGAAGTCGGCCTCGGTCTCGCCCGGGAAGCCCACGATGAAATCGCCCGACAGCGCCAGATCGGGCCGCGCGGCACGCAGGCGGTCGATGATGTCCAGATAGCTTTCGGCCGTATGCTTGCGATTCATGGCCTTCAGGATGCGATCCGACCCGGACTGCACCGGCAGGTGCAGATAGGGCATCAGCTTGGTGCAGGTGCCGTGGGCCTCGATCAGGTCGTCGGTCATGTCGTTGGGGTGGCTGGTCGTGAACCGGATGCGGGCCAGCCCGTCGATCCCGTCCAAGGCCCAGATCAGGTCGGCCAGGCTCCAGCTCCGGCCGTCGGGACCGGTCCCATGATAGGCATTCACGTTCTGACCCAGCAGCGTGATCTCCCTCACGCCGCGATCCACCAGGGCGCGCGCCTCCTCCAACAGCTGCGCGGCGGGGCGGCTGACCTCGGCGCCGCGGGTATAGGGCACGACGCAGAAGGCGCAGAACTTGTCGCAGCCCTCCTGCACCGTCAGGAACGCCGTGGGCCGCGCGGCGGGCGTGCGGGCCTGGGGCAGATGGTCGAACTTATCCTCCTCGGGCATGTCGGTGTCGATGGCCGTGGCCCCGTCCGCCGTCTTGGCCAGCAGATCGGGCAGCCGATGATAGGCCTGCGGCCCCACCACCAGATCGACGGCGGGCTGCCGCCGCACGATCTCGGCGCCCTCGGCCTGGGCGACGCAGCCGGTGACGCCGATCTTCAAGTCCGGATTGTCCGCTTTCAGCCCCTTCAGGCGTCCCAGTTCGGAATAAACCTTCTCGGCGGCCTTCTCGCGGATATGGCAGGTGTTCAGCAGGATCAGATCGGCCTCTTCCGGCCGGTCCGTCGTCACATAGCCCTGTTCGCCCATGGCCTCGGCCATACGCTCGCTGTCATAGACGTTCATCTGACAGCCATAGGTCTTGACATGCAGCTTCTTGGGCGCGGCCATGGCGACACTCCTGCGGGGTATGCGTGGCGGCAATAGCGCAGCCGGGGCCCGCCCACAACGCAAGGGAGTTGCGTCACCTCGACCCTTGCGGGACAGTCTCGGCAAAACGACGACGGGTCGCATGGATTTCACCTCTCTCGAGGATTTGACCGCACGGGCGGGAACGCTGGGCAGCCGCCCGGCGCTGATGATCCTATGCGAAGACGATGTGGAGATCGAGCGCACCGTCCGCCACCATTCCGACGCCGGCTTCCGCACCATCGTCCTGGCCGTGCCTCCGGGTGTCACGGTGCCCCCCGCCCTGCCCGAGGGCGTCCACCGGCTGACCCTGGACCGGCGCCCGGACGACATGGCGGTGGCCTGCGTGAACGCCTTCCTGGAGGCCCGCCCGCCCGGCGCCTGGACCGCCTATCTGCACAACGCCGAATACCTATTCCACCCCTTCGCCGAGACCCGCCGCATCGGCGAGGCGCTGTCGTTCTGCACCGAGGAGCGGCGGGATGCCGTGCTCTGCTTCGTCATCGACCTCTATGCCGGCGCCTTGGCGGCCGGAACCAACGGCGTCGATGCCGAGGATGCCTGGCTGGACGAGACGGGCTATTATGCGCTGAAGCGCTGGGACCAGGCGGCGGGCGCCGATCTGGACCGGCAGATGGATTTCTTCGGCGGCCTGCGCTGGCGGTTCGAGGAGCATGTCCCCTGGGAGCGGCGCCGGATCGACCGCGCGGCGCTGTTCCGCGCCAAGAAGGGTCTACGGCTGCTGCCGGGCCACCTGCTGTCCGAGCCCGAGATGAACACCTATGCCTGCCCCTGGCACCATTCTATGACGGCCTGCATCGCGTCGTTCCGGGCGGCCAAGGCGCTGGCGACCAATCCCGGCTCGCGTGCGGTGATCCCCGGGTTCAAATGGGACGGGTCGATCCCGTTCGAATGGCGGTCGCAGCAATTGATGGATCTGGGGCTGATGGAACCGGGGCAGTGGTTTTGATGCAAGCCGGGGGCAAACTGCGCCCAATCGGGTATCTCAGCCGAGTCGACGCCTCTGGCAATCTGCCGCGCCTCGGACGCCGTCCTAGGGGCCAGCTCGGCTCGCAGCTTCACAGCTTCGCCACGGCCCTATCCGGCAGCCTGAACACCAGCGCTTCCGTGGTCTTGCGCGGTTCTCTGGCACGGGGGGCCAAAGACGCCGCGGATGTGGACCTTATGGTGATCACACCGACTGCGACAGAACTGCCCGATCGATCAGATTTGCCGCCATTGCCGCTTCCGGTCGAGATCAGCATAGTGCTGAAGGATGACTTTCTAGATCACCCCAGGGGCGGTTGGCCTCGTTTCGCGCTGGCCCATTGCGGCTGGACGCTGACGGGCTCGGACTTGCTCACCAACCTTCCACCCCCTCGGCTGGGCGATGTGGCAATCGCCCATTTGAGGAATGTGCGGCGATGGTGGCCCTGTCGGCCGCTTGATTGGTCGCCCTCACTCGCCATGCGTCGTCTGACCCTGCAATGGCTCGCCAAACGGATTGTTCGTGCTCTGGCCGAGGGCCCGATGGTCCGGCAAGGTGTCTACAGCCGAGATATCTGGCCTTGTTTGCAGATTGCCAGCGCCACCTATCCGCACGCTGCCGCCGATCTTCGTCTGGTGGCAAGTCAGGCGGTCTGGCCCGACGGAGCGATTGGAACGTTCGGCGAGATGGTACGCCGCACGCGCCCGCTTCTGATCGAGGCACATCGAAGACATCTTCACCGGCGCCTTGATCTTCCAACCTGATGGAAAACGCGCGCCCCCTCGCGGGAACGCGCGCTCCTCCGTCAACCGGAAGCGGTCTTGGGGCGAAGCTTACGCCTCGACGGTCTCGGAGGTCCCTTCGATCGCGGGGGCGTCGGTCTTGGCGCCGCCAGCGATCTCGATCCGGCGAGGCTTCAGGGCCTCGGGGACCTGACGCTCCAACTCGATATGGAGCATGCCATCCTCATGGCGCGCGCCCGTGACGTGGACGTGGTCGGCCAATTGGAAGGTCTTCTCGAACGCCCGCTGCGCGATGCCGCGATGCAGATAGGTCCGCTCGTCGGCCTTGTCGGCCTTCCGCGCGGTGATCGTCAGCGCGTTCTCGCGCGCTTCGACGTTCAGATCATCGGCGGTGAAGCCGGCGACGGCGATCGAGATGCGGTAGGCGTCATCGCCCAGCTTCTCGATATTGTAGGGCGGATAGGTCGTGGCCGTATCGGCGGTCATGGCCCGATCCAGCAAGCTGGCCATCCGGTCGAAACCGACGCTGGCACGGTAGAGCGGGGTGAAATCGTAGGTTCGCATGATGCATCCTCACGTTGAAGCGATACAAGGGTCACCCCCTCCTGCAGCGGACGGGGGCGGTTGGTCGTGCCGGACCCTGTTTCGGCATCCGACAGAAGGGATTTGGGAACGCCTTTTGGGCCATTCAAGGGGTCCTTGACGGCGGCGGCAGTCTCTCGCGGAGGATCGATGGAGGCGGCGCCGCAACCGGGCGGACGGCCTGCATGGGGGCCTTCGCCGGGTGGGCGAAGGTCCGAGGGAAGATCGGGCCCGACCTGCCGGTGGTCGCGGAGTGTCAGGCCCGCGACGCCCATCGGTCGTCCTGTCGTCATGCTGCAGCGGAGAGGGTTTTCGGCCGGAGCACCTAACGTTCGGTTAAGAATACAGGGCGGCGGGCGCTGGCGCCCCGCCGCTTCGGATCAAATCGCGATCGCGCTGGCCGGGATCACGCTGATGGTCGCCGGGTCGATCCCCGTCACGTCCCGGAGCACCACGACCGGTGCGCCATCCAGGCTGACGATGGTGTCGCCGTCCGCTTCGGTCACCGTGACGGCGGGCGCCGGCTCGGCCTCGAAGCCCAGGACCAGCTCATCCTCGGCGGGATCGAAATCCGTGACCTCGGCCAGGCGGTCGGCCTCGATCCAGTCGCCGGCCACGAAGGTATCTTCGCCCGCGTCGCCGGTAACGGTATCGAGGTCGCCGATCACAAGGGTATCGTCGCCGCCATTGCCGATCAGGATATCTCCGGTGGCCCCGTCCCCTTCGTCGAAGTCGACGGTCAGGCCGCCGTCGTCTGTTGTCGCGAGGAGTTCAACCCCGACAAGGACGTCGGCGCCCCCGCCACCGACCAGCGTATCCTCACCGAGTTCCCCTACGACGACATCGTCGTCTTCACCGCCCACGACGCTGTCATCACCGTCGCCGCCCACCAGGAAGTCCGCGCCCTCCGCACCGAAAATGCTATCGGAACCGGCATCGCCAAGGGCCAGATCATTGTCCTCACCGCCTAGGATCAGGTCGTCGCCATTGCCGCCCAGAAGGGTGTCGCTGCCTTCCGTCCCCGCCAACGTATCGTCGCCGTCATTGCCGAACAGGGTGTCTTCGCCAAGGTTGCCGGTCAGCGAATCGTCGCCGTCGCCGCCGAACATGGAATCCGGACCGTCGCCCCCGAAGAGCGTGTCGGCTCCGTCGCCGCCGCTCATGGAATCCGCCCCCGGTCCCCCAAAAAGCGAATCGTCGCCCGCTTCACCGAACACCTCGTCGTCGCCGGCGGACCCGAACAGGTCGTCGTCGCCGACCCCGCCCAAAACGGTGTCGTTCCCGGCGCCGGCCAGGGCGAAATCATCGCCCCCATCCCCGAAGATCAAGTCATCGCCCGGCCCGCCTTGCAGGGTGTCGGCATCGTCGTTGCCCTGGAGTTCGTCATTGCCGCCGCCGCCGAAGACGCTGTCTTCACCGGCATCGCCCAGCAGGGTGTCATCACCCAGAAAACCGCGGATCTCATCATTGCCGCCCTCGCCCAGCAGGATATTGCCGAGCGGGCCGCCGTTCAGCTCGTCATCACCAGCCGTGCCGACCGCATCGGCCGGGCTTCCGATGGGGCCGCCCTCGTCGATGTCATCGTCGCCGTCGTCGCCGCCATTGTCGTCGTCATCGACGATCGCGAAAATCCCCAAACCCAGCGCCATCGCGCCGATAATCAGCAATCCACCCATAGCCCCAAAAATCCCTTGATCCGAATGGTTCCGTTACCCGCCGCCGGTCTTGCATGACGGCGCGGTCGGCGGACAAGCGCCGAGGGTCAAAAATGCCCAAATCGGAAACGAATTATTAACCTTTCGATGGATTGTCGCGGAAGGTCCCGCGATGTCACCGATTATCCGCCTCGATGCGGTCAAAATCTGCGGTCGAGCACCCTTAGGCGCGACCCGATTCGATCAGGTCCCAGCGGTTTCCCCAGGGATCGCGCCATACCGCGACGGTGCCGTAGGGCTCGGCCCGCGGGGCTTCTTGGAAGACCCCGCCCGCGGCTTCGATGCGGGCCGCGTCGCGGGTGAAATCATCGGTCTGCAGGAAGAAGCCCACACGCCCGCCATGCTGATCGCCGACGGCCCGAACCTGGTCGCCGACGGCCCGCGCCAGAAGCAGCGCCGTCCCGCCGCCGGGCGGCGCGACCGTCACCCAGCGCTTGTGGCCCTGGGATTCGTCGGCAGTGCAGGTCCAGCCCAGGCCGTCGACGAAGAAGGCCAGCGCAGCGTCGTAATCGGGCACCAGAAGGGCGACCAGCGCCAGGCGCATGTCAGTCCCGCGTGCCCGCGAACTTGATCGCCCAGGCCTCGCGATCCTCGTCGGAGATTTTGGCGAAGAGGACATCCGGCACGGTGAAGCCATGGCCCGCCTGCAACGTGGTCAGCGCGGTTTCGACGTCATCCGGCCAACTGGCCTCGGTGCCCATGGCCCGGTGCAAGGTGGCCCCCGCATCGGGGATGAAGGGGGCCGAGAGCGTCGCGTAGAACGGGATCAGGTTCAGGGCGAGGCGGATCTGCGCGGCGGCCCGGTCGGGGTCGGTCTTGAAAATCGACCAGGGCGCGGCCTCTTGCAGGTATTCGTTGCCCGCGACCCAAAGGCCGCGCAACTCGCCCGCGGCCTTGCGGATTTCGATGGCGTCCATATGGGCCTGATAGGCGGCGACGCCCTTGGTCAGCCGGTCGATCAGGACCCGTTCGGTGTCGCCCCAGTCGCCGCCCGCCGGCACCTCCTCGCCGAATTTCGAGCGGCAGAACTTCGTCACCCGGCTCACGAAATTGCCCAGCACGTCGGCCAGGTCCTTGTTCACCGAGGCCTGGAAGTTCTCCCAGGTGAATTCGGTGTCGTTGTTTTCCGGCACGTGGGACAAGAGCCACCAGCGCCAGTAATCCGCCGGCAGGATCGACAGGGCCTGGTCCATGAAGACGCCCCGGCCCTGGGACGTGCTGAACTGGCCGCCGTCGTAGTTCAGGTAGTTGAAAGATTTCAGGTAATCGACCGTCTTCCACGGCTCGCCCGAGCCCAGGATCGTGGCCGGGAAGCTGAGCGTGTGGAACGGCACGTTGTCCTTGCCCATGAACTGCACGTAGCGCACGTCGTCCGCGCCCTTGTCGGTGCGCCACCAGCGCTCCCAATCGCCGCCCGACGCGTCGGCCCATTCGTTGGTGGCGGCGATGTATTCGATGGGCGCGTCGAACCAGACATAGAAGACCTTGCCCTCCATGCCGGGCCAGGGCTCCGTCCCCTTTCGGACGGGAACGCCCCAATCCAGGTCGCGGGTGATGCCGCGATCCTGCAGCCCATCGCCGTCATGGAGCCATTTCTTGGCGATGGAGGTGGTCAGGACCGGCCAGCCATCCTGGCCGTCGATCCATTGGTCCAGCCGGTCACGCAGCTTCGATTGCAGCAGGAACAGATGCTTGGTCTCCCGCACTTCCAGATCCGTGCTGCCGGAGATGGCGCTGCGGGGGTCGATCAGGTCCGTGGGGTCGAGCTGCTTGGTGCAGTTCTCGCATTGATCCCCACGCGCGCGATCGTAGCCGCAATTGGGGCACGTGCCCTCGACATAGCGGTCGGGCAGGAAGCGGCCGTCGGTGTGGGAATAGACCTGGCGGCTGCTGCGCTCTTCGATCAGACCCGCCTCGTCCAGCTTGCCGGCGAAGTGCTGGGTCAGGCGGTGGTTCTGCGGACTGCTGGACCGGCCGAAATGGTCAAAGGACAGCCGGAACCCGTCCGACAGGTCCTTCTGCACCTGCCACATCTCGGCACAATATTCGGCCACGGGCTTCCCGGCCTTGGCCGCCGCCAGCTCCGCCGGGGTCCCGTGTTCGTCGGTCGCGCAGATAAACATGACCTCGTCGCCCCGCGCCCGGCGATAGCGGGCATAGAGATCGGCGGGCAACTGGCTGCCGACCAGGTTCCCCAGATGCTTGATCCCGTTGATGTACGGAATGGCGGAGGTGATGAGGGTGCGGGCCATGGCTCTCTCTGCGACGGATCGCGCGCTTCTAGGCCGCGGGCCCTGCGTCTCGCAACCACCGGTCTTTCTTCCCTTCGGAAATATCCCGGGGGTGAGCCTGCGAACGGCAGAGCCCCAGCATAGAAAAGTCGTCAGGCGCAGCCTGTCATTTTGATTACGTGAACTGCTCGCGCAACAACCGCTCTTCCAATCCATGCCCCGGATCGAACAGCAGCCGATGGGTCACGGTCGGTTCGCACGCCACCTCGACCGAGACCACGTCGCGCACCGAGCCGCCATCCGCCTCGGCCATCATCGGCCGCTTGTCCGGATCCAGAACGTCGAACCGCACCCGCGCCGTGATCGGCAGCAGCGCCCCGCGCCAGCGCCGGGGGCGGAACGCGGACATGGCCGTCAAGGCCAGCACGTCCGATCCGATGGGCAGGATCGGGCCATGGGCCGAATAATTGTAGGCCGTCGATCCCGCCGGAGTCGACACCAGGGCACCGTCGCAGACCAGTTCGTTCATGCGCAGCTTGCCATCGACGCTGATCCGCAGCCGGGCCGCTTGCGGGCCGGCGCGCAGCATTGAGACCTCGTTGATGGCCAACGCCTCGACCACCTCGCCACCCGCCCGTGTGGCGATCATCTTCAGCGGGTTGATCACCGCCTCTTCGGCCGCTTCCAGGCGCGCGGTCAGGCCCGTCTCGGCGTATTCGTTCATCAGGAAGCCGACGGTGCCCCGGTTCATGCCATAGGTCGGCACGTCCAGGCCCATGGTGGCATGCAGGGTTTCCAGCATGAAACCGTCGCCACCCAGGGCGACCACCACATCGGCCTGATCGGGCGCGCATTGGCCGTAGCGGTCGGCCAGGCAGCCCAGCGCGCCCTGCGCTTCCGGCGTGTCGGAGGCGAGGAAGGCGATCTTGCGCGCGCGGTTCGGCATGGAGGTCCCCCGTTTCCGCGCAGGGTTGCGGGGTGCGGATCGGAAACGCAAGCGCGCGTCTCATGATGAACTTGTGCGATCCGACGCTTTTCGTGGGCGTGTGAGACGGCTATGAGGCTGCAACCCGACAGTAGGAGAGCGCCAGATGAACGCCCCCCATCGTGACCCGAATTTCTTCACCGCCAGCTTGGGCGAGACCGGTCCCGAGATCGCCGAGGCCACGCGCCTGGAACTGGGCCGGCAGCGCGACGAGATCGAGTTGATCGCGTCCGAGAACATCGTCAGCCGCGCCGTCATGGAAGCCCAAGGCGGGGTGATGACGAATAAATACGCCGAGGGGTATCCGGGGCGGCGCTATTATGGCGGCTGTCAATTCGTTGATATCGCGGAGGATTTAGCGCGGGATCGGGCGAAGCAATTGTTCGGCTGCGGCTACGCGAATGTGCAGCCGAACTCCGGCTCCCAGGCGAACCAGGGCGTGTTCACCGCGCTGCTGCAACCCGGCGACACGATCTTGGGGATGTCGCTCGATGCCGGGGGGCACCTGACCCACGGGGCCAAGCCGAACCAGTCGGGGAAATGGTTCAACGCCATCCAGTACGGCGTGCGCAAGCAGGATCTGCTGCTCGATTACGATCAGGTGCGGGAGTTGGCGACGGAGCATCAACCGAAGATGATCATCGCGGGCGGCTCGGCCATTCCGCGGATCATCGACTTCGCCAAGATGCGCGAGATTGCCGATAGCGTGGGCGCCTATCTGCTTGTGGATATGGCACATTTCGCGGGTTTGGTGGCGAGCGGGCATTATCCCTCGCCCTTCCCGCATGCCCATGTGGCGACGACGACGACGCATAAGACGCTGCGCGGACCGCGTGGCGGGATGATCCTGACCGATGATGGGGACATCGCGAAGAAGATCAATTCGGCGATCTTTCCGGGCATCCAAGGCGGGCCTTTGATGCATGTGATCGCGGCCAAGGCGGTGGCGTTCGGGGAAGCTTTGCGGCCTGGCTTTAAGGATTATCAGGCGCAAGTCATTGAAAACGCAAAGGCTCTGGCGGATCAGTTGCAGAAGGGTGGCCTGGATATCGTGACCGGCGGGACGGATACGCATCTGATGCTGGTCGATCTGCGGCCCAAGGGCGTGAAGGGGAACGCGACCGAGGACGCGCTGGGCCGCGCGCATATTACCTGCAATAAGAATGGGATACCCTTCGACGCGGAGAAGCCGACGATCACGTCGGGCATCCGTCTGGGCACGCCGGCGGGCACGACGCGGGGCTTCGCGGAGCCGGAATTCCGGCAGGTCGCGGACCTGATCGTCGAGGTCGTGGACGGCCTCGCGGCGAACGGTGCGGACGGGAATGGCGCGGTCGAAGAGGCGGTCCGGGCGAAGGTGCAGGCGCTGTGCGACCGGTTCCCGATCTACCCGGATCTGTGAGAAAATTCACAAGTTGGGGTAACGTTCCGGCGCCCGTTCCCCAATTCGTACAAAAGTCGAGGCGCGGCGTTATCCGATGACAACGGGCTTCTTCCACGACGAACGCTGCCTCTGGCATGGCGGCGGGAACTACGCGCAGATGGCGCCGGTGGGCGGGCTGGTCCAGCCCATCGCCGGCGGCGGGGGGCTGCCCGAAGACCCGGAGACCAAGCGCCGGATGGTCAATTTGATGACTGTCACCGGCTTGATGGCCGAGCTGGATGTCCGGTCGGCCACACCGCTGGCGCGGGAGGATCTGCTGCGGGTCCATCCGGCCGCGTATCTGGACGCTTTCCTGGCGGCCTCGGACGCGGGCGGCGGCGAGTTGGGGATCCGCGCGCCGTTCGGGCCGGGCGGATACGAGATCGCGGCCCTGTCCGCCGGGTTGGTGGCCGATGGGTTGGAGGCCGTGCTGCGCGGGGATTTGGCGAATGCCTATGCGCTGAGCCGCCCGCCGGGGCACCATTGCCTGCCGGACCGGCCGAACGGGTTCTGCCTGATGGCAAATATCGCGCTGGCCGTGGAACGGGCCCGGGCGCGCGGGCTCTGCCAGCGGATCGCCGTGCTGGATTGGGACGTGCATCACGGCAACGGGACCGAAGCGATCTATGCCGAGGATCCGGACGTGCTGACCGTGTCGATCCATCAGGAGAACAATTATCCGCTGGATACCGGCGCGTTCGAGACGGAGGCGGTGGCCAATCTGAATATCCCCCTGCCCCCGGGCGCGGGACACGTCGCCTATCTGCGCGCGATGGAGCGGCTGGCCCTGCCCGCGATCCGGGCGCATGGGCCGGATGTTCTGATCGTCGCCTGCGGGTTGGACGCCGCGATCCTGGACCCGCTTGGCCGGATGCTGGCCACGGTCGAGACGTTCCGGGCCATGACCCGGCAGGTGATGGACCTGGCGGGCGACATTTGCGGCGGGCGGTTGGTGATGGCCCATGAGGGCGGCTATTCCGAGGTCTATGTGCCCTTCTGCGGCCATGCGGTCATCGCCGAGATGGCGGGCAGCGCGGTGGACGCGCCCGACCCCTTTGCGGAGGTCTTCGCCAAGCGGCAGCCCGCGCGGGATGTCGACCGGCTGGTGGAATCACGATTGAGAGAGATGGCGCAAGCGCTGGGACGATCGTGACGGTGTACCGTCGCGCACGATTGTCAGGCGGGGGGCCGTTGGGGTAAGCCTTTCGAACAGACCGACCTGAGGACGACCGGACATGAAGAAGATCTACCCTTCCGCCGAAGCGGCGCTCGATGGGATTCTGCATGACGGAATGTTCATTGCGGCCGGGGGGTTCGGCCTGTGCGGGATCCCCGAATTGCTATTGGGCGCGATCAAGGAGGCCGGGACGAAGGACCTGACCTTCGCGTCGAACAATGCGGGCGTGGACGATTTCGGGATCGGGATCCTGTTGCAGACGCGGCAGGTGAAGAAGATGATCTCCTCCTATGTCGGCGAAAACGCGGAATTCATGCGCCAATACCTGTCCGGGGAATTGGAGTTGGAATTCAATCCCCAGGGCACCTTGGCCGAGCGCATGCGCGCCGGCGGCTGCGGCATTCCCGGCTTCTACACCAAGACCGGCGTGGGCACCGTCATCGCCGAGGGCAAGGAGCATAAGGACTTCCCAGGCCCGAACGGCGAGACCGAGACCTACGTGATGGAGCGTGGCATCTTCGCCGACCTGTCCATCGTCAAGGGCTGGAAGGCCGACGAGACGGGGAACATGATCTTCCGCAAGACGGCCCGCAACTTCAATCCGCCCGCGGCCATGTGCGGACGCGTCTGCGTGGCCGAGGTGGAGGAGATCGTGCCGCTGGGATCGCTGGACCCCGACAATATCCACCTGCCCGGCATCTACGTGCATCGCCTGATCCAGGGCGAGCACGAGAAGCGGATCGAACAGCGGACGACGCGGCCCCGTGACTCGTGATCTGGAAGACAAGCGGACCGAAACCGGTCTGAAGGGGGGCAATCTGCCCAGCCGCCCCGGGTCCCTATCGCGGCGGAAGCTGGCCAGCGTGGTCGGCGACGACACGGCCCTGGCCGGGTTCAGCCGGGTCCGGGTGGCGATGGTGCTGACCGATCCGCGGGTCGAGGACAATCCGATCGTCTACGTCAACGACGCCTTCGAGCGGACGACCGGCTATGCGCGATCCGCCGTGGTCGGCCGGAACTGCCGCTTCTTGCAGGGCGAGCACACGGACAAGGCGGATGTGGACCGGCTGCGCGAGGCGATCTCGGCGCGCAAGGACGTCACGGTCGATATCCTGAACTACCGCGCCGACGGCAAGCCGTTCCTAAACCGGCTGATCATCGCCCCGATCACGGATGCCGAGGACGAGGTGATCTACTTCCTGGGCATCCAGAAAGAGGTCTACGACACCGAACGGGAAGAGACCGAGGCGGAGGAGCTGCTGTTCAACATCCAATCCAGGGTGCGGGCCGATCTGTCGATGGTTCTTGCGACCATCGCCGAGACCGAGATGGCGGAATCGGAGGTCTTCGCGCCCTTCGACGCCATCGCGCGACGGCTGGAATGCCTGCAACTGGTCTACGAATCGATGAAGCTGTCGGACCGGCGCATGGACGGCGAGACCGGGATCGATCTGGGGTCGCTGATCAGCCGGGTCGCCACGGCCATCGCCCATGAGGAAAGCCGTCCGGGCATCCGCTACGTGCAGGCCATCGAGGCGATGGAGGTGAACCCGGATGCGGCGGTGCGCGTCGCGCTGCTGCTGTCGGAGGTGCTGGACAACGCCTTCGCCCATGCCTTCGACCGGATGGACGAGGGGTTCGTGGAGATGCGGCTGTCGCGGCTGGCCGCGGGCGGGCTGCGCCTGGTGGTGACCGACGATGGGGTCGGCCTGCCGTCGAATCGGCCGTTTCCGGACCCGGAGACCGTCGGCGGGCGCCTGATCGAGACGTTGACCCATGGGTTGGACGCGACGGTGACGCCGGTGCGCGGCGCGGCGGGAACGGTGGTGATGATCGACGTGCCGGTGGGAATCGCCGACGTCTAAGCAACAGGAGGGGCCGATGCCCTGGGATCGCAATCAGATGGCCGAACGGGCCGCCGCCGAGTTGCAGGATGGGTGGTACGTCAATCTGGGGATCGGGATCCCGACCCTGGTGGCGAATTACGTGGGCGACAAGGACATCACCCTGCAATCGGAGAACGGGATGCTGGGGATGGGGCCCTTCCCGTTCGAGGGGGAGGAAGACCCCGACCTGATCAATGCCGGCAAGCAGACCATCACCGAGTTGCGGCGGACATCGTATTTCGATAGCGCGACCAGTTTCGGGATGATCCGGGGCGGCAAGATCGCCGCCGCCGTGCTGGGCGCCATGGAAGTGGCCGAGAACGGCGATCTGGCGAACTGGATGATCCCCGGCAAGCTGGTGAAAGGCATGGGCGGCGCGATGGACCTTGTCGCGGGCGTCAAGCGCGTCGTCGTAGTGATGGATCATGCCAACAAGCGCGGTGAAACCAAGGTGCTGAAGGCGTGCACCCTGCCCCTGACCGGCAAGGCCGTGGTGGACCGCATCATCACCAATCTGGGCGTTTTCGATGTGGTCGATGGCGGCCTGAAACTGATCGAGCTGGCCCCAGGCGTGACCCGTGCGGACGTGGACGCCCAGACCGAGGCGCACCTGGTCGCGTAAGACCGGCAACCGGTTCAGTGTCCCTCAACCGGCACGTCGCGTACGCTGACCGCCGAACAGAATGAGCAGCGCCACAAGGCCGATGGATGTGCCCTGGGATGAGAACACTTCCAGCATGACCGCGAAGAAAACGCTGGGAATGTCCCGTCGCGCCTGGGGGGCTGCTTCGCTCGTGCCGAGCGCGAGGAGGTCGGCCCGGGCGTCGGCAATATTGCCCTCCAGCGCAGCGCGGCGCTGGGCCTGGCCCAATTCGACCTTGGCATCGCGATAGGGTTTCTGGTGGGTCCGCCCCACCCGTTCGACTTCCTCGATATAGGCCGTCAGCCCCTCCACCGTACGGATATCACCCGGAATGCTATCAAGCTGGGCGCGCCAATCGGCAATCTGGGCCTCCAGGACGGGCCGCTGGGCGGCAAGCGCCGAAGCATTGGCGGCCCGGGCGGCATCCAGATTGCCCATGAACATCTCGGTTCCGACAATGCTTGTCAGCGCGCCGGCGACCGCGAACAGGATGGCGCGAATACCTTCCCGCGCCCGGCCATTCGCGAAGTGCCAATAGACAAACGTAAATCCGCCGAACGAGCACACCGACGCAATCACCCCAGTCCACGCCCACACCTGGGACTGGAACGGGTCATCCACCATCGCCCCGAACGCCTGGTGGTTAGCCCAGGCCGAAAGGCCCGCAGCCATCAGGCCGGCGACGGCGCACGCGAGCGCCAGCGAAGCGATGATCACCGTCTCCCCAATCGAGGGCCGGCGTGGTCGCGGCCCGGCCATGTCCGGTGATGCGTCCGATTGCTGCGAAAGGGGAGAAGGTTCGCCGTGTCCCGCCACATCTGAAGCGCTCGCCCGGGATGTGCCGGCGGGCAGCACCTGCGCCTGCAGCGCGGCCGGGCTATCCGCCCCGTGCTCTTCCCGCAGCGCCCGGCTGGTCTCGTTGGCCGGTGAGAGGCGCTTGTTCGCGCCGATCGCCAGGCCCAGATAGTTGCGCGCGCCGGTCTCCAGGCCGCAGGTCCGGCAAAAGGCCCGGTCATCCTCCAGCCGGATCTCAACCCCATCCGGCGCCTTCGCTCCGCAGCTGATACAGTCCACCGTGGCGCTGGTTTCATCGCCGAAAGCGTCGCTGAGGCCCGCTTCGGCAATCAGATCCTTCGGCTTGCGCCTGTCTGCCCGTTCCCCCATGCTCACCCCTCTCGTTCTGCCTTTGTACCGACCGTGATTTCCACGCGCAAGAGCCTTGATCGGCAAATTGCCTGACCGATCCGGGCCGGGCGTGGCCAGCGGTGCGCCGGTTTGCCCGCTCTCGGCGGTGAAATCCCGATTGCATGCGCCGGCAATCTCGCCCATTTCTAGGAGGCCAAGACTTTCGCGCGCCTCCATGGAGGCCAAGCTTCAGGAGATGCTGGACGCATGACGCCCCGGTCCATTGCCATTCCCAAGACTTGGGAAACCTTCAGTTTTTCGAGCTTCTTCTCGGTATTTCTCTATCCCATACTCGGCGTCGCTGTTGCCACCACGGCGGTGATCCTCGGCCTCGCAATCAGCGATCTGGCTTGGCACTGGTGGTATGCGCCGCTCGGGCTTGGCGTGATCGGTCTGACCGTGTTCATCTGCAATCTCGGCATCGGCCCGCTGCACCGCATCCTGCAGCACCGCGCTGGCGAATTGCGCTGGCCCGCCCAAGTGATCACCATGATAAACCTGATGATCGCCATGCAGGGCGAGGTGAAGGAATGGGTCAATTACCACTCCCAGCACCACCGGTTTTCCGACGCGCCCGGCGATCCCCACAACCCGTTCGAATCCAAGCGCTGGGCCTGGTTCGGCTGGATCCTCTTCCGCGACGAGCGCGACCTGAAACGCCCCATGGCGATGTGGCTGCGCAAGCACCCCGTCATTATGTGGATGGACCGGTTCTATCAGGAGATTTCCGTGGTCATCCACCTGATCGTCCCGGCCGTCATCTATCTCGCCGTCTGGTTCCTCGGCGGCTCGCTTCTGCTGACCGCATTCCTGCATGGCTGCTTCGCGATTGGCCGGGCGATCCAGTTCCACGCCACGACCTATGGCATCAACGTGCTGGGGCACCTGAAAACCCCGGTCTGGGCCGACCATCTTGTCGGCCTGCTCACAGGCGGCGAGGCCTTCCACGACCATCATCATGACGAGCCGGTCAGTGCGCTCCACCGGCCCCGCAGGGGCGTGTGGAACCGGATCGTCGATTACAATGGCACGGCCCTCTTGGTGCTGGAAAAGCTGGGATGGGTGAGGGATTTGAAAATCGCCCCTCGGTTCGCCTGAGGGCTGGCCCATGAACCGGGGACTGACCACGGGCACCTGGATCATCGCCACCGGCGTGATCATCGCGCTGCTCTATCTCGGGCGGGACATCCTGGCCCCGTTCGCCATGGCGATCTTCCTATTCCTGATCATCGAAGGCTTTGCCCGCACGATCCAGCGAACCTTCAACCTCAAACAGCTCTGGATTGGACGCAGCGCCGCGATCCTGATCGTGGTGGGCGGCTTTATCGGATTTGTCGTTCTGATGGCGCAGGGGGTGGCCCAGTTCGGCGGCTCCCAGGCCGGCGATTATGAGCGCCGGATCAATGGGCTGATCTCCGATGTGTACGGGTTCGTCGGCATGGGCGACGCTCCCACCCTGACCGAGCTTGTGTTCAACGAAACCGGCCAGCGTTTCTTCGGGGTACTCGCCGCAGCGCTGGGCGATCTCAGCGGTGATCTGGTGCTGATCCTGATCTATGTGGCGTTCCTGTTCCTGGCCGAAGCCAACTGGCCGAGCAAGCTCGACGCAATCTTTCCCCAATCCGAAAACCGCGCCCAGGTCAAGGCGGTCGGCGACCAGGCCCGCCGCAGCATCGAGGCCTACCTCTGGACCCAGACCGTGATCTCGGCGATCACGACCCTTCTCACCTATGTCAGCCTCGTTCTGCTGGGCGTCGAGAACGCGGTGTTCCTCGCCGCGCTGATCTTTGTGCTGAACTATATCCCGACCCTCGGCTCAATCGTCGCCGCGCTGGTGCCGCCCCTGTTCGCCCTGGTCCAACCAACCCTGCCAGGCTGGCTGCCACTGGATTCGCCGGCAGACGCCTATCTCTATGCCGCGCTCGTGTTCGGCGCGGTCAGCCTGTGGCAATTCTCGATCGGTAATTTCCTGCAGCCCCGGATGATGGGCGACAGCCTCAACCTGTCTGCGCTTGTCGTGCTGGTAGGCCTCGCGGTCTGGGGCGCGATCTGGGGCATTCCGGGCATGTTCCTGTCCGCCCCGCTCACCGTGTTGATGATGATCCTGTTTGCGCAGAGCGAAAACACCCGCTGGATCGCCATATTGCTGTCTTCTGACGGCAAACCGGGCCAGATGGGCAAACACGACGCTGCGACAGAGCAGGGCTAGGATCGCCTGGCTTGGCCGGCATGGATTGATCGCGTCACCAATCGAGAGCGCTGCAAGATTTCAACATCTTCGCGAAATGCACTCTTGCTCTCTGCCCCGACCTCGGCCATAGGGCTGTTCAATGTGTCGAATTTGTGAAATTCGGTACAGACAACAGGCCTCCGCGTGCGTCCCCCCACCCAGCCTGCGGAAATGGCCTGCTGAGCCCGTCAGACATGTCCCCGTCTGGCGGGCTCAATTTATTCCGTGTCCTGACAGTTCACCGCCTCACACTTCACGGCCTGACTGTACGCCGCGCCGCCAGGGCTCCAACCGCCTCCGATGTCGCTCGACGGTCTGACACCGCCGCTCATCAATCCAGGCCGTCCCGGTTCGGGCGGGAGTGTTTCCACTCATCAAGCAGCGTCCGCAAGGCAGCAACGAAAGCCAGTGGCTGGTCCAGCATCACATGGTGATGGGC
This sequence comes from Pseudomonadota bacterium, assembly GCA_039034035.1. Classification (GTDB taxonomy): domain Bacteria; phylum Pseudomonadota; class Alphaproteobacteria; order Caulobacterales; family Hyphomonadaceae; genus UBA5336. Next base: position 21,113 of record JBCCBN010000011.1, read on the forward strand.
GTGGGGGATGGAAATGAACGGAACCTGATGGCCGAGTAGCGACTGCATATAGTCGCCCACATCGTCTGGCATCAGGTCACTGTCCTCGCCTCGGAAGATTGCAATCCGGCACTGGGTTGCTTCCAGCAGCTCTGCCGGTTCCCGGCCCGCATCGAAATGGCGCCAGATTGACGGGTCGAATTTCCAGGTCCAGCCCGGATTTCCACTGGCCTCTGCTCCACCGGCCCCTGTCCCATTGCCCTGGGCGACTTTCTTCAAGCTCCAGCGTGCAATGTAATCCATCGCGAAATGGTTCTCGCAGGGCTGCGGCGGGGCCAGGCGGAAACGGGCCAAGGCCGCTGCCAGCGTCCCATAGACCTTGTTTGCCCGTTCCGTGCGCGGCGGTCCACGACGGGGCCGGTCCGGTGGATTGACAGGACTATCGATTATCACCGTCCCGGTGAGCCGGTCCCCATAGTCGGCGCCAGTGAGCAGGGTGACGAAGCCGCCAAAGGAGTGGGCCACGATGATCGGCTTTACCGGCCCATCGAACAGCCCCGCATCTTCGCACACCGCCACTTGTTCAGCAGCGAAGGTCTCCATCCGGTATTCGTCGCGCCAGCCGCTGTCACCCATGCCGGAGAAGGACAATGCGGCGACATTGTAGTGCTCGGCGAAGTAGGGCGCGATGAAATCCCACCAATGGGCGTGGGCGCCATTGCCATGTACCAGCAAGAGCCCCGGCGCACCGCGCTTGCCCCAGCGCTGGTAGGACACCTTTGCGCCCTCAACGATGACCTCGCCCAATTCATAGGGCTGCGCCACCGCATCCAGGAACCATTGCGGCGCCGGTGGGTGCGCACCGTCATACTCGGCCAGCGGCCCGCCTTCCGACGCCATCTCGGTCGGCTGTTCCCTGACAATGCCATGCTTGATTTCGCTCATGCAGCCAGAGTGGCCCGCGGCGTCGTGCCTTGCAATCGGTCGCGTAGGGGAAGCAGCGCCGGCGGCGACCCCGCTGAACCGGATACACCCCGCAGACAAATGCCAACCAGCCCCAATTCCAGGATCTTGCAATTTTGCAACACAGCCAGAACGAAATGAGCAGGCTTCGCACCTGCACAATCGAATTTGGGTTTTAACATTTTCGTGAACGAGTACGATTCTTATGATCACCGCGACTCGCAATCAGTGCGAGCGACCAGGGAGGAAGTTTAAACATGAATTATACCAAGGGATTAGTGTATTCGCTATCCACGGCGGCTCTGGTTGCAGGCGGCACGGCCGTTGCGCAGGAAAGCGGCGATGGCGAAGAGCTTCGCCAGCAGCAAGTGACGGTCACCGGCTCCTTCATCGCCGGTACGCCGGAAGATGCAGCCCTTCCGGTGGATGTGGTCGGCCGCACCGAGCTTGATGATATCGGCGCGCCATCCATCAACGAGATTCTGCGAAACCTGCCGTCGGCGCAGGGCCTGATCGGGGAAACCAACCAGTTCGATACCCGCGGCGGACAGGGCAACGAAGGCGCGTCGACCATCAACCTTCGCGGCCTCGGCTCGGCCCGGACGCTGGTGCTCTTGAATGGCCGCCGCCATGTTGCCTCTGACGCCATCGGCGTCGATGTGAGCTTTGTTCCCGTCAGCGCCATCCAGCGCGCCGAAGTCCTGAAGGATGGCGCCGCAGCGCTTTACGGCTCGGATGCCATTGGTGGGGTGGTCAACTTCATCACCCGTGACGATTTCGAAGGCGTCGAACTGCGGGCCTCTCACCAGTTCATCGAGGATTCGGACGGCGATTCGGAACTGTCCGCGATCTTCGGTCGAGATTTCGGCAAGCTGAACCTCATGCTGGCTGCCGAATATGGCCGCCGCGGTGAGCTGAATATCAAGGATCGGGATTGGGCGTTCGTCCCGTTTGCGTCCAACCCCCAGGGTGGGTTCTCCTCGATCGGTAACCCCGGCACATTCGTCGACTTCACGCCCGGCCCTGGCGCTACCAGCATCTTCAACGCTGATCCAAATTGCGCCGCGCTAGGCGGCGAGACCGGCGGGCCGCCTTTCTGCCGTTTCCGCTACACCTTCTTCGACAATCTCGTCGAGGAAACCGAAACGGTGAAACTGCTCGGCGTCGGCACCTATGAGTTCGGCGAACAGACCCTGCGCGTCGAAGGGGCCTTCTCGGAGGTGGACATCCCCGAATGGGATACCTCACCAGCCTATCCGCCGCAGGCGCTGCTCGGCGCTGACCGGGCCGTCCTGCCAGACCATCCGGGCCGGATCGCTTTCTTCGAAGCCAATCCCGATTGGGCTGCACGGTTCGACCCGAACGAGCCCATCCTGTTCTGGGGCCGGTATACCGGCGTGGCCGGTGTCGATGGCGGACAACCGGAAACCGCCCAGCGCATTCGCAACCAGTACCGGGCGGCCTTCAACCTCAGTGGCCCGCTGTTCGATGGCGGCGTGAACTATGATCTCGGCGTTGCCTACTCGTCCCGCCGGGCGAAGAATGAAGGCAATGACATGTCGGTGGAAAACTCCGCCTTTGCCTTGCGTGGATTGGGTGGCCCCGATTGCGACCGCAATACCGGAACCCCCGGTGTCGGGCCGTGCGAATACTACAACCCCTTCTCCAACGCGTTCCCGAATTCTGCGGTCACGGGCGAGGCCAACCCCTTCTTCGACCCCTCCGTTGCCAATTCGGACGCCCTGCTGGACTGGCTGGTCGACCCGCTTTTCTCGACCACCGAGAACGAGCTGCTCGTTGCCGACCTGATCTTCAATGGCGACACCCAATGGTCGCTGCCCGGAGGGACCATTGGCTATGCCGTCGGCGCCCAGGTGCGTCGGGAAGTGTTCGACTTCAGCCTGAGCGGCAATTCCAATCTCAACAATTTCCCATGCCCCTTCACCCAGCAGGCGGCAATCACCCAGGGCTTTGTGACCACACTCGATTGCACAGGCGCGGAAACCGGCCTCTACGCCTTCCTGTCGGGCTCTTTCCCGAGCCGGTTCGAGCGCTCCATCTATGGCGGCTTCTTTGAACTCGCCCTGCCGTTCAGCGACACGTTCGACGTCCAGGTGGCGGGCCGTTTCGAGGATTATGGCGAGGAGAATGGCGGCTCGACCTTCGATCCCAAGATCGCAGCGAAATGGCAGGTCACCGACATCGTCGCCCTGCGCGGATCGGTCTCCACCACCTTCCGCGGCGCGCCGCAAAGCTCGCTCGGTGGCCGCTTCACCTCCCTGGCCTTTGTCGGTCCGACAACCGCCTTCAAGGCCATCGATACGATCGGCAATCCCGACCTGGAGCCGGAAAAGGCCCTGGCCAGCAATGTTGGTGTTCTCGTCAACACGGGCGGCTTTACCGGGTCCCTCGACTATTGGCGGTTCGACTTCAGCGACCCGTTCCAGCTCGAGAGCTTCGACCAGATCGTGTCGGCCTATACCGCCAATGATTGCGCCGATGGTGGGGCTGGTGTCGGCTCTGTCGTCTGCGAGTCCCTCCGGGCACAGATCTTCCCGCTCGGCACGCAGGCTGCGGGGCTCACCCGGATCGAACGCCAGCTCATCAACGGTACGGACATCACCACTGACGGTGTCGACTTCTTCGGCGAATATGCCTGGCAGACGGGCAATATCGATCTCAGCGTTGGCCTGACCGGGACCTACACGCTCAGCTACGAGTCCGAGGACTTCCTCAACCGTGATGGTGTGAACCTGGCCGAAGGCGGCGATTTCGTCGGCTTCCTCAACGAAGGTACGCCCTTCCAGACCCTCGTCGAACTGCGCGGCAATATCTTCGCCAGAGCGGCCACCGGTCCGCACACGGTGACTTACAATCTGCGCTATACCGACGATTATGAGGATGTCGCGCCGTCAGTGCCAGAACTCGGCAAGATCGACAGCCAGGTAACCCACGACATCACCTACAATCTCAGCCTGTTTGACGGCAATACCCGGCTCTCGGCATCCGTCTTCAACCTGACAGATGAAGACCCGCCCCAGGCTTCAACCGATCTCAACTATGACCCGTACACGCACAATCCGTTCGGTCGGATGTTCAAGATCGGGATCACCCAACAGTTCTAGAACGTCCTGTTCTGAACCTGTAATCCAAGGGCCCGCGGTCTCGGTTGTCGCCATGCGAACGCCGAGAACCCGCGGGCCCTGACGTTTCAAGGTCCCATGGTCTGGCGTCACCCTCAGCCGGCGCGTCCGATGGCCAGCGCTCCGGGGCCTCAACCGCACGGCGCACGCCTTCCAGCCCCATCTTCCTCCAAGGCCCCATTGGCAGGCCACCCTGTTGGGCGTAGCGTCAGCGCAACGCGCGTTGGGTGCGGGAGCAGTGTCTGAAAGTGTGGGAGATGGTCAGATGCGTGGGATGATCTCGTGGGCGCTCTTTGCCCTCATTGGACTGGTGCTGGCAGCTTGCGGCGCTGTGGACGAGAACACCGCCACTCAGCCATATGAACCACCCTTCGAGGCTGACTGCTTCGCGGACGGCACCCTGTCCGACTTTCCGTGGCCACCGCCGCAATATTCAGCCGGCCAGACCGTACCCCGCGCCCTCTTGTTCGGCGACATCGATCCGGCGGGCGCGAGTCTCGAAGACGTGGCCATGCGCCTGGAGCGCGGACTGGACGCGGCCGGCTACGCGCAACGCGCCTTCTACGGCATCGGCTGTGACGGGTTCGCCGTGGTCACACGGCTCGAACAGATCGATGCTGCCGGTACACCGGTGGAGGGCGCAGAGCGGTTCGAACCGACCGATGCCAGCGGGCCGTTCAGCTTGACCAGCTATGTCGCACAGCTCTTCTACGCGCCGCCAGGTTTTTATCGCCAGATTACATTTGTGGTGACACCCCGGCGCATCGAGGGCGATGGATCGCGGACCTCCGAGGCAGAGCTCGATGCCTTGCTGGACGCGGGCGCGAGCACCCTGCCGAATACGTTCGGGGAGTCCCCGTTTACGCCGCGCCATGACGTCACCGCCCTGATCTATGAATTCCGGGCCGATGGAAACCGCGACGCCGAAGCAATCATTCCCGCCCGCTTGCAGGGCGATACCCACCTTGAGGCCTCCGGCATTTCAGCGGGCCTGACCACAGCGAGCCCCGGCTGACCCACCCGGCCGCCCCACCGGCTCGCCCCCTTTCGGAGAGACCCTGCGCGGGCGCAAATGGGTCAGCTATTTCCTGTCGCTGGGACTACAGGGCCTGCCGATCCCACGATCTGCGCGAGGGTCTACCTTGGTGATGGTGGTCCGTCTCAGTGACGGCGGGACCCACCTGGCGGGTGGCAAGCATGGATTCTTGAACAGCTGATAATGCGTTTCCCACAGGCGCCGGGCTTGATAGTGTCCAATCACAAGCTTTGGGAGGAGGGACCCGATGAGATTCCTGTCAATGAACCGGGCACACGTGCGCTGGGCCCGCTGGGGCACTCTGCCGCTCGCTGCTTTCGCGCTCGTTGCGTGCGAAACAACGGGGGCAGGCGATGCCACCGGGGGGCCGTCGCAGGCGCCGGGAATCGACACGTCGCCTCTTATCGGGGCGCCTCCGGACGCCGACCCCGCAATCATCGAGGAGGAGATCGATTACACCACCGAAGTTGATCGGTTCCCTCAGCGCGACGGCTCGATATTGGTCGTGACCACGGTGCGCGGCAGCGATGGGTCCGTGTTCATTGATGAGGAAGTGATCCGGCCCAATGCCCCAGCCACGGGCTCTCCCAGCCGCGGCATCAGCACACCCGGTCGCGGACCGGCCAGCAACGTCCCTGACGGGTCTGAAACCACAACAGCAGACGAAGCTGCGAGTGATCCTTTCGCCGACGCCGAGGATGATGTGGACGTCTCTCTGGGCGATGTGCTCGCCGATATCGAACCGCGCGCGGGCGAGGCAGCAAGCTGTGACCCTACCGCGCTGGCGTTCGACTTTGACTGGCCGCCGCCGGAACCTTCGGCGCGTATCGAGATCCCAAGGGCCCTGGTCATGGGCGGGCTTGGCGAGGGCGGGGCGTCGGTCAACCGTATACAGATCCGTGTACAGAACGCGCTCGAAAGTGCCGGATATCTGGACCAGGCCTTCTACACGATTGGCTGCGATGGATTCGCGATCATCACCCGCATGGAGCAGATCGACCGCAATGGCCGTCCGCTGGCTGAAGGGGTTCGGTTCACGACGCCCGGCGACACAGAGCAATGGTCGCTGTCGGGGTATCTGACCCGGCTGTTCTATGCGCCGCCCGGTTTCTACCGGCAGATCATCCTGGCCGGGACCGATGAAGTCTATGATCCGAACGCGCTGGCCGATGCGCCTGACGAGGACGATCTCCAGGCCGTCTTCACGGCGGGATCGGGTACGCGGCTGGACATTGCGCCGGGGGAGGATTGGGGGGCCGGGCACAAATTGCATGCGCTGATCTACGAGTTCGAAACCCAGGGGACGCGCAATGTGAAACAGCGCCGGCCGTCGCCCATTCCAGCTGAGCGGCATGTGGTGGAAGCGGGCATCTACCAGGATCTCGACGAGTAGCCATGCGTATATTTCTCAGCTACCGCCGGGCCGACGCAGAAGCCGAAGCTCGCTCGATCGAGCAACGCCTGCTACAGATGCCGGACATTCGTCACGTGTTCCTCGACCACGAGACCATCCCGGTGGGCGAGGATTTCGTGCACTCGATCCAGAAGGCCATCCACAAGAGCGGCGTCGTGCTGGCGTTGATCGGCCAGGACTGGCGCGGGGTCGATCCGGCTACCGGTGAGGCGCGCATCCTGAACGAGAAGGATTTCGTGCGCCTCGAAGTCGCCGAAGCGCTCAAGGCCGGCAAGCAGGTGATCCCGGTGATGCTGAACGAAACGCCGCCGCCCCGGCCCGAAGACCTGCCACCGGATCTCAGAAGTCTGGCAACGATCAATGTCGCCCGCATCAGGATGGAAGAATTCGAGGAAGATGTTGACGATCTGCTGGACGCCATCTTTGGCAGTCGGCGGCGGATCTCACGCTGGATGGTGCCCCGGATGACGGCTTGGCGGGCGGTGCGGTTGTTTCTGTACGGATCGTTAGCGGCGGCCGCGTTTGTGTTCGTGTTTGCGGTGTTGAACCAGGAGCTCAGCGGCGGTGGAACGCTGCACACATTGCTGGTCGATGCGTTGGGCAGCGATCGCGATCCCGATATCGGGTTCCTGTACCTGCTCATCCATCTGGTCGTCGACGTTTTTCTGATCGGCGCGTTGAGCCCGTTTTTCTACCGTTTGCTGCGCCAGCGATCGAAACGGAAATAAGGCGCTTGTGCAGCAGCTATAGATTCATCCGCACACTGATCGGAGCGTGGTCCGAGGGTTTCCAGCCGCCGCGCCAGGCGAGGTGGATCTGGTAACTCTCGACATCTGTCAGCGGCTGGGCAGCTTCACTGGCCCAGATATGATCGAGGCGGCGGCCGCGATTTGAGGCGGCCCAATCGCGCGCCCGATAGCTCCACCAGGTATAGAGCTTGGGGTCTGGTCCGTGTTTCACGCGGGCAATATCGGCAAATCCAGCGCCCTCGCGCGCCGCTTCGAGGCGTTCGGTTTCCGCCGGCGTGTGGCTGACAATCTTCAAGAGCTGTTTGTGCGACCAGACATCATGTTCCTGGGGGGCGACATTGAGGTCGCCGACGAGGATCAGGGGTTTGGCGCCGGGGGAGCGCCGAGCGGCATAGGCTTCGCCGAGGGTTTCGATGAAGTGGAGCTTGTGGGCGAACTTCGGATTGGTGTCCGGCTTGGGTTCATCGCCCCCGGCCGGCAGGTAGATATTGTGGATCTCGACGCCCTGGACTTCGCCGCAAACCACCCGGGCATGGCCCTCCCGGCAGAGGTCGGGCGCGGCGATCGGGGTGATCGGAAAGCGGGACGCAATCGCGACCCCGTGATGTCCCCCGGCTTGGCCGTTGAGCGCCAGATGCGGCAGGCCCATATCCTGGAAGGCTTTTTCGGGGAACTCGCCATCCCGGCACTTGGTTTCCTGGAGGCAGACCACATCTGGTGCCTCCTCCTTGGTGAACGCAGCGACATTGGCGGCGCGAAGGCGCACGGAATTGATGTTCCAGGACACGATCTTGAGACTGGTCATCGCGATATAAGGCGGGGCTTGGCCTGGAACGTCAATGCGCCCGAGCACGGGGGGATTGCTCGGGCGCATCAGACGTTTCCGTCTACACCGGGAGGGGAAGGGACCGGTGTGCCAGGGCCGCTGGCATCGGCTCGGGGTGAGACCGATGCGCTACCCTGACAGTTGTAAATATGTCACTTGCTCCCAAAAGTTCAAGACACGAATTGGTTACTGTATTGTGTGTATCGCCGCCGCTACACCAGAGCCATGATTTGATGTCGCTTTTTTACGCGCCTTTGATCCCGTTTTCCGGGCCGCCCCGCACATTTCGGGGCCTGTCTTGCCTTCCGGTCATCTCGCCGTGTAACTGCCGGGCACCAGTTAGGGCGGGCGATTGCCGATGTTGAAGACGCTGAAACGGGCCCCGCGGGTCTATGACAAGATCCTTCGCGAGATGGGGATGCGAACCCGGCCGTTTCACTTCAATGAGGCGGTGAATTTCGATCTCTCCTGTATACTTATTGCTGTCCCCAAGACGGGAACAACAACCGTAAGAAGCCAGATCCGGAAGGCTGGCGATTTCATGTTTCCCGAACCCCACCTCAATGCCATGCAGGTACGCCGGGGGCTTTATGCCTATTTCCTGAAACAGGCGCTGAAGACGAACACATCGTTTCCATCGAAGGGCGTCCCCACCGATGCGGAGCTGGTTGAAGCGTCCGAAGCGGTGTTTCGGGACTTCTTCAAATTCTCCGCCGTCAGAAATCCCTGGGCCCGCACCGCGTCGATCTATGCGCGGGCGGAAGGATTGCAATTGCGCGACACGATGAGTTTCTCCCAATTCTGCGACCAACTCACCGCCGCCAGCGACACGTGCAGCTACCCGACCTGGCACAAGAACCAGGCCGACTGGCTGGTTGATGACACCGGCGAAATCTGCATGGACTATGTCTACAAGGTCGAAGACGCAGCCAATGCCTTTGCCGAAATCCGCGAGCGGACAGAGGGCCGCGTCCAGCTTGAAGCGGTACACCGGAACGTGAACCCGAATTCGAAATCAGCGACCTATCAGGACCTTTATGACGACGCATCGAAGGCGGCGATTGGGCGCTTGTTCGAGAAGGACATCGACCTGTTCAAATACGCTTTTTGAAGCGAATTCGGCTCTATCGCCGGTCATCATCCTCGTCTTCGAACTCCTCGATGCGGAACAGGCGGGGATTGAGGCTGACCCCGGTATCGACATCGCGCAGCTCGACAAAGGTGAGCCGGTCATTGCCATCAAGGGTGCGCCACCCCATCAAATCGTAGCTGGCGCTGTCGAGATAGAGGGTCAACTCGCCATCGGCTTCGCCCGAGCGGTCGCGCATGGTGATGGCGACCTGGCCATTGGCCTTGATCACCCGCAGCACTTCGGCCTCGGTCTCGAAATCGAGCCGGTCATCCAGCAGCAGGTTCAATGGCGTGGCGGCGAGCGGGACCCGATCAACCGTTTCAAGCTCGTCATCGCGCACGGCGACGGTCGCGCCATCGGCGGCGATGAGGATGGGAACGGGCGCATCATAGTCGAACCGCATGCGGCCGGGGCGCTGGAGCGCGAAACTGCCGGTGGCCCGCTGGCCCGTCGGGTCTAGCTGGGTGAACCGGCCCTGGGCGGTTTCCACCGAACTCAGCGCACCGCCGGCGGCCTTGAGGATGGCGCGCTGTTCGGTGGGCGAGACGAAGGTGGGGTCTGCGATTGGCGCGGCCTCGGCGGCTGGTTCGCTATCGACTGGTTCGCTATCGACTGGCACGCTTTCGATTGGCACGCTGTCGCTTGTGTCACTCTCGCTGGGCATTGTGGTGTCTGAGGGTGCGGGTTCAGCGGGTGCTGGCTCGGGCTCGGGTTCGGGCAGGACCACCGGTGTTTCCGGCAGGACTTCTGCGGCGGGCGCATCATTTGTGGCGGGCTCTTGCGGCGCGCGGATCTGGATGAGCGGCTGGGGCCTTGCGTGCTTTTCCTGGTCCTTCAGCGCGGCGATGGGCGGCGCGATCTGGGGTTCGGACGCAATAATCGCCGGTGCGGACGCGGCCGGGAGCGCGGCGACGGCGGCGGGCTCAATGGTGAAGGGCGCCCCGGCCACGATTGCAGCCAGGCTCACGAAGGTCGAAATCATTCCAGGTTCCTCTGGGGAATTGGGTGTTTGATGGCGCCGGCCGAAAGCGGCAGCGCCGGTACGCTCAATCCACACCGGCTGTGAAGCCAGACTGGGGCGGGATTGGGGCAATCCAGACCGAAATCGTTGCTTCGGGTTCAGATTGCCGCACCAGACCCGCCCAAGCCGCGAATTCGCTGAATATGGGCACCGGATCATGCGGATTTGAGGGGCATCAGTGCCGGTTCCATGCGCGGCGCGCCCCGTGCCGGCCGTCCGGCAGGGAAGCAGAAGGTCTGGATTGCGCCTGTGGGGTTCAGAGCGCGCGGATGCGCGGCCCGGCGCGCGGAGCAGGACCGAGGGGCGGCGGACGGGCGCGGCTGCGCTCGCAGATCGCGGCGCCCATGGCGTCAAACAGGGTGCTGGCTTCGGTGCCGAAGCGCTGGCCGGAGGTGCGGCCGCGATAGGTGGGCGCCTGGAGGCAGCCCGGCGTGCGACGGGCGAGGTGGAAGGCGAGCCGCTTGGCGCGGGCTTCGGGCGCGTCGATCAGGGCCTTGAGGGCGCCGAGACGGGCGAGCAGCGGCGCGGCCCAAACGGGGCCGTTGCTGAAGGGCTCGCGCGCCGCGTAGCGCCCATGCAGGCGGTCGAACTGGTCGCGTGAGGGGGCGTCGCCGCGGGGGAAGATGCGGAGGGTGGTGTGCGGCGGGCTGAGCCGGGGGCGATGGGTCTTCACCCAGGGCTGGGCGCGCGGCTGGAGACCCGGTTCCAGGGTTAGCGCCATGAGCAGGAGGACCCGGCGCAGCCAGCTTTCGAGTGCGGCGATGCCGGCGCGCAGGCGAGCGGCGGCAGCCTGGGTCAGGCGCGTGGGCACAAGCTGCGCGTCATCCCGGCTCAGCACGCGGGCATAGAGCGCGTCGCCCTGGATGGCGAGATGATGAAAGAAGTCGGGACCGAGTGACATGGGGTGGAGTATACCCCGGGTTGGGAGGGGGCGGATAAGCCGGTGGTTATCCGGCAGCGGGGCGCGCCGGACAGCGGGCGGCTGGGGATTGTGCTTTCGCGCGGGGCGGGGGCGTTTTAGGGTCTGGAAAGCGTGGGGGGTGTGGCCCCAGCTTTGGAGACGTCCTGGAGGAGGGGAAGATGGGTTTACCAACTGAATATGCGTGGCTTGAGCCGGTGATCGTGGCCGCGATCATCGTTTTCCTGATCGATCTTGTGGCCAATTCGCTGGCCTATAGCGGCCGGTTCGTGAACGCGCTGATGACGGCGATTGTGTTCCTGGTGGTATTCGGGGCGCTGGCCTATTTCGGGCTGGGTAAGCTGGAAGTCTCCACGGATATGGCGGAGATCCCGTCGCGGTTCTTGCCGGAGGGCCTGTTGTGGCTCGAGCCCGTGGTGATCGGGGCAGCGCTGGTGTTTGTGGTCGGGCTGGTGGGCAATCTGTTGGCGTTCAAGAACCGGTTCATGAACGCGCTGGTGACGGCGCTGATCTTTGTCGCGGTGTTCGGCGCGGTGACGTATCTGGGCTATGGCAGCGTTGAGGTCGAGCTGCCGGAGGTGCCGGCTGTGGAAGTGCCTGACCTGGAATAGGGTGGTTTGGCGCGCTCAAGGTTCGGTCTCGGAATGAGGGCCGAGCCTATTCGGTTGCCGGGTCGCCCTTGGAGAGGACTTCGCGTTTGCCGGCGTGGTTGGGGGCGGAGATGATGCCTTCTTCTTCCAGGCGTTCGATCAGGCTGGCGGCCTTGTTGTAGCCGACCTTGAGGCGGCGCTGGACGTAGGAGGTGGAGGCGCGGCCGTCGCGGATGACGACGGCCATGGCCTGGGCGAAGAGGTCTTCCTCCTTGTCGCCGGTGGACGTGCCCATGATGGCGTCCATGACCGGGGAGCTTTCCTCGGGCTCTTCGAGGACGCCCGTGTCATAGTCGGGCTCGCCCTGGCCTCGGAGCCATTCGACGACGGTTTCGACTTCCTCGTCGCTGACGAAGGGGCCGTGCAGGCGTTTGGTCTTGCCGCCGGGGGCCTGGTAAAGGAGGTCGCCCATGCCGAGGAGCTGTTCGGCGCCCTGTTCGCCGAGAATGGTGCGGCTGTCGATCTTGGTGGTGACCATGTAGGAGATGCGGGTCGGGAAATTGGCCTTGATCGTGCCGGTGATGACGTCGACGGAGGGGCGCTGGGTGGCGGTGATGAGGTGGATGCCGGCGGCGCGGGCCATCTGGGCGAGGCGCTGGACGCAGGCTTCGATCTCCTTGCCGGCGACCATCATAAGGTCGGCCATCTCGTCGATGACGACGACGATGTTGGGGATGTGGTCGATGGGCAGGTTTTCGGTCTCGTGGACCGGCTTGCCGTATTCGTCATAGCCGGTCTGGACCTTGCGGGTCAGCGGCGTGTTGGTCTGTCGGTGCTTGGCGGCCTTCTCGTTGAAACCGGCGAGGTTGCGGACATTGGCCTTGGACATGAGCTCGTAGCGGCTCTCCATCTCGCGGACGGTCCATTTGAGAGCGTTGACGGCTTTCATCGGGTCGGTGACGACGGGGGCGAGGAGGTGGGGGATGCCCTCATAGATGCTGAGCTCCAGCATCTTGGGATCGACCATGATGAAGCGGCACTCCTCGGGCGGCAGGCGGTAGATCAGCGACAGGATCATGGCGTTGACGCCGACGGACTTGCCCGAGCCGGTGGTGCCCGCGATCAGCAGGTGGGGCATCTTGGCGAGGTCGACCACGGTGGGCTGGCCTCCAATATCGTCGCCCAGCGCCATGGGGAGCTTGGCCTTGGTGTCCTTCCAGGCGGCGCTTTCGAGCAGGGCGCGGAAGTAGACCGTCTCGCGATCTTCATTGGGAAGCTCGATCCCGATGGCGTTCTTGCCGGGGATGACGGCGAGGCGGGCGGACGCGGCGGACATGGAGCGGGCGATATCGTCGGCGAGGCCGATGATGCGGGCCGATTTCACGCCGGGGGCGGGTTCGAGCTCGAACAGGGTGACGACCGGGCCGGGGCGGATTTCCTTGATGCGGCCACGGACGCCGTATTCCTTGAGCACTTCGTCAAGATGGTGGGCGCGTTCGAGCAGGGCGGGTTCGTCAATCTGGGCGCGATCGGTTGGCGGCGTGTTGAGCAGAGAGATGGGCGGGGCCCAGGGTGCGCGCTTACCCTTGCGGGCGCGGACGCGGGGTTTCGGTGCGGCGCGCTGGACCGGTGGGGCGACTGATTGGGGTTTGAGCACCGGGCCATCGGGACGGTCGACCACGGTGTGGGGATGGCTATCGGGGCCCGGCGGGGGGGCGAAGGGCTCGGTGTCAGGGTCGTGGTAGAGGTCGGCGTCGTCGAATTCGGCGCCGGTGTCGCTGTCTGGTTCGCGCCGGAAGAATTCAGATGGTCGCAGGACATAGTCCTCGTCATAGCCGGGGTGAGCGGGCTTGCGCGGCTGGCGGGCGGCGCGCTGGCGAAGAGCGGTGTAGAGCGACGAGGCCTGGGCGCCGAACCAGCCGGTGAAGCCCTGGGCCCGGCGGGCCGCGCGGGCACCGGAAACCGATGCAGCCGCTTGCAGGGCATGGGCGTCGCGGCGGCCGAAACCGAGTGCAGACAGGCCTGCAGCCAGCGAAAGGGCGCCGAGAACGCCGCCGGCAATATAGTCGGGGAAAGGCAGCAGCAGCGCCTTGAACGGCAAGGCGGCGAGGGTGTGGAGGCCGTCGCCGACGACACCGCCGAGACCGGCGCCTAGCGCCCAGCTGGTGGGCAGGCAGAACTACCCTAACTACTACTGCCTTTGATCTATTGCTGTTGCTGCAAACTC
>JBCCBN010000012.1:0-34113 GCA_039034035.1 Pseudomonadota bacterium
CTTGAGTTGTTTGGAATGGGTCGAGAAATCCGAATAACGGAGTTTCACTGAAGCGCATCCTGTGAGTTTGTCTTCCCTTCTGAGTTGATAGGCAAGGTGCCCCTGCCTGTTCGCATCGGCTTCGGCGTTGGTGATTTCGGCTTCCTTCTGGTCTGGCAGGGCACAGCACTGTTCCTGATGTATTTCTACACAGACGTGCTTGGCATCGCGCCGACAATTGCGGGCGGGATCTATCTTGTCGCGATGGTCTGGGACGCTGTCACCGATCCGGTGATCGCCGCCTTTGCCGACAGGACACGGACACGTATTGGCAAATATCGCCCCTGGCTTCTCCTCGGCGCTGCGCCGTTTGCAGTATCCTATCCGCTCGCCTTCTCGGCCCCGCCGGAGGCCTGGCCGCTTGGCCTCATCGCCTGGGCGATTGTCACACATCTGCTGCTGCGAACCGCCTATACCGTCGTCTCGATGCCGTTCAATTCATTGCAGGCGCGACTGACCAGCGATGCGCAGGAGCGCTCGGTGCTGGCTGGATTTCGCATGGTCGGCGCGGCCAGTGGCGGGCTCGCCGTGGTGTTCATCACGCCCGTTCTGGTCGGCATGTTTGGCGAAGGACGTGAAGCGGAAGCCTATTTTACCGCCGCCGCCATTGCCGGAGCGATCGCATTTCTCGCCATCCTATACTGTTTCTTCACCATGCGCGAGCCCGCCACAGGCGAAATGGCAAGCTCTACGCCATTCTGGTCGGATCTGAAATCCATTGGCCCGATGTTCTTAGGCAACCCGCCGTTGATCCGCGTCTTCGCGATCATCGTGATCGCCTCGATCTGTCTGGGCATGTTCGGCAAGAACATGCTGTATCATTTCAAATATGACCTGATGCGACCCGAGCTGACTGTGATCGGCCTGGTGTTGCCGGCGATCCTGCTCATATTCGCCGTTCCGGTCTGGGTCTGGCTGGCAGGGCGCACCTCCAAGCGCAACAGTCTGACATGGGGCGTCCTGATCGCGCTGGCCGGGTATCTGATCTTCTTCCTGAACCCGACCAACTCCGTCGCCATCACACTGTTTGCCATCACTCTGACGGGCATAGGCGGGGCAGCGCTCGCGGTGATGTTCTGGGCCATGCTGCCCGATACGGTCGAATATGGCGAAGCGAGAACCGGTGTGCGCGCCGAGGCGAAGACGTTCGGCTTTGCAACCTTCGCCCAGAAGGCGGCGGTTGGCATCAATGCAGTATTGCTTGGCGGTTTGTTGTCTGTGGTGGGTTTCGAGGCCAATGCGGATCAGAGCGAAGCCACCCTGATCGGTATGAGAGCCATTATGGCATTGGTGCCTGCACTCGGCGCCGTCGCGATCCTGCTGATCCTGCGTGGCTACAAGCTCGACCGTGCTCGCCATGCGGCGCTGGTTGCCGAGATCGCGGCATCGAAGTGAAACGCAAGCAAGAACAAGAGGCTGAAAACATGTCTATAGGATCAAATCGACCAGGCTTGGCCCTCCACTGTCTTGCATGCCTCTTGGTGCTTGCCGGATGCCACACCATAAAACGAGGGCCGCGCCGATATGGATGCAGAGACCGCGTCATCTGCTGACTGCATTCCAGCAACGGCGCTCGACGCTTACATCCAGCTGCGCTGGGACCGACGCGTGGATCAGTGGCGTGGCCTGGACGTGCCAGAAGACGCGGTGGTGTTCCTCGGTTCGAGCATCATCGAAGAGGGCGAATGGAGCCATCTGTTCCCAAACACAACCACACTCAATCGCGGGATCGGCGCCGATGCTACACAAGGCGTCTTCGACCGGCTTGACCAGATTATCGAGACAAGACCTAGCAAAGTGTTCCTCTATATCGGCGGCAATGACTTCTCCCGACTGGATGATACCCCTGAGGAGACATGGGTACGCCTTCAGAAGATTCTTTCCCAGCTCCAAGCGGCTCTGCCTGAGACCGCGCTGTTTGTGTATACGCTCTTTCCCCGGGAAGCTCAGCATGCTGACAAGATTGAAGCGTTCAACGCGTTGGTCCGATCGAAGCTTTCAAGCAGCCATGTCACTGTTATAAACGCTCACCCCTGGTTTCTTGGCGAAGGTGGAGCGATCGATCCGACTTTTTCAAATGACCGCATCCATCTTAGCGGCGAAGCTTATCGCATCTGGGAGGACAATATCAGGCTCCATTTGGAAAAATAGCTGATACACGAGCGTCAAGCGCGCTATCCGAGCGGCGAACAAACACACATAACAGCCATTTGGTCAGGCTCGTTAGATGTCCATTTCCGGCGAAAAACTACCGGTCCAATTGAGTATGAACCCTAGGCAAACAACGGTTCGCAACCCGTACCCGTCAGGACCGCATTGACCGCGCCGCGTTCATTGCCCGACAAGCTCCCATAGCCGTCTCGCAGCCAGCCCAGGCATTTGGCCTGGTACCGGAACACCGGCTGGCGCCATGGCCGGCCATCAATCTCTGTCTCGAAAGTCGCCTCGCCCGCTATCACCGCCTGCGCATTGGCCACCATGGCGGGCGCGTAAGTCCGTCCGATTTCAGCCAGCAGCGGCGCCAAGGCCTCGCGCGCGTCATTGGCGCCAAACCAGTCATCGGCCTTGGGCTGCACCCCCGACAGGTCGTCCATGAGATCGACCCACGCCCGCACCCGCTGGGACACGCGATGGGTCACGGCCGCAGATGTCGGCTCAACAATCGCAAGCTGTGTCAGCTGGCCAAAAATGGCGAAATCCGCAGACGATGGTCGCGCACCCAGAACATATCCCTTGCGAGCGATCAGCGCGTCCAGAATACCGATAAACCGAGCATAGGAACTTTCGATCGTTTCAGCGGTCACCGAATTGGACCCCACAACCGAAAGCCGGTCGATCTGGCGTTCTGCAAACTCGGCGCCCAGCGTCTCGGCCATCTCCTCTGGGGCCGTGTTCATGCCCCAATAGATCAGCAGTGGAGCAGCGTTCGTCGCATCCGCCTCATGGGCCCAGCGGAAGTGGAACATGGCCTTGGTCAGCCATTCATCCGCATAATCCTCGATCAGATCGTTGAGAAAGCCCAGAATCGGATCCCGCGGGATCACCGACCGAGGCGCGATCTCGGTCTCCAGCCGGCGGATGATCGGCGTTGAATCGGTCACCGGCACCAACGCGCCCGTCTCGCCATCGGGGAAGAACACCGTCGGCAAAAGCCGGACCCGGGGCACCGGGTATCCCTCTGGAATAGCGCCAGAGCCCCAGAACACCGAATACGGCACATGCCGGTAGCGGAGCACGCCAATCATCTTCCGCGTATAGGGCGAGCCAGGCGCGCCGGTCAGTTCCAGGCGATCAGGGGTGTTGGCCACAATCAAGTCCTCCCCCTCCACCCTGATCAGCGGTGTTGTCGCTGTCAATGAAACCCGCCTGGCGTGTCCTCGCCTACTCGTCTGCGCCCTCGTTGAAGGGCTCGCTGCCATGGGGCTCGGCCGCGCCGCGCGGGTCCGGGTGGATCAGCACATCGGCGGACGGGAACTCCGCCACAATCGCCTGTTCCGCAGCCACCATCCGCTGGTGCGCATCCACCAGGGTGATCCCCTTCGGCATGTCGGCATGGAACTGGATGTGCACATAGGGCCCGGACGCCCGCGTGCGGAGCTGATGGACATCCAGCAAGCCACCCGTCGACAGCGCCAGCGTGCGGATGCGGGCGCGCGCCTCATCGGGAAGTTCATGGTCGAGCAACTGGTCCCATCCGCCGCGCGCCACATCCATCGCACTCCAGGCCAGCCACCCCGCCACCAGAAGCCCCACCGCCGGGTCCGCCCATTGCAACCCGGAATAGGCCGCCAGGGATATGCCAACAATCACCGCGCCATTTGCTGCAAGGTCTGCTGCATAATGCGCCCGGTCCCCGGCCGTCGCCACAGACCCGGTCTGGCGAACCGCCCGGGTCTGTGCCCAGACAAGCGCCAGCGTCAGCGCAATGGAAATGCCCATGACCGCCAGGGCCAATTTGCTCTCTGCAATCGGCTGCGGGTCGCTGAACCGCGCCACCGCCTCCATTGCCACAAGCGTCGCCGACACCCCGACCAGCACCGCCTGCACCATCGCCGCAAAGGACTCGGCCTTGCCGTGCCCATACCGGTGCTCCTCATCGGGCGGCAGCGCGGCGTAGCTCACCGCCACCAGTGTGAACAATGACGCCATCCCATCCAGCCCGCTATCGGCCAGCGAGGACAGCATCGCCACCGATCCCGATGCCATCCACGCCCACAGCTTCAGCCCAATCAGGACAATCGCCGTCGCCACCGACAGGCGCGCAACATTCCTGGTAATCGCAGCAGCATCCTGGGCCGGCAGGGAGCCGGGTAGGGCGTGATCATGGGCCATGGGGTTGCTCTTCCAACGCTCTGAACCCCCATGTGGGAACGCGCACTAAGAATGTCAAAACCAGTATCAATACAGGGTCTTACCTGCGACTGAAAGCGAAAGGCAGTTGCAGGGACGGCGCTGGCGCCATCCGCCGAATTGACCCCGCCCGCGTGCCGCCTTAGCGTCCAGCGTATTCCCCCCTCGACCGGAGCCTCCCATGACCGCGCGCACGCCCCGCCAGTTCTTCAAACCGCTCGCCGCGGGCGCTCCCGAACCCATGCGCGACCTGCCCGTCAGGCTCGAACGGATGATCCATTTCGTTCCGCCCCATCTCGACAAGGTCCGCGCCAAGGTGCCCCAGATGGCGGGCCAGGCCGACGTGATCCTCGGCAATCTTGAAGACGCGATCCCTGCCGACGCCAAGGAAGCCGCCCGCGCCGGCGTCATCGAGATGGCCTCCATGGTCGATTGGCAGGCCGCGGGTACCGGCTTCTGGTCGCGCGTGAACCCGTTGAATTCGCCCTGGTTTCTCGACGATGTCACCGAACTGGTCATGAAAGCCGGCCACCAGCTCGATGTGCTCATGATCCCCAAGGTCGAAGGCCCGTTCGACATCCACTATGTCGACCAATTTGTTGCCCAACTCGAAGCCAAGGCCGGGCTCACCCGCCCCATCCTCCTGCACGCTATCCTCGAAACCGCCGAAGGGGTCGCCCGAGTCGAGGAAATCGCGCTGGCCAGCCCCCGCATGCAGGGCATCTCCCTCGGCCCGGCAGACCTTGCCGCCTCCCGCAAGATGAAAACCACCCGCGTCGGCGGCGGCCACCCCTTCTACCGCGTCATCGACGATCCGAACGAAGACGGCGCCCCCCGCGCCTCAGCCCAGCAGGACCCCTGGCACTATACCGTCGCCCGCATGGTCGATGCGTGCGGCATGGCCGGCATCAAGCCCTTCTACGGCCCTTTCGGCGACATTGCCGACCTTGAGGCCTGCGAGCAGCAGTTCCGCAACACTTTCCTGCTCGGCTGCGTCGGCACCTGGTCGCTCCACCCCAACCAGATCGCCATCGCCAAGAAGGTCTTCAGCCCCGACCCGGACGAAGTAAAACTCGCCCGCCGCATCCTCGAAGCTCTGCCCGATGGCCGCGGCGTCGCCATGCTCGACGGCAAGATGCAGGATGACGCGACCTGGAAACAGGCCAAGGTCATCGCCGACCTCGCCGATCTCGTCGCAAGGAAAGACCCAGACTTGGCCGCCGCCTATGACGGCTGACCTCGACATCCGCCCCAGCAACGTCACCGAACCCCCAGTCATCGCGCTCCTCACCGCGCATTTCGAGAACATGCGCGCCATATCCCCGCCGGATGCGTGCTTCGTGCTCGACCTGGACGGCTTGCGCGCCCCAGATGTTCAGATGCTGGCAGCCTGGCGCGGCAAGGACCTCGCCGCCATCGGTGCCTTGAAACACCATGGCGACGGGCTCTTCGAGATCAAATCCATGCGCAGCGACGACCGGTTCCGCCGCAACGGTGCCGGCAGCGCCATCCTCGCCGCCCTGATCGACCTCGCCAAGACACAGGGCGCGGCCCACCTGGCGCTCGAAACCGGCACCACGGACCATTTCGCCCCTTCCCGCGGGCTCTACGCCCGCTTCGGCTTCGCCCCCTGCGGCCCGTTCGCCGACTATGCCGCCCACCCCCACAGCCTCTTCATGGACCGGCCCGCCCGGATGTGAGCGTCCAATAGGGTATTCATTCGGTCCCGAGCGAGATCAACTCTCTCCCACAATACCCAACGCCTTCAGGCGCAGCACGTCATCCATATCATACATCCCCGCCGGTGCCGCCATCGCCCAGCGCGCCGCCGCCAATGCGCCATCGGCAAACACCGAGCGGTCTAGCGCCGTATGCCCCAGGCTCACAATCTCCGTCTCACTCGCAAATGTCACCTCATGCGCGCCGACAATCCCGCCAGAGCGGCGCACCGAAAACCCGATCTCGCCCGCCACACGCTCCGCGTCAGCGCCCAGATACGGCCCGGCCTGCACCTGCGCCAGTATCGTGTCCCGACCAGCCGCCACCGCGTCGCCCAGCATCAGCGCGGTCCCCGATGGCGCATCCTTTTTCCGCCGATGATGGGTTTCCAGGATTTCCGCGTCCCACCCCTCCCCAAGCCGGGCGGCCACCAGCCGGGTCACAGCCGCGAGCAAATTGACCCCAAGTGAAAAATTCCCCGCCGCCACGATTGCAAACCGCTTCCCGTGAGCAGAAACAGCGTCCGCCTGCCGGGGCGTGAACCCCGTCGTACCGATAATCACCGCACGCACGCCGGTATCGGCCAGCGCCTCCAGCGCGCCCAGCGTCGCCGCAGGCGCGGTGAAGTCGATCCACACGTCCGCTCCAGCCGCCGCTGTCGCCACATCGGTGACCGGTAACACCCCCAGCGGTGCCGGCGCCCCGGCAAGGCTGCCAATGTCGGTTTCCAGTTCCGGTGCATCTGGCCGCTCCGTGCCGCCGACCAGCCCGTGACCCGCCGCCAGGCTTGCGCGGGCAAGCTGGCGCCCCATCCGACCCCCGACACCGGCAATCGCAATGTTCAATGTCGTGTCCATGCAGCGCTTATAGCGTCCCGGCTTGGCCCTGTCCCGCCGCTTGTTGATGGCCGCGCGCGGACTGCACCGGAAGCAGCGCTACCAGCTTGTCCAGCCCGGCGCGATGTGTACCACTAGCGGGGATGTTGCAGTTCATGCGCAACGCCCGACCCGGGGATGCCGAAGCGCTCGCCCGCCTCCACCGTGAGGCGCGCGCGGCGGCCATGCCATGGCTCCCCATTCTGCACACGCCCGAAGAGGATCACGCCTTCTTCGAAACCGTCCTGAGCGGCCCGTCCCAGCTCACGATCTGCGAAGCCGATAGCCAACCCGCCGCCTTCATCGCCACCCGACCCGGCTGGATCGACCATCTCTACGTCGCCCCTGCCCATTGGCGCCGCGGCTATGGCCGCCGCCTTCTGTCCTTCACTCAGGCCATGCAGGGCGGCCTCCAGCTCTGGACCTTCCAGGACAACACCGCCGCCCGCAGCTTCTACGCCGCCCACGGCTTTCGCGAAGCGGAACTGACCGATGGCGCCAACAATGAAGAGCGCACCCCCGATGTGAGGCTGGTCTGGACCGCGCCAGCCTCACCCCTTGCATGATCCGCCAAGCGTTCGCACACTGCGCCTATGGAGCTCGCCAACGACAATCTCCCATCCCTGTCCTATGCCGACTATTTCGACCATCCGATCAAGAAGCGGCTGGTCCGCGCCGTCGAACGCCTGTCCGGCCAGCCGCGCATCCAGAAACTCTACCGCCAATACCGTGAAGATCTTGAAGACGTCCCCTTCTTTGCCGCCGCAGTAAAACTGCTCGACCTGCGCGTCGAGATCGATGTGGCCCGCCACGCCGCAATCCCCAAAACCGGCCCGCTCGTCGTGGTGGCAAACCACCCATTCGGCGTGCTCGATGGCCTGGTGATCTGCCATTTGCTGTCGCTCATCCGAACCGATTTCAAGGTCCTCACCAATGCGGTGCTCGATGGCGCGCCCGAAGCGTCAGACTGGATCCTCCCCATCGATTTTGCCGGCACGAAAGACGCCCAGGCCATCAATATCGCCACCCGGAAACGCAGCCTCGACATTCTGCGGAACGGAGGCTGTATCGTCGTCTTTCCCGCCGGCGGCGTGTCAACTGCTCCCACCATGTTCTCCCGCGCCGCCGTGGACGACACATGGAAACCCTTCACCGCCAAGCTGATCACCCAGTCACAGGCGAAAGTCGTCCCGGTCTATTTCGAAGGGCAAAACTCGCGATTGTTCCAGCTTGCCAGCCATCTCTCCCTCGAACTCCGCCTCGCCCTCATCTTCCGGGAGGTCAACCGCAAGCGCGGCAAACGCATGCCCGTCCATATCGGCGAGGTCCTGACCCCGGAAGATCTCGCAAACGCCGGCAAGCGCGCCGAACTGATGGCCTTCCTGCGCCAGGCCACCTACGCCATGGCCCCCGCCAAACTCCAGAACCGCCTCCGCCGCGCCGAAAAACGCTGGCAGGAAAAGCAGCCGCGGGTGTTCCGCTAACGCACAGGCCCATACACGCCCTCGCGGCGCCGTGAGCATCGCCCCCCGCAAACCGCTTTCGAACGCCGGCCGGCTCAGGCATACTCCCAGCTGGAGGAACACCAAGATGGCTGACACCGAAACCCGTCCCGACATCCGCTCAGCGGCAGAAACGCTCGCGATCGAAGTCGCCCCGCGCGCCCGCGAGATCGAGGACGCTCGCCGCCTGCCTGCGGACATTGCCAACGCGATGGCGAAGATCGGCATCTTTCGCATGGTTACTCCGGCTGCCTTGGGTGGGCTGGAACTTTCCCCCCGCGAAATCGTCGAGACGGTGGAAATCCTCGCCCGCGCCGATGCCAGCACCGGCTGGTGCGCCATGATCGGCGCCACCACCGCCATGAACCCTGCCTACATGGCGCCCGAAACAGCCCGGGAGATCTATGGCGACCCGATGATCATCACCGGCGGCGTGTTCGCTCCCATGGGCAAGGCAACCGATGAAGGCGACCACTACCGGGTCACGGGCCAGTGGCAGTGGGGATCAGGCTCGGCCAATTGCACCTGGCTCTGCGGTGGCGCGTTCATCACCGAAGACGGCGGTCTACGCCGCTTGCCATCTGGCGCCCCGGAAAACCGGATGATGGTGTTCCCCGCCAATGAGGCCGAACTGCTCGACACCTGGGAGGTGATGGGCCTCAAGGGCACAGGCTCTGGCGACATCGCCGTCCGCGACATCCGCGTCCCCAAGGCGCGGTCGGTATCGCTCGTCGCCGATACGCCCTGGCCAGATAGCGCGCTATACGCCTTCCCCGCCTTCGGTCTTCTCGCGCTCGGCGTATCGGCAGCGGCCCTGGGCAATGCCCGCGGCGCCCTCGACGCGTTCAAGACCCTCGCCACCCGGAAGAAGAACCAGGGCTCGGCCAAGACCCTCGCCGAACGCCAGGTGATCCAGGCCGAGGCGGCAAAGATGGAAGCAGCCTGGCGAGCGGCCCGCGCCTACCTGTTCGACGAGATCGACCAGACCTGGGCCGTCGCCCAATCCACCGGCGAAATTCCCATGCCCCGGCGCGCCGCGCTCCGCATGGCCTGCACCCACATGGTCCGCACCGGCGCCGACATCTCCCGCACCGCCTATGATCTCGGCGGCGGCGCCGCGCTCTTCCTCTCAAGCGATCTCCAGCGCCGCTTCCGCGACGCCCACGCGATGACCCAACACATCGTCACCGCCCCCTCCACCTGGGAACTCACCGGCCGCATCCTCATGGACCTGCCCACCGACGGCGCCATGGTCTGACCTTGCCATTCAGCCAACAGTCCCCAGCTTGCAAGTCGGCACGCATTACACCAAGTGCATAGGGCCGTTCAGGGTCCAGCAGATCAGCGCAATAGAGGTCGGCGACAAGCATGAGCAAACGCGATTACTACGAGATCCTCGGCGTCGAGCGCGGCGTCGACGACAAGGCGCTGAAATCTGCCTACCGTAAACTCGCGCTGAAATACCATCCCGACCAGAATCCCGGCGATGCCGAAGCCGAGGCCCGGTTCAAGGAAGTCGGCGAGGCCTACGCCATCCTGTCCGACGAGGAAAAACGCGCCGCCTACGACCGGTTCGGCCACGCTGCCTTCGAAGGTGGAGCCGGCGGCGCCGGCGGTCCGTTCGGCGGCATGGATCCAGGCGACATCTTCGAAGACATCTTCTCCCAGGTATTCGGCGGCGCACGCGGCCCTGGTCGAGGCGGCCGGCGCCGGGGCGGGCCAGCCCGCGGCTCGGACCTGCGCTACGATCTCGACGTGTCCCTCGAAGACGCTTTCCGCGGCACGGACACCCAGATTACCATTCCCGGCCTCGAAGGCTGCGAAACCTGTTCGGGCACCGGCGCCGAACCAGGCACCCAGCCGGAAACCTGCGGCACATGCGGCGGGACAGGCCGCGTCCGGGCCCAGCAGGGCTTCTTCACGATGGAGCGCACCTGTCCGCGCTGTTCAGGCCGCGGCCAGGTCATACCGCACCCGTGCAAGACCTGTGGCGGCACCGGCCAGGTCCGGGTCGAACGCACCCTCGAAGTCAAGATTCCCGCCGGCGTCGAAAGCGGCACCCGCATCCGCCTCCAGGGCGAGGGCGAGCCAGGATCAGCCGGCGGCCCACGCGGCGACCTCTACATCTTCATCGAGGTGCCCGAGCACGATATCTTCGAGCGTGACGGTCCAAACCTCTATTGCCGCGCCCCCGTTCCGATGGTCACCGCGGCCCTTGGCGGCGACATCGAAATCCCCACCATCGATGGCGGCCGCGCCCGTGTCTCCATCCCCGAAGGCGCGCAGACGGGCCGAAAGCTCCGCCTGCGCGGGAAGGGCATGCCCAATCTGCGCGGCAACCAGCCCACTGGCGATCTCTATGTCGAGGTTTTTGTCGAAACACCGCAGAAGCTCTCGCCCCGCCAGAAAGAGCTGCTGCAGGAGTTCTGCGATTGCTCCGGCGCCGACTGCAATCCTGAAAGCGAGGGCTTCCTCGGCCGCGTCCGCCGCTTCTGGGACGACCTCACCGACCCCGACGAAACCCGCCCCCACTGACCGCCTGCCCCTATGGGCCGCGCTACTGACCGGCTCCATCCAGCGCCTGGCCCGTCTCTCCCGGCAGCGGCAAGTCCGTATCGGCCGGGTTCTCGAAGATCCGTCGCAACACACCCGGCGCCACCGCCGATAGCGGGTTCACCGCCACTTGCGCCCGGTCCAGCTCCCCTCGCACCGAATAGGTCAGCGACAGGATGCCTTCGCCCTCCCGGCCCACCATCAGGTCGCCAATGATCGGAATCCCCCCTAACGCCGAGTTCACGCCGAAACTTGGCACCAGCACGCCGCTCAGGTCCAGCTTCTGGCTCTCGGGTTCCAACCACCCGTTCAGCGTCAGGCCCAGCGCCGGCCCCGAAGCCCGGCCGCCTTCCATGATGTACCGCCCGTCGACAATCTGAACCGGTATCCGGATCTCCGAAAACAATACCCCCTCACCGCCCAGCGTATCCACCAACCCCCGCAGGGACGCAATCGACAGGAGCTGCGTCAGGATCGGTGCGTTCCGCAGGCGCGTCCCGGTGATCGTCAGCACCAAGTTGGACGGTGCGCCTTCCCACTCCAGGCGGCCCGACAGATCGATCGTCCCATCTTCCAGCACGTCAGAGCCGAATAGCGCCCCCATCAGGAAGCCCGCATCCTCACCCACCAGCGACACGTCCGCACCCTTGCCCTCGCGCTGGTAGCGCGCATCGATCCGGTCCCCGGTCGCCGTCGTCCCGGATGCAGCCATTCGGTCTACGCCAGCCTGGTCCGTGCGCGCCTCGAAGGTCGCCTCCAGCAGGTCTCGGTCGACCCCGAAGCGGAGCCGGTCCACATTGGCGGTCAGGCGCACCGGTGTCCCGCCTGTTCCCGACCCCTGGGCACCGAGCACCCCAAGATCGGCCACTAGCGGCGAGGCATCCAGGAACGGCCCCTCCAGGCTCAGCGTAAACCCGCCATCGGCATCGCGCACGATCTGCCCGGCCACATCGGCCCGGTCCGCCAGGAAGGCCCGCCGCAGGTCAAAGCGCTGCAATCGCCCGTCCGGCCCCAGGATCAGGTCGCCGGACAGCCCGGCCATCTGGCTTTGCAGGTCCGCGCTCGCGATCTGCGCATCGCCGGAAAAATCATACTTCACGATCGCCCGCGCCGCGTCCCCCGGCGGTTTCAGCCAGCCGATTTCCGCCAGGTCGATCCGCGAGCCCGTGAGGTCGAAATCGAGATCCGCCGTCCGCAGGTCATTGCCATCCAGCGTCGCAGTCACGTCCACCGGGATCTCCCCCGACAGATAGGGCCGCCCGAGCAGGCCAAACGCATTCATGATGTCCGGCGTTACAATCGCCTGGGCCGTCAATTGCGAGGGCTCATCGCCATCGGTGAAATCATCGCGCCAGGCAAACGCAATATTGGCAGGGCCCGCCATGCCATTGCCGGTCACCCGGACCGCGGTCTTGTCCACATCGACACGGGCACGGGCGCCCGTCAGGTCGAACCCCGCGCCCAGATCCTCCAGCCCGCCATCCGTCACTTCGGCGACCACCCGGAAGTCCATGTCCGCCAGCATCACATTGTCGAGGGCCGGGCGGCGCATCTCGAAGCTTGCGCGGGCATCCCCGGTCACCCGGTCGGGATCAAACCCGGTGCTGGCTTCAAGCTGAAGGTCCGAGTTGAACACATAATTCAGCATGTCCGTCGCCGAGCCCTCGCCCGTCGCGAGAATATTGATGTCTCCCCCGCGCGGATGAAAAGCCGGGATCGCGACGCTGCCGGAGGTGAGTTGCCACGAGCCCACCGTACCGGTCGCCAGGTCGATCTCGATCCCGTTCCCTGTCAGCCGGCCCGTGCCCGTCGCATTGTCCACCGGCGGCAGGTCCGACAGGTACCGCACCCGTGCATCGGTGGCGGTGAAACGCACATCCAGGTCCTCGTCGCGCAGCCGGCCCGAGCGGAAACTGTCGCGCCCCAGCGTGATGGTCGCGTCTGCTTCGGTCACCGTTCCCGCTTCCACCTTCTCCACCACGAACCGGCGCGCCCCGTCTCCCAGCCTCACCGGCCAAAACCCGGTCACGGTCGGCACATCGAGCGGCCCCTCCACCCGTGCTTCAGCCTCCAGTGAGAAGGGCAGGTCGCCAGCCTCCAGATCGGTCAGCCGCGCCAGGGTGCCGCTTGCGGTCACCTCTGCTGTGCCCACCTCAGCCGACAGCGATGAAATATCCAGCGCATGATCGGTCAGATCGGCCTCCCCCTCCAGGGCAACCGAGCCGAATTCCAGGGGGCGTTCGAACATGGGCGAGAGATTAATCGCCAAAGCGTCCGCCGTCAGCGACACCGGGCGCACCGCCGTCTCCGGCTCGATCGCATCCTCCAATTGCAAGCGGAAGCGACCCGACAGGAACCCCGACTGCAATTCATCCACGGTCAACGCGGCCACATCATCGATCGGGTCATAGTCCAACCGCCCGGTGACCCGTTCGAGCCCGAAGGTCCGCTCAGCCAGCAGGATCTCACCTTCGCCCGCATCCAGTTCCGCCGAAAAACCCGTCAGCCCGTCCCCATCGCGAAACTCGAACGCGAATGACATGTCGGCCGGCAGCCCGGTCGCCCGCTCTGAAACAATCCCAATCCGCAGCAGCAAGTCAGAGACGGTCCACCCGGCAAAGGCGATCTCACCATGCAGCGTGTCGAACTGGGTCTCCGAATGCACATCCAGCGCAATGCCCCGGGGCAGGCCTGCCCCTTCGCCGCGCCCCGAAAGGGTGACGCGCAAGTCGCCATCGCTGCGGACAAGTCCGCCTTCGGCATCGGCAACCCGGACCAGCCGGCTGCCATCCTGCATCACCACGTCCACGGTGAAATCCTGAAACGCTATGTCCTCGAGCCGCATGGCAGCCGCCGCGCCGCGTCCGCCATCCATGCCGGCGGCCATGACCCGTTCGACCAGCCCGAGCCATTCCGCTGGCGTGGTCGGCAAGGTCCCCGCCGGGATCGGCGGCAGCGGTTCACCCGCGATTTCCCACACACTATCGGACACCTGCTCGACCTGTAGCGAGCCATCGATCAGCCGCATCGAGAGAATCTCCGCCTCACCCAGCAGCAAGGCCGAGGCGTCCAGCACAAATTCCGCACGGTGGGCGTCGCCAGAAGGCTCCCCCCGCGAGTCCCGAAACTCGAGCCCATAGGCGGTCACATTCACCCGCCGCGTCTCCGGCGACCATTCCAGCGCCACCGATCCCAGGCTCACATCGCGCCCGCCCCGCGCATCGGTCAGCGCCGCTTCAATATCGGATTTGAACGCATCCAGCTGCACCGGCCCCTGGGACAGGCGCCAGGCGAACAGCGCAGCGGCGAGGATGGCGAGAAACAGGATCCCACCAAGTATTTCGAAGATCAGGACCCTGGCGGTCTGGCGAACCAAGATTATCTCTCCACTTCCCGTCCGCGCAGCCCGATTGCCGCCCTACCTTACCTTATTCGCGTCCGATCACCACGGACCCACCGCAGAGAATGGAAACACTGAAATGACCGACACCGCGAACATCGCCCCTGGCACAAAAGCCCCCGATTTCACGCTCCAGTCATCCGATGGCGACACGATCTCCCTCGCCGACTATGCCGGCAGCCGCCTGGTGCTCTATTTCTACCCCAAGGACGACACGCCCGGTTGCACGAACGAGGCCAGGGACTTCTCCGCCCTGTCAGACGCCTTCTCCGCCAAGGGCGCCCGCATCCTCGGTGTCTCCCGTGATACCGTCGCCAAGCATCTCAAATTCATCGCCAAGCACGAGCTCACCATCCCCCTCGGCGCCGATGAGGATGGCACGGTCTGCGAAGCCTATGGCGTCTGGGTCGAGAAGAAGATGTACGGCAAGACCTATATGGGCATCGAACGGGCCACATTCCTCATCGGCGTGGATGGCACTGTGGAAGAAGTGTGGAGAAAAGTTAAGGTAAAGGGCCACGCCCAGGCCGTGCTGGATCGACTGTAATGGAGCGGAACCCTGCTGTCCCAATCAGGGAAAGGCGAATAAAACCAAGGTTAAGGCAAATTTAACCCTGCGCGCGCAAGACTAGGCGTACTGTAGCGGTAAAGGGCTTCCCCGCGCCGCCAAAATAGGCTTTAACCACTGAGGTTCGGGCGGGGCGCGTACTAGAACAGTCGCGGTCCTCAGTACAGTAAATAACCGGCGGGCGGCTTACACATGGCAAAGTTGAGTACGAAAGCGCAGGCAGTCTTCGACCGACTTTTCCCCGAAAGACAAATCTACCACCGCAGCGGCGGCACCGTTCACTATATCTCGATCTCCCCCTGGCAGCAGGCCATGATGGCCGCTGGCGTCTCCTTCGTCGCCGGCTGGACCGCCTTCGCCACCGTCAATTACGTCTTCTACGACTCCGACAGCGTCCTCAGCGCCGGCGAAACCCACGACCTCGCCCGCTATGAGCGCTGGGTCCAGGAACTGCGCGCCAAGGATGCCCTTTCCCGCACCCTGCTCGAAGAACGCACCGACGAGTTTCAGAAGGTCACCGCCCAATTCGAACAGCGGCACCAATCCCTGAAAATCCTGCTCGATGCCCTTGATGGCGGGGAAGACTTCGAAGTTTCGGCCCTCCAGGGCGACAATGCCAACCTCCTGCAGAAAGCCTCGATCGACGAAGCCGACATGCGTCAGGGCCGGGACATGCCGGTCGTCACCGCATCCATGGGCACTGTCGGCGTCCGCGCCAAGATCGACCAGCTCCGCGTCGAACAGGAAGAGTTCCTCGACGCCACCGAGGATCTCGCCGTCCAGCGCGCCGAGGAAGCCCGCGGTGTGCTCCAACTCACCGCCGTCGGCACCGCCCGCATCGATGAAGGCATGGAGATGGGTGGCCCCGTCGTCAGCGTCGCGGCCCTCGCCGCTGACCAGTTCGACAGCCCCGAAGACGCTGCCTTTGCCGAGCGTGTCATGCAGGTCGCCGCGCGCCTGGAAGAGGCCCGCTATTACGAGAACATCGTCGCGCAACTCCCCCTCGCCGAGCCCGTCGGCGTCCCCTCGCGCCTCACATCTAATTACGGGCTCCGGGTCGATCCGTTCACCAAGCGCCCTGCCTGGCACAATGGCATCGACATGGCCGCCTACTACAAGGCCCCCATCGCTGCGACCGGACCGGGCACCGTCACATATTCCGGCGTCAAGAGCGGCTATGGCCGGCTGGTCGAAATCGACCATGGGTACGGGTTTAAGTCACGTTATGCACACCTCCGTTCGATTTCTGTGGAAAAGGGTGATACTGTCGCAATTGGTGAAACGCTGGGTTTGATGGGTTCAAGCGGGCGAAGCACCGGGCCACACCTCCATTATGAGGTCTGGTTCCACGACAAGCCCTATGATCCAGCGAAGTTCTTGAAGGCAGGTAGACATGTTCACGAAAACTAAAGGCGACGGCAGCGGTCCAACCATCCCGACGGGAGGCTCGACGCCCACCCAGGACGCCATCCGCTCCGCATCCAGCAAGCCAGCCGCCAAGGCTGCGGCCTCCATCATCTGCTCCGACATGGCCATCAACGGCTCGGTCGCGTCCGAAGGCGCCCTCCAGGTTGATGGCAAGGTCGATGGCGACGTGGTCGCAAAAGACATCACCATTGGCGCATCCGGCATCATCACCGGCGAAGTGAAAGCCGAAATCGTCATTGTGAAGGGCACCATTCGCGGCTCCATCCGCGCCCGCAAGGTCGAGCTGGAAACTGGTTGCAAGGTCGAAGGCGACATCGTCCACACCTCGCTGGCCATCCAGGCCAATGCCGTCTTCGAAGGCCAAGTGAAGCACGCCGCCGATCCCCTCAAGGAAACCGGCCCGCGTCCTCAGGCTGCTCAGGCCCCCAGCCAATCTGCCCCCGCCGCCACGCCTCTGGCGCCCAATGGCAGCATGGGCCAAACCACCGGCAACGCCTAACCACCCGCCGCACCCCAGCAGCAACCGCGCGCGGCCCCCACCCGCGCGGCTCCTACGCGCGCGCCCCCACCAGCGGCGCCCTGCGTCTCGACCGCAGGGCCCATCCCCCGCCCGCTCAACCGCACCCCGCCGCCCCGGCCAATCACCCACGCGCGCCAACCGCGCACCCCACACGGACGAGCCTCCCCACCAGCGCCGCCCTGCGGCTTGACCGCAGGGCTCATCGCCAGCCATTCCCACCGCACACCGCCGCCCCAACCTCGCACAGCCGTTCCCCACCCAATCCATCGGCACCCACCCCCCAAACGCCGCGCACAGAAAACCATCCCGCGCCAACCCGCTGAAAACAAACGCGTTTCCGAAACTTATCCAACCCCACCGCGCCGGGGGTATACTGCGCGCATGTTTGATCATCCCATTTTCCACACTGCCTTCGACCGTGTGCCACCTCATCGGTGGCCGGTCCTGCTATGGCAGCTGGTGATGGTCGCGCTCTGGATGCACGAGTGCCAGCGCGATGGCGTGCCCATCGGTGAGCTATGGGTCGATGAAAGCGGCATGATCTATCGCGTCCCGCCGGCCCGGTTCGGCCTGGTCCGCAGCGTGGCGCCCATCGCGCTGGCGCCGATATCCACAGACACCGCGCTCGGCTTGTCAGCCGGGCAGGGCGGTTTCGCCCTCGCCGATGATGGCTGGCTCGCACCCGCTTCCGAACACTTCAGCAGCCCTTCCGCGCACGCGGCCAACCGCCATCACGCACGCAAAGGCGAAGCCGACATCCAAAGCCGGCCTGCAACACCGGGCAGCCTCGGCGCCCTCGCGCCGACGCATCGCCCCAGCACACACCATCCCCCACCCGGCTAGTCGCTGCGCACCCCGCAGCGCTCGAATTCAGACTCCCAAACCGCCCCGGCCCAGCGCCCCGGCGGACCCCGGTGCTGGTCCACGTGGCTCGCGCTTCGGTTCAGCCTCCATCGCCCAAGGCATGGCTCAGCGACGCGCTCAGAAACCGGTCAATATCACCATCCAGCACGCCGCTCGTGTCGCTGGTCTCCACCTCGGTCCGCAGATCCTTCACCATCTGATAGGGCTGCAGCACATAGCTCCGGATCTGGTGGCCAAAGCCGATGGCGGTCTTGTCCTGGTGTTCCGATGCGGTCGCCTCGCGCCGCTTCTGCAGCTCCAGCTCATAGAGCTTTGAGCGCAGCACACGCCACGCTTCCTCCCGGTTCTGGTGTTGAGAGCGGGAATTCTGGCACGCCACAACAATCCCCGAAGGCTCATGGGTCAGGCGTACCGCGCTGTCGGTCTTGTTCACATGCTGCCCGCCCGCACCCGAGGCCCGATACGTATCGGTGCGCACGTCCGAGGGCACAATCTCGATCTCGATCGTGTCATCGATCACCGGCGAAATACTCGCGGACGCAAAAGACGTATGCCGCCTGGCAGAGCTGTCGAACGGCGAAATCCGCACCAGCCGGTGCACGCCCGTCTCCGATTTCAGCCAGCCATACGCATTCTTCCCCTTGATTTGCAGCGTGGCGGATTTGATCCCCGCCTCCTCGCCCTCGCGCTCATCAAGCTCTTCGACCTTCATGCCATGGGCCTCGGCCCAGCGCACATACATCCGCCGCAGCATCGAGGCCCAATCCTGGCTCTCGGTCCCGCCTTCGCCCGCATTGATCTGGAGGTAGCAATCATTGCCATCGGCCTCGCCCGACAGCAGCGCCTCCAATTCCGCCGCCTCCGCCCGCCCCGCCGCCTTGGTCAGCGAGGCTTCGATATCGGCCAGCATATCGGCATCGCCATCGGCCAGTTCGATCAGTTCCAGCGCGTCACCGGCTTCAACTTCGAGCGCGTCAACGGTCGCGATCCCATCGGCCAGGCGCTGGCGCTCCTGCATCAGTTTCTGGGCTTCGGCGGGGTCGTCCCAGAAGTCCGGGCGCTCGGAAAGCGCCGTCAGCTCATCGAGGCGTTTAGTTGCAACGTCCCAGTCAAAGACGCCTCCTCAGCAGTTCCGACGACTGCTTGATCTGATCGGCAAGGGCCTGGAGATCGGCCATGTCAAAACTCCTCCGGGAGAGCAGGCGGCCAGCAACTCGGGCCGCAACAGCGCTTGGAAATGGGAGAATTGAAGCGGTGCGTCAAGTTTCGGCCAAGGCGAAAGCCGCTACCAGGTATCCCCCATCTCTTCAGCTTGTGACGTGGGCGTCTCTACCGAATAGGGATCGAATTCCGGCTCCCGGTCTGGCTCCCGGTTTTGAGGGGTGGCAAAGCCGAACTCATCGGCGGACGCTGGCCGGTTCCCATCCTGCTGACCGGTCCCAATGCTCTCTTCGCGGCCCGCCCGCGATCCGCTGCCATCGCCGAACAGGTCCTCCAGAAACGCATCGCCCTCGCTTTGCGCCGGAGCCGGTGGCCGCCGATTGCCAAGACCCGGTTGAGACCGTGCCGGCGGTCCGCCCATCCGGTCGAACAGGCCCGCATCGCCATCGCTGAAGATGTTGAAATCCTCGTCCTCGGAAAACGCGACCCCCGGCTCGGTGCCCGGGCGGAACGCTTCCATGATGATGTCATCGGTGGCCGGGCCGGGCAATTCACCGGTCCGCGCATCGATCTCGACCAGCCGGACTCCCGGCGGGATCCGGAAGGGCAGGGCGGGCTCGTCCGCCAGTGCCGCTTCCATGAAGTCGGTGAAGATCGGCGCGGCAACCGCCCCCCCGGCCTCGCCATTGCCAAGCGATTTCGGCTCATCAAAGCCCACCCAGACGCCGACCACCAGATCGGGGGAGAAGCCATAGAACAGCGCATCCTTGTAGTCATTCGTGGTGCCGGTCTTGCCCGCCAGCGGTTTGCCTACCCGCAGGGCCCGGCGACCCGTCCCGCGCTCGACCACGCCTTCCAGCATATGGCTCACCTGATAGGCCACGATCGGGTCCAGCACCTGGCGCCGATTGTCTTCCAGCGCCGGCGGCTCACTCCCGTCCCATTCGTCCGCGAGGCAAGTCTCGCAAGGCCGTTGGTCATGGCGATAGGTCGTGGTGCCATGCCGGTCCTGAACCCGGTCCAGCAGGGTCGGCGTGATTTCCTTGCCGCCATTCACCAGCGCGGCATAACCCTCCGCCAGCGCCAGGATCGTGGTTTCACCCGCCCCCAGCGACATGGCCGGGTAGGGCGGCAATTCATCATAGATGCCCATGCGGATGGCGATCTCCTGAACCGCTTCCATCCCGATATCCTGGGCCAGGCGCACCGTCATCAGGTTCCGCGATTTCTCCAGACCCAGGCGCAGAGTCGACATGCCGTAGAACTGCCCCTCGGCATAGTTCCCCGGCACCCAGAAATCATTGCGCTCAATGTCGAAATCCACATAGGGCGCATCCAGCACTTTCGACGCGGGCGTATGCCCGTTTTCCAACCCGGCGGCATAGACAAACGGCTTGAAACTGGACCCGACCTGACGCTTGGCCTGGATCGCCCGGTTGAAGGCCGACTTCCAGTAGGAATAGCCGCCCACCATCGCCAGCACGCGGCCCGTATGCGGATCCAGCGCCACCAGCGCCCCCTCCACGTCCGGCACCTGGCGCAGGACCGCAAAGCCCGACGGCACCATCACATCCCCAGCCAGCGCATCGGCTTCCTCGCGCTCGGCATCGCTCATATCCGCATAGGCGGCTTCCAGAATGGCCTGCGCTTCGGCGCTGTTTCGATCCGCCGGCTTGCGCGTGATCTCGGCCAGTACGACATCGCCGGTCCTGAGGCCCATCTCGCCAGACTTCCGGGCATAGGTCTCGCTCGCCCACGCCATGTCTTCAGGTTGCAGCAACAGGTCCGACCCATCCGCCAGCGCCACTTTCGCCGTGCCATCGGCATTGAGCTGGGTCAGCAGCGCCGGCTCCCAGTCGCCATGCCCGCGGGGCAGCGTATAGGCCGCCAATTCGGCACGGTAATCGCCGGTCAGGTCGAGCTTCGTCAGCGGGCCGCGATAGGCATGGCGCCGATCAAAAGCCTCCAGCCCGTTTTGCAGCGCTTCCTTGGCCGCAAGCTGGAGCTTTGTGTCGATGGTCGATCGGATCGAGAACCCGCCGCGCTCCAGCCCCTCTTCACCATACTGGTCGATCAGGTCCTTGCGCAGTTCCTGCACGAAATAAGTCGCTGCTTCGTATTCAGGCCCGCGCAGCCGCTTCACGGTCGACAGCGCCAGGCCCTTGCCTGCTTCGGCCTCTTCAGCCGTGACGTAGCCATCTTCCAGCATTCGCTCGATGACATAATTGCGCCGCGCCAGCAGACGCTCAGGACGCCGGTAGGGGTTCACCGCGCTCGGTGCCTTGGCCAGCGATGCCAGGATCGCCGCTTCCGACAGGTCAAGCTCGGTCAGGGATTTGTCGAAATAGTTCAGCGCCGCCGAGCCGACCCCATAGGACCGGTAGCCCATATAGATCTCGTTGAGATAGAGTTCCAGGATCTGCTGTTTGGTGAACGCTCGCTCGACGCGCCGGGCCAGTACCGCTTCCTTTATCTTCCGCACCAGCGTCTGGTCGCGGGTCAGAAGCATATTCTTCACCACTTGCTGGGTGATCGTCGATCCGCCCTGCAAGCCGCCCGAACCGGTCACCTTGTTCCGAGCCGTGTTGATTGCCCCGCGCAGGATGCCGACATAATCGAGCCCTTCATGCTCGAAGAATTTCTTGTCCTCAGCGGCGATGAACGCGTTCACCACATTCTCGGGGATCGCCTCATAGGGCACATACACCCGGTGCTGCTCGGCGAACTCCTCGATCAGCGAGCCATCGCCAGCATGAACGCGCGAGGTGATCGGCGGCTCATATTCCGCCAGCGCCCGGATCGTCGGCAGGTCCCGCGACAGGGCTGCAAACACAGCGCCTACCGACAGGATGGCGATGATGAACAGGATCAGGAAGAAGATGACCAGCCGCCGGAACAGGGTCCAGGTAAGGAACCGGCGTTTGACAGTCTCGGACATGGATGACGCTCCGTTCGGGCCGTCGGGACAAATGGCCACTCACTTGATGCCGCGAGTCGCATGGTTCTGGGGCGAGAGTAAGGCCCTTCCGCAGCAGCGAAAAGGGGACGCGCTGTCCCGCCACGGGCTGATATGGCCGGCGCGGGAGCGTGTGAGCAGGGCTGGGACCGGCCCGCCACGCCCATCGCCGGTGCTCGAATGGCGGCTCAGTTCACCGCCAGTTTCGCGTCCTGATGGTCGAAATACTGGACAATCGAGGCCGACAAAGCTTGCACCGCCTTGCGCCGCCCCCGGTCCGACGCCAGCCGCTTGGCGTCTGCGCGATTGGTGAGGAAGCCGATCTCCACCAGAACAGCTGGCACATCCGGCGCCAGTAGGACATAGAACCCCGCGCTCCTGTGGGTATCACGCAGGACCGGCCCGGCCTTCTGAAGCTGCGGGATCAGCATCGAGGCGAACAGGCCCGAATTGGTCTTGGTTTCCCGTTTCACGAGGTCTTCGAGGATGCCCGACACCTCCTCCGACGTACCGTCCTCGATCGGCAGATGCCAGTCATTGCGGGCCGCTTCCCGGTCGACCCGGCCTTCGGCGCGCTGCGCTAGCGTGTAGACCGATGCGCCGGCAATGTCTGGCTTGCGCGCCGCATCGGCATGGATCGAGATGAACAAATCCGCGCCCCAATCCCGGGCCAGCGTCACGCGCTGTTCGAGCGGAATGAACGTGTCATCGTCCCGGGTCAGGCGCACATCCAGCCGCGGATCATTGTCCAGCAGCGCCTTCAACTCCAGCGCTGCCTTGAGCACAATGGACTTTTCATGGTCACCGCGCACCGATGTGGCGCCAGGATCCCGGCCGCCATGGCCGGCGTCGATCACCACCACATGCCGGCGCGCATCCCGCACTTGTCGCGCCGCTTCCGCAGCATCAGCCGCCGCGACCGCGCGCAACCGTGCGAGCCGGTCGAGCCGGCGCTCGTCGCGCCGCGCCGCCATCTCGAACCGGGCGTCCGATACTGTCGCAAGGTCGACCACAAGCCGGTGCCGCGCCTCACTGCCAGCGGGCGGCAGGTCCAGTTTCCGCGACACCATCATCGGCCGGGCCATGTCGAACACCAATTGCCCGCCTGACCAGCGATATCCGGCCAGCCCGGCGGCGGCGTTGAGCGGTGCCAATGCGCCAGATCTGCTATCGGTCAGGCCGAGATCGATCACCAATTGTGCCGAAGTCCCGGTCTGGCGGATAAATATTGCTGTGTCGGCCGCATCTGTCATCCACACCGTTAACCGGCTTGGATCGCCATTTCCGACGATGCGGACACCCTCCACATCAAGGCCGCCGCCGCTGGATTGGCCATGGGCCACCGACAGACCCGTCCATGCCGATGCCAGCACCAGCCAGGCCAATACCAGCCGAGCAAGGCCGGCTCGGGCCAGGCGGGCTGCCCGCACAAGAAAATTCGTCCGCTCACGCACGGGTCTACCGCTCCGTCCACCACACCAGATCGTCTTTCAGCTAGTGATGCATCCAGGTGGGTTAACCCTGAATGTACACGCCGCCTTCATGACGCCCCGTTAACCCTTGCGGGCAAGATCGGGGCTTTCCATTTGCAGGAAAATTGGGCAGAAGGTTGGCTGGCCTGACGAAAGGCCTGAACGACATTCTTCTGCCCTGGCCCGGCGCGCCCCGAAAAGCGTGCCCTCCCAGTGCCCCGAACAGCGGAAGACCGATGCAACCCGATGCCGGTCACAGTTTCGAATTCGCCGCCTCCCCTCCGGGAGTGCACAGGCTCGTGACTGTCACATCAGCCGGCACCTCCATAAAAACACGAACCGGCGCAGCCCGGCCTCGACGCATGCCCCAGGGCATGCAGCCCGAGCCGATGGCGCGGCCGGCCTACAGGATATGTTTCCATGAGCAAACTCATGTTGATCGACGCGGCCCACCCGGAAGAGACCCGCGTCGCGCTCCTTTCAAAGGGGCAAGTCGAGGATTTTGATTTTGAAACCGCGGGCAAGGAACAGCTCCGCGGCTCGATCTATCTGGCCAAGGTGACGCGGGTCGAACCCTCGCTCCAGGCTGCTTTCGTCGAATATGGTGGCAACCGCCATGGCTTCCTCGCCTTCTCCGAGATCCACCCCGACTATTACCAGCTTCCCCAGGAAGACCGGGAGGCGATCCTCCGCGAGGCCGCTGAAGCTGCCGCCGCCGATGACGATGATGATTTCGGCATCGATGATGACGATGATGACAGCGACGATGATGACGATGTCGACGCGGTCAGCGAGGCCAGCAGCGAAGATGATGATGATGACGCTGATCAGGATGGCGAGCCGGACGGCGCGGCTGAGGCAGACGCCGCCGGGGCTGACGATGAGGATGACGATGAAGACGGTGACGACGAGGCTGCTACCGCCGATGCCGCTGAATCCACCGAAGACAGCGACGGCGACAATGCCGCCGGCGACGAACCCTCCGGAGACGGCGATACCGACGGCAAGAAACCGTTGCGCCGGCGCGGGGGCCGCGGCAAGGCCAGTGCCGAAGCGGCGGGTGGCCGGAACGGTGGCCGCAAGACCAAGCGCCGCCCCTCCCGCAATTCCTTCCTCAAGAAGTACAAGATCCAGGAAGTCGTCCGCCGCCGCCAGGTGATGCTGGTCCAGGTGGTCAAGGAAGAGCGCGGCAATAAGGGCGCAGCGCTCACCACCTATCTCTCCCTGGCAGGCCGGTATTCGGTGCTGATGCCCAACACGCCGCGCGGCGGCGGCATTTCTCGCAAGATCGCGAACAGTGCAGACCGGCGCCGGCTGAAATCGGTCATGAACGAGTTGGAACTCCCGCCCGGTATGGGCCTGATCGTCCGCACGGCCGGGGCCAAGCGCACCAAGACCGAGATCAAGCGCGACCATGATTACCTGCTCAAGCTGTGGGACAATATCCGCAAGAAGACGCTGAATTCGATCGCGCCCTGCAATATCCATGAGGAAGGCGGGCTCGTTCATCGCGCCATGCGCGACATGTTCGAGAAGGAGATCGAGACCGTCTGGATCGGCGGCGACGCGGCCTATCGCGAAGCCAAGGACCTCGCCAAGCTGCTGATGCCGACCCAGGCCAAGAAGGTCCAGCAATGGACCGACCCGGTCCCGCTCTTTGTCGATCATGGCGTTGAAGCCCAGCTCGACAGCATCTTCTCGCCCACCGTCCAGCTCAAATCCGGCGGCTATCTGGTGATCAACCAGACCGAAGCCCTGGTCGCCATTGATGTGAACTCCGGCCGGGCCACCAAGGCCCGGAACATCGAGCAGACCGCGCTGAAGACCAATATGGAAGCGGCCGAAGAGGCCTGCCGACAGATGCGCCTGCGCGACCTGGCCGGCCTCGTGGTGATCGACTTCATCGATATGGACGAGGCGAAGAACAATCGGTCCGTCGAGAACAAGGTCAAGGAGTGTCTGAAGGCCGACCGTGCCCGGGTCCAGTTTGGCCGCATCTCCCAGTTCGGCCTGATGGAAATCTCCCGCCAGCGCCGGCGCGCCGGCATCCTCCAGGCCAGTTCCGAGGTGTGCGAAGCGTGCAATGGCACCGGCCGCCGCCGCTCGGTGGAATCGGCAGCGCTGCAATTGATCCGCGCCATGGAGTCCCGTGCCGCCGATGGCACGCTGAAGTCCCTGCGGGTCGAAGCGCCGACCGATGTTGCGCTCTACATCCTCAACAATAAGCGCGAAACCGTGCTTGAGATCGAGAACGCCATGGGCCTCACCATTGAGGTGGCGTCATCGGCGAGAATGATCCCAGGCGATTTCTTGATCGAGGTTGAAAAGGACCCCGAGGCCAAGGGCCGGTCGCGCCAGCGCGCGCGCCAGAAACCCCAGGCCGACACGTCCAGCGCCCTTGATGTTGTCGATGTCGATGACGAGAGCGAAGACGATCAGGCAGCCAGCGAAGCGGACGACCAGTCCAGCGATGCCGCACATGCCGGCAGCGACGAGGATGACGACCAGCCTAAGCGTCGCCGCCGCCGTGGCCGCCGCGGGGGCCGTCGCCGCCGCAGGGGCCGCGATGGGGACAGCAATGACGCGTCCAGCGACAGCGATGGCGCCATGAAACAGGCCGAACCGGACGCTGTGCCTGAGGATGGTGGCGCCTATCTCGACGGCGTTTCGCTGTCAGCGGCTGAAATCCTTGGCGACGCATTCGAAACGCCCGCTGCGCCGCTTGAAACCACCGATCCTGACGCGCCCAAGGCGGACGAAGAGAAACCCTCGCCCAAGGCTGAGAAGGCCGCCGGATCAGACGCGAAGGAACCAGAACCAAAGCCTGCTCCAGAGCCAGAAGCCGAGCCCACACCGGCGCCGCGCGAAGAGGTGTCACCCGCACCGGCTGTTGCCGCCGAAGAGACGCCCGCTCCAGAGGCGACGCCTGAACCGGACCCCGCGCCAGAGCCCGAAACCGTCAGCGAGCCGGACAATCGCGTCCCGGCCAGCCAAATCGTATCAGGCGGTGGTGGCGCCGAACCGGACGCGGAAAAACCCAAACCCGCCCGTTCCAAACGTGCGGGCTGGTGGAACCGCCGCGGCAAGTAGCGCCCGCTCTGAAGGCCTGACCCCAAATCGGGCCAACACGCAAACCCTCCCTCAGGCCCGTCCTATCCGGGCCTGGGCCATCCGGTCGGCCACCGCGTGGGTGGGCTCTCCAGCGCTCAGCGCCTCGTCCATCACCGCTTCCAATGTCGCAATCAGCGTTGCCAGCTTGCCGTCGACCCAGGCCGGATCGTAGGTGCCGGAAATCTCGGCGGCCACATTGATGATGCCGCCGCCATTGATGACATAGTCCGGCGCGTAGAGAATGCCGGCACGGCGCACTGCTTCGCCCATGTCCGGCGTGCTGAACTGGTTGTTCGCGCCACCCGCAATCACCTTGGCCTTCAGCCGGGGCAATGTGGTGGGATTGATCACCGACCCCAGCGCATTGGGCGAGAACACGTCCGCCTCCACATCATAGATCTCGTCAGGCGCTACGATCGACGCACCGGTCGCCCCAGCGATCTCCTCCAGCGCAGCCTTGTCCACATCGGCGACCACCAATCGCGCGCCCGCGTCTGCCAGGTGCCGACACAAATAACCGCCCACCGAACCCACGCCCTGAACCGCAACCGTCCGCTCGCGCAGATCATCGCTGCCAAACGCGCGCGCCGCTGCGGCCTTCAAGCCCAGAAACACGCCCTTCGCCGTCACCGGTGAGGGGTCGCCGCTGGCGGCTGCGCCATTATCCAGCCCCGCCGCATAGCCGGTCACCTCGCCCGCCGTCTGGATGTCGGCCACATCAATCCCCACATCCTCGGCGGTGTAGTATTGCCCCTGAAGGCTCTCCACCGCCCGTCCGAACGCCAGGAACAGTCCGCGCGACTTGTCCTTGTGCGGATCCCCCCAGATTACCGCCTTCCCGCCGCCATGGGGCAGGCCCGCCATGGCGTTCTTGTAGCTCATGCCTTGGGACAAGCGCAGCGCGTCGGTCAGCATCTCGTCGGCCGATCCATAGGCCCACATGCGACAGCCGCCGGCCGATGGGCCCAGCGCCGTGGAATGGACGGCGATGATGCAGCGCAATCCGGTGTCTGCATCATGGAAGTGGTGGACGCCTTCATGGGCGTCGAAGGAAGGGTGATCAAACATGGCGCGGGCTTAGTCAGGGAGTTCGCGCGGGTCAATCTGCACGCTTAACCGGCAAGGGATGCACGGGCAGGGCAGCTGGAAAAAAACACCCCGCCGAGCAGCCAAAAGGGGATTAGACCGCTCGGCGGGTGGTGGATAATGCCACCAACGGACCAGTCGCTGCGCATCGACCCTGTCCACGGTGCTTGACACTCTCAGGGCTGAGACGGCCCAAACGCAAGTGAGCGGAAGATCGCTCGATGGAGTTTTCCACAGGCAAGCCGGCAGAATTCCACACGTCATGAGTCCCCTGTGGATAACTCCGCCTCCGAACCCTGAACCCATGGCCACGGCGCTTCCCCGCTCGGCAGCGGCGCTTCGGGATCGCGGAAAAATGCCAGATAGTCCGTCCACACACGCTCGGCCTGCATGTCCCGCAACAGCATATGATAGCCCTCGGGATAGTAGACCGTCCGCACACCGACAGGCAGGACCGCCGCCGTTCTCTGCACGCCCGGTGGCGGGATAACATAGTCGTTCGCGCCATAGGCCATCAGCGTACGGTCGGCCGGAAGGTTCGGTGCGCGCCGGTGGGCGGTCTCCATCAGGGAGACAACGCCGTGGACCTGGTCGATCCGGTTTTCCCGCAACATCATCGGGCTGGACCAGATCTCACGGAGCATGTCGAGATTGTCGGTCGGTTCGATCCGGACAAACCGCCGCGGCGGTGTCACCACCCAGCCGGGCCGCACCCGCGCTGACATCCACAGGCTGGTCCGATAGCTGAGCGGCAGGGCGCCCCAGCCGCGCAGTCCGGGTCCGGACAATACCAGGCGGTCGACCGGCGGTGCCCCATCGGTCCCGAACGTGCTCATGGCCACCGCGCCGCCCATGGAAATTCCGACTACGGCCAATATCGCATCGGGATGCCGGGCCCGCGCCAGCGACACGGCTGTGCGAAGGTCCTCCCGCATCAGGTCTTCTTTTGGCCAGATGCCCCGGTTGGGCGAGCGGCCAAATCCGCGCTGGTCATAGGCATAGGTCGTCACGCCGTGTTGGGCCCAGAAAGGCGCGGCCATGTAGAATGCATTGGCCCAGTCATTCATGCCATGCAGGCCCACCACCACAATGTCTGGTTCGGCACCGCCGGCGGCTTCCCAAACGGTCAGGCCCAGCGGCGCGCCGTCAAAGCTGATGAACGTGTCACTGGCGATATCGAGCATGGGGGTAGGGGCCTCCGTCACATTGAACGCCCGTTGGGTGACCGGCGAACAGCCCGGCACGGGCAACACCATCAGCGCTGCAAGGAGGAGTGCACAGATGCCCGCAAGGCCGGCAACAGGTCGCTTTCGAACCAGGGATGACGCTTCAGCCATGCATTGTTTCTCCAACTGGGGTGGGGTGTGGGGAACACGCCCTCGCCTGCGAAGTGTTGCCAATTCGCGACGGTCTCCGATAGGGTCCGCCCCGCTTGCGTCCCCAGATGCCATTTCTGCGCATAACCGCCCACCAGCAAGACGGTTTCAACCGCCGGCAACCGAGCGAGCACTTGTGATCGCCATTCCGCGGCGCATTGCTTCAGGGGCGGCAGGTCGCTTCCCTTGCTGTCATAGCCGGGGAAACAGAACCCCATCGGCACAAGGGCGACCTGTTCGGCATCATAGAAGGTTTCATCGCTCACCCCCATCCAGGCGCGCAATCGAACGCCCGACGGATCGGTGAAGGGGCGGCCCGAACGATGGGCAAGATTGCCGGGCGCCTGGCCCGCCACCAGGATGCGCGCTCGCTCTGACACCTGAAACACCGGCCTGGGCGTGTGCGGCATGTCGCCGGCACACAGCTGGCAATCCCGGATCCGTCGACTGAGCGCGGCCAGGGTTTCGCACTGGGCGGCATCGCGCGGCTCCGGCGGCTGTTCCACACCTGAAGCAGGAGCCTGGACGGAAGCGGGGGCTTGGCGAGAGTCCATCATGGCCACATATCTGGTCCTCACCAACCAATTGCCAAGGAGCGCGCCGATGTCCAATGCCCTCAACAGTGTTGATGCGGATTGCAGCGCCACCGATGGCGGCTGTGACGCCGTCGCGCTGGTGATCAAGCCGCGTGAGAAGGATCTCGGCGGCGGCACCATGGTTCGGCGCGCTCTGCCATACCACAAACAGCGCATGGTCGGCCCGTTCATCTTCTTCGACCATTTCGGCCCGGCCACGGATGGTCCGGGCGAGGGCTTCGACGTTCGTCCGCATCCGCATATCGGCATCGCCACGGTGACCTATCTGTTCGAGGGCGCCATTGCCCACAAGGACACAGTCGGCAGCGACATTGTGATCCGCCCCGGTGCGGTCAATCTGATGGTCGCGGGTCGCGGTATCGTCCATTCCGAGCGCACACCCCCGAAAGAGCGCGCCACGGGCCAGTCCATGCACGGCCTGCAAACCTGGGTTGCCCTGCCAAAAGCCGAAGAGCGCTGCGCCCCGGCGTTCAGCCACCACCCAGCCGACACGCTGCCGGCCTTCGACCTGGGCGGGGCCCAGGTCCAGTTGCTGATGGGCGAAGCGTTCGGCCGCGCCTCGCCGGTGCCGTTTCCGTGGGGCATCCTCTACATCGCCGGCGAAGCGCCCACCGGTGCATCCTTCACCCTCCCGGCGGCAGCGGCTGAAGAGCGGGCAGTCTATGTGGTCGAGGGCGCCGTCTCCATCGATGGGGACAGGTTCGGCCCCGGCACCATGGTCGTGCTCACGCCCGGACAGGACGCAGCCCTCACA
The DNA here is from genome assembly GCA_039034035.1 of Pseudomonadota bacterium. Classification (GTDB taxonomy): domain Bacteria; phylum Pseudomonadota; class Alphaproteobacteria; order Caulobacterales; family Hyphomonadaceae; genus UBA5336. The sequence continues at coordinate 30,331 of JBCCBN010000012.1, forward strand.
CTTGAGGCCGGGACGCGCTTTGCGCTTGCCGGCGGTGCGCCCATGGACGGGCCCCGCTTCATCGAATGGAACCTTGTCGCCTCCGATAAGACCGAGATCGAACAGGCCAAGGCCGACTGGGCCGCAGCCCCCGGAGAGGGGTGGCAGGGCCGGTTCGGTATGCCGGCCGGCGAGACGGAATTCATCCCCCTGCCCGGGCAGTGAGATGCCCCCTTGCCCCGCCGGGCCGCGCTGCATAAGCCCGCATGAATGACCGAAACGATCCGATACTTCGACCGCTGCGATGTGAGCCACGGCCTGTTCTTCGACGCCACGGCCTTGCTCCACCACAGCCGGTCCGATTGGCAGGACATCAAGATCCTCGAAACCGAACGCCATGGCCGCGTCATGCTGCTCGACGACGTCACCATGCTCACCCAATCGACCCACCATGTTTACCACGAGCACATGGTCCACATCCCGATGGCCTGCCTTGCCGTACCGAAGCAGGTGCTGGTGATTGGCGGCGGCGACGGCGGTACGGTCACCGAACTGGTCCGATATCCCGGTCTCGAAGCAATCACGCTATGTGAGCTGGACGGCGCAGTCATCGAGGTGTCGCGCGAGTGGCTGCCCGACATTGCCAGCGGGCTCGCCGACCCCCGCGTCGAGATCCGCATCGGCGACGGCGCAGCCTACCTGGCCGCAAATCCCGGCCGATTCGACCTCATCATCATCGACAGCACAGACATCTGCGACGATGCCCATGGTGCCGATGCCATCGCCAACCCGCTGGCATCGAACGCCTTCTACGCCGCCATCAAGGCCGGGCTGAAGCCGGGCGGGGCGGCCATGCAAATGCTCGGTTCACCAACTTTCTACACCGCAAACATGGCCCGCATGTTCCAGCGGGTCGTGCCGCAATGGCAGAGCTTCAAGCCCGTGATGATGCCATGCCCGTTCTATATTTCGGGCGATTGGTGCGCCGGCTTGCTGTCTGAAGTGCCAGACCTGATGCCCACCCACGCCCATGACATTCGGGGCCCACTGAAGTATTTCAACATGGACATTGCGCGGGCTGCGTTGGCCCTGCCAAACGAAGTGCAGCGCCTGCTGCCAAACCAGGAATAACCGGGAGTGATACGCCGATGAAACAGACCGTCGCCAGCCTCCTCGCTGCAATCGCGCTGGTCGCCTGCTCGGCGGACGCACCTGCCCCCGGTTCGGCGCCCGACGCCCCCGCATCCCCAGAGGTCGCGCCAACGCAGACAGACGCGCTCCCCATGCCGCTCCCCACATCCACCACGGCAGAGATCACGACCAGCGACCTCGCGGTGCGGATCGAGGCGCTCGCCGATGACCGCTTCGAAGGCCGCGGCCCCGGCGCTCCGGTCGGTGAGAAGGCGGCCGACTGGATTGCCCAGGATATGGCCCGTATTGGCCTCCAGCCGGGCGGGGATGATGGCTCCTGGTTCCAGACCGTTGGCATGGTCGAGCAGACCATCGACCCCGAAACCTCGTCGCTCACCTTCTCCGGCGGCCTTTCGGAGCGCGACTATCCGATGGACCTGGGCACCGATGCTGTCATCTGGACCAAGCAGCAGACCGCCGAAACCGTGGCGTTCGACAGCTCCGATGTCGTCTTCGTCGGCTATGGTGTTGTTGCGCCCGAATATGGTTGGAACGACTATGACGGCCTCGATGTCGCGGGAAAGACCGTGGTCATGCTGGTCAATGATCCCGGATTTGCCACCGAAAACCCCGACCTCTTCAAGGGTAAAGCCATGACCTATTATGGCCGCTGGACCTACAAGTTCGAGGAAGCGGCACGGCAGGGCGCCGCCGCCGCCATCCTCGTCCACGAGACCGCGCCGGCCTCCTATGGCTGGGACGTTGTCTCCAATTCCTGGAGCGGGGCCCAGGCCGACCTGGTCCGTGCCGATGGCGGGGCAGGGCGCGTCACCCTCGAAGCCTGGATCAGCGTCGATACCGCCCGCTCCCTCTTCGCCGATGGCGGGCTGGATTTCGAAGCCATGAAGGAAGCGGCGAAATCAGCCGATTTCACACCGGTCCGCATGGGCGGCCTCACCGCATCGGGCGGCATTACCCAGACCATCGACCGGTTGGAAAGCCGCAATGTGGTCGGCGTTATCCCGGGTGAGACCGCGCCAGATGAGTACGTTCTCTTCACCGCCCATTGGGATCATCTGGGCAAGAAGACCGGCGAGAAGACGGGCGAGCCGGGCGAGGATTTCTACCGCGACGACATCTTCAATGGCGCGGTCGATAATGCCACCGGCGTGGCCGGCATCCTCGAAATCGCCGAAGCGATGGCCGGCGAAACCCTTGACCGGTCGGCCCTGTTCGTTGCGGTCACCCTAGAGGAGTCGGGCCTCCTGGGCTCGGCCTACTATGCCGAAAACCCCACCGTGCCGCTCAACCAGGTCGTGGCTGGTATCAATATCGACGCCTACCGTCCGGTCGGGAAGACCGAAGAGATGGTGGTCATCGGCTATGGCGCATCCGAGCTGGAGGCCATGCTCGAGACGGTACTGGCCGAAACCGGCCGCACCGTGAAACCCGACACCAAACCCGAAGCAGGCTTCTTCTACCGGTCAGACCACGTGTCCTTCGCCAAGAAGGGTGTCCCCATGCTCTACGCCAAGAACGGGGTCGAAACGGTTGATGGTGGCGAGAGCGTCGGCAAGGCGTTCGAGGCCAGCTACACCATCCAGCGCTATCACAAACCGATGGATGAATACGCCGACACTTGGGACCTGGCGGGCCTGGTTGAGGATGTCGGCGCGCTCAAGACCCTCGGCCTTCAGATCGCCCAGTCCAGCGAATGGCCTACCTGGTATGCCGGCAATGAGTTCGAAGCGATTCGGCAGGAATCGCTGGCTGCTGGCGGAGTGCAGTAGAGGGCAATGCTCAGCTACCAGCACGGCTTCCATGCGGGCAACAAGGCCGACGTGCTCAAACATGCGGTGCTGGACACGCTCCTCCGTCATATCGCGGACGCAGGAAAACCAGCGCTGCATGTGGAAACCCATGCCGGCCGCGCTCGCTATGACCTGGCCGGCGAGCAGGCCAGCAAGACCGGCGAAGCGGCCGATGGCGTGGTCGCGCTCCTGGAAACCGGTACGCCCCGCCCACTGCGCCCCTGGGCAAGGCTTGTCGAGGACCAGACCCTCAACGCCTATCCCGGTTCACCTGCCCTCGCCCGGTTACGGCTCGGCGACGCAGGCCGGCTCATCCTGTTTGAAAAGCATCCCGCAGAGCATGCCGCCTTGTGCGCGGCGTTCGATGGCGACCGCGGCGTGCAGATCAAGAAAGCCGATGGCTATTCTGGCGCCCTCAAGCTGCAACCCCGCCGGGGCGAGACCATGATTGTCTTCTCCGACCCCAGCTACGAGACCATAAAGGACATGGACGAGTTGGCCGAATGGACCCCGCGGGCCCTGGCGCGTTGGCCGGATGCCATGGTCGTGCTGTGGCTGCCCCTGTTCAAGGATGAGCGCGAAGCCGAATTCGGCGCCTATCTGGCGGAGCTGGAAGACGGCGTGGTTGCAGGCGCCCGTTGGCCCGCCCCCGACGATCGGGACACCGCCCTGTCTGGCTCTGCCATCGTCGCCTACCGGGTGCCCAAACCGGTTCGCGAGGCTGCCACGTCCATCGCCTCGACCCTCAACTCGGTCTGGTCGCTCTGAAACCGGTCCATGCTGGGCGGAAGACGGCGTTGAGGCACGACCAATAGGCGAGACCGGATCCGCTCTGTTGGGAACTCTCTAGGGCGCTTTCACC
>JBCCBN010000013.1:0-33357 GCA_039034035.1 Pseudomonadota bacterium
AACTTGTGAAGGGCACTACCCCGGGCGCACGCCCCCACACCAACGGCCCGCAGGAAGATGGCGAAGGCAGCGTTCAGGTCAAACTCGACCCCTCGATGGAGATCGAGGGCGCAAAAGTGTTCGCGATCTATGGCAAGGGCGGCATTGGCAAATCGACCACTTCGTCGAACCTGTCGGTGGCCTTCTCCAAGATCGGCAAGCGCGTCCTGCAAATCGGTTGTGACCCCAAACATGACAGCACCTTCACGCTCACCAAGCAGCTCTGCCCAACGGTAATCGACGTGCTGGAATCGGTCGACTTCCACTCCGAGGAATTGCGCCCCGAGGATTTCGTGTTTGAGGGCTATAATGGCGTGATGTGCGTCGAGGCCGGCGGGCCGCCGGCTGGCACTGGCTGTGGCGGCTACGTGGTCGGCCAGACCGTCAAGCTGCTCAAGGAGCACCACCTGCTGGAAGACACCGATGTCGTGATCTTCGACGTGCTCGGCGACGTCGTGTGCGGCGGGTTCGCAGCCCCGTTGCAGCATGCCGACCGGGGGCTGATCGTCACCGCCAATGATTTCGACTCGATCTTTGCGATGAATCGCATCATCGCCGCCATCAAGGCCAAGGCGAAGAATTATGATGTGCGCCTCGGCGGCGTCATCGCCAATCGCAGCGCCGCCACCGACGAGATCGACCGGTTCAACGAAGCGACCGGCATGCAGCGCGTCGCCCACTTCCCCGATCTCGACATCATCCGCCGCTCACGCCTCAAGAAGTGCACCCTGTTCGAGATGGACCCGACCCCCGAACTGCTGGCGGTCCAGGCTGAATACATCCGGCTGGCCCAACAGCTCTGGGACGGCGTCGACGAGCTTGACGCAACACCCATGAAAGATCGGGAGATCTTCGACTTCCTGGGGTTCGACTGATGGGGGGTGTAACCAGCACATATCTCAAGCGCCGCGGTGAGTTGGAGACCTATTTCGACCGCACCGCATCGGACGCCTGGGCGAAGCTGACCTCCGATGCGCCGGTAAGCGGCATTCGCGCCACCGTGCGGGCTGGCCGAGATGCCATGCGCGAGACCTTGCTCGGTTGGCTGCCGGCAGACCTTACCGGCAGCTCCGTCTATGATGCCGGGTGCGGAACCGGCGCGCTCGCGATGGAAGCGGCCGGACGGGGCGCCGATGTGACGGCGATCGACCTCTCCGAAACGCTCGTGACCCTCGCGGGTGACCGGGCCCGGGCCATTCCGGTCGCCGGCACCATCGATTTCAGGGTCGGCGACATGTTCGACCCGACACTTGGGCCGTTCGACCATGTGGTCGCCATGGATTCGGTGATCCACTACAACGCCGTCGACCTGTCCCGGATCATCGCCGGCTTTGCCGCACGCGCCCGCTATTCGGTCATCTTCACCGTCGCCCCCCGGACCCCAGCGCTGAGCGTGATGCACGCGGTCGGGCAGCTGTTCCCGAAAGGCGATCGGTCGCCCGCCATCCAGCCGATTTCAGAGCGGGACCTGAACCGGCGCCTCAACGCCGACCCCGCGCTGGCAGACTGGCGCATCGGCCGATCCCGGCGGATCAAGTCCGGCTTCTACATCTCCCACGCCGTGGAGCTTTGCCGGCGATGAGCAAACCCCCGATCTCCCGGCCCAAGGCATCGGATGGATGGCGCACGATCAGCCTGCGCTTCCTGCCCTTCGCCGATGCCGCCACCGAAAGCCTACCGCTCGGCCGGCTGCTGCGCCTGTCATTGTTCCAGGTGACGGCCGGCATGGCGGTCGCGCTACTTACCGGTACGGTGAACAGGGTCATGATCGTGGAACTCGGCGTGCCGGCATGGCTGGTGGCGCTGATGGTGTCCTTGCCGCTGGTCTTCGCGCCACTCCGGGCGCTGATCGGGCACAAATCCGACACCCATGTTTCCGTGCTCGGCTGGCGCCGCGCGCCCTATATCTGGTTCGGCTCGCTCCTGATGTTTGGCGGGCTCGCCATCATGCCGTTCGCACTGCTGATCCTCTCAGGCGACACCCATGGACCAGCCTGGATCGGCCAGTTCGGCGCCGCCCTGTCATTCCTGCTGCTTGGCGCTGGCCTGCACACCGTCCAGACTGCTGGACTGGCGCTGGCAACAGACCTTGCGCCCGCGGCTGCGCGTCCGCGGGTTGTTGCGCTGCTTTACGTCATGCTCCTGGTCGGCATGGGCGTCAGCGCGCTGGCTTTCGGTTGGCTGCTTGCCGATTTCTCGCAGTTGCGCCTGATCAAGGTGATTCAGGGCTCGGCGGTCGTTGCGATTGTGCTCAACGTGGTCGCGCTGTGGCAACAGGAAGCCCGGCAACCCGCCTTGACCGCTGCCGAGCGGGACCGCGATGACTTCTCCGATGCCTTTCGCGCCCTGGTGCGCGATCCCCAGTGCAAGCGCTTGCTGGTGGCGGTCGGGCTCGGCGCAGCGGCCTTCGGGATGCAGGACATCCTGCTCGAACCCTATGGCGGAGAAGTTCTCGGCATGGGCGTCGGCGAGACCACCCGGCTCACAGCCATTTTCGCCGTCGGCACCCTCATGGGACTCGCCCTTGCCGCGCGCTGGCTTGGCCAGGGCGCCGAGACCCACAGGCTGGCGGCTTTCGGCGCCCTGATCGGTATTCCTGGGTTCTCCATGGTGGTGTTCGCGGGCCCATTGGAATCGGTCATCGTGTTCCAGTGCGGCACCTTCCTGATCGGCCTCGGCGGCGGATTGTTCTCGGTCTGCACCCTCACCGCCGCCATGGCGCTGACCCGGACCAGCGAGAGCGGCTTGGCGCTGGGCGCCTGGGGCGCGGTCCAGGCCACCGCCGCCGGCGCTGCGGTATTCCTCGGCGGCGCCATTCGCGACATCATCCAGACGTTCGGAGACGCCGGCGTCCTCGGCGCCGCCTTCGAGCGCCCCGCCATGGGCTACTCCGTGGTCTACCATATCGAAATCGCGCTGCTGTTCGCGACGCTAGCGGTCATCGGCCCGCTTGCCAGGTTTGCGCCGCCAAGATCTGCACCCCTCCCCTCAAACCCCGCCAACGGCAAACCCTTTGGCCTTCCCGCCTTTCCGGGCTGACCCGACCTCAAGGAGACTGAAATGCTTACTGGAGAATTTGTTACCGGGATCGACCTCGTCGACATCTTGTTGGCCTTGTTCGTGGTCTTCTTCCTAGGGCTCGTCCTCTACCTCCAACGCGAAGGCATGCGCGAGGGCTATCCGCTGGAGTCGGACGACACGCTCGGACGCAAGGACACCGCCACCCCGGTGTTCTACCCCCAGCCCAAGACCTTCAAGCTCATGCATGGCCGGGGCGACCTGACCTACAGCTACGGCCCCCGCGACACCCGCGAACTCGCCCTCAAGCGGAGTGCGCCATGGCCCGGCGCGCCCTATGTGCCCACCGGTGACCCCATGGCCGACGGGGTCGGACCTGCAAGCTATGCCGAGCGCGCTGACTATCCCGACCTCACCCTCGCCGGTGAACCGCGCATCGCTCCCTACCGCGTCTCGCCCGGCTACACCGTGCCCAAGGAAGATGCCGATCCGCGCGGTATGACCGTTTTCGGCGCCGACGGCGAGCGGGCCGGCGAAGTGGTCGACCTCTGGGTCGACCGATCCGAAGCCATCCTGCGTTATTTCGAAGTCGCCGTGGACGGTACGGGCGACGTGCCCAAGCGGGTGCTGCTGCCTGTTCCATTCGCTGTGAAAAAGGGCGGGCGCGCGGCCGGAATCCATGTGGAAGCTATCCTGGCCGCGCACTTTGCCAAAGTGCCGGTGACGAAGGATGAAACCTCTATCACGCGCCTGGAAGAAGACCGGATTTCCGGTTTCTATGGCGGCGGCAAGCTCTACGCGACCGCCGCCCGTCAGGAGCCGGTGCTGTGACCCCATTCCGCGACGATCATTCCCCCGACGCCGGCGAGCCGGTTCCGGGCCTTCCCGAGCCTTTGCCGCCGGGCGAAAGCCTGGTCTGGCAAGGCCGTCCCGCTCCACTGGCCTTGGCCGTCCACGCCTTCCATATCCGCTTTATCGCTGCCTATCTGGTGATCGTCGTCGCCTGGCGAATGGCCGCGAAAGCGTCAGCAGGGGCCCCCGCCAGCGATATCATGGCGGTGGCCACCAGCGGGGCCCTGCTCGGCGGGCTCGGATTGGCGCTGGTCCTCGGTCTGGCCTGGGTCATCGCCCGCTCGGCCCTGTTCACCCTCACCGAAAAGCGGATCGTGATGCGCTACGGCGTGGCGATCCGGAAATATGTGAATCTACCCTTCAGCCAGATCACGTCAGCAGACCTGCGCATGCACGGAAATGGGCGAGGCGATGTCGCCCTGACCACCGAAGGCAAAAGCGTCGGCTACATCTATCTCTGGCCGTTTGCGCGGCCCATGAAGTTTGCCCCGCCCCATCCTTCGCTGCGGGCCCTACCCGATGCCGCCACCGTGGCGCAAACAATCGCTGACGCCTTCGCCAGCGAGCGCGCCGGCATGCCCGCCGCCGCTCCCCGCATCGCTCCAGAGGCCAACTCGCCGCCAACTCCAGCCGCGCTTCCCTCTGGCGCCCAGCCCGCATAAGGACCGCCCCATGGCCGATCTCGCATCGACCCAGACCGAACCGACCCACCAGATCGATCACCATGATGAAGTGCCGGTGCCGAAGGCCGCGATCATCGCCGTCGGCCTGCTGATGGTCGCGTCCGTCCTGTTGGTCGGCCTGTCGCAATTGTCAGGCATTGGCCAGGCCACTGCCATCGAAATCCAGGCTGAAGAGCGGTTTGCCCTCGTGTTCACAGACGGTGCGCCCGGTACAATCGAGGTCAGCGACCCGGGTACTGGCACTGTCATCCACGCGTTTGACGGAACCGAAAACGGATTCGTCCGCGTCGCCCTCAGCGCCCTGGTGTTCGACCGCAAACGCGCCGGCATCCCGCCCGATTCACCCTACACCCTCATCACCACCGAGGGCGGTCCCGCCTATCTGATCGACCCAGCCACAGGCGAATTCGTCGCCTTGGGCGCCTTTGGCGGCGACAATGGCCACCGGTTCGATCCGCTGATCGACGCAGCCCGCGCGGCCGGCCTCGCCCAGCCGCCCCAGCCAATCACCCTCAAGGGAGCCGTGGAATGACCCCTACTCACCACGCCAGAAAATTCACCGTGCCCTGCACAATAACGGTCAGCCACACCTATGAGAGCCTGGAAGCACACGTTGAACTGGCCGGCGACATCCGAACCGAAGTCGGCGACCGGATCACGGTCCACGGCCAGGCTGTGGGTGTCCCCTATGGCGAAACCACGGTGATTGAGCGCATGGCAACTGTCCGGCGCGCCAATTGGCTGGAGCGGGCCTGGGTCCGCTTCACCGCCTATTTCGAACTGACTGAACTCTACGAAGTGAGCTTTTCTCCCGGGAGCCTCAAATGACCGACATCACGATGGACCAGATCGACGGCGCCACGGCCGTCCCGGACCAGGCTTACGACACCAATGGCCTGGCGCTGGAAACCACCATGCTAAGCCCCCGCTTCTACACCACCGACTATGACGCGATGGACCGCATGGACGTCTCGCTGGTGCGGGACGAATGGGACCCGCTGCTTGCCGAAATGGAGTCCGATCCGAATCGGACCCATTTCAAGCGCACCGACGAGTTCGACAATATCCTCTGGAAGATGGAACCCACACTGCGAAACGAGTTCGTGGACTTCCTGGTCAGCTCGCTCACCTCGGAATTTTCCGGCTGCGTGCTCTATCGCGAGATCACACGGCAAACCACAAATCCCGACATCAAGAAGCTGTTCAAGCTGCTGGCGCGGGACGAAGCCCGCCATGCGGGCTTCATCAATCACGTGCTGAAGGATTTCGGCATCGGGGTCGATCTCGGCTTTCTGACCCGGACCAAGAAGTACACCTTCTTCAAGCCAAAATACATTCTCTACTCGGTCTATCTCTCTGAAAAGATTGGCTATGCTCGCTACATCACCATCTTCCGCCAATTGGAGAAACATCCCGAGCGCCGGTTCCATCCAATTTTCAAATGGTTTGAGGAGTGGTGCAATGATGAGTTCCGCCATGGCGAAGCGTTCGCACTGCTCATCCGGTCAGACCCAAAGCTGCTGAAAGGCGGAAACCTGCTCTGGATCCGGTTCTTCCTGCTCGCAGTTTACGCCACGATGTACATTCGCGACCATCGCCGCCCCGCCTTCCATGAAGCGCTGGGCCTCAATGCGCGCGACTATGACATGGAAGTGTTCAAGACCTGCAATGAGATTGCCCGCCAGATCTTCCCGGTCGAACTGGACATTGACGATCCCCGCTTCCTGGAGCGGCTGGAAAGCCTGCGCCACACCGCAGACAAGCTCGAAGCCGCCAAGGCCCGGGGCGGGGTTACAGGCCGCCTGGCCCAGGCCGGCCATGGCGTAATGGCAGCGGCGAAATTCACCCGGATGTTCTTCATGCGGCCGAAGCGCCAGGCCCTGCCAGCGAAAACGCGTCTGCACCCGGTCTGGTGATGGGTGAGATGCTCCTTCCGATCGCGACCGCACTGGTGGCCTGGTGGGCGAGCACCGGGGCACTGTTGTGGCTCATCGGCCGCGCGCCGAACACCTTTCGCTGGTCCGCGCTCGGCCTCACTGTGCTAGCCGCGATCGCCACCAGCATGGTCGCGGTGCTGCGGGACTTGAACGGGCCGAACGGCGCTTATCTGGGCTTCGCCACAGGCCTCGCCCTGTGGGCCTGGCATGAGGGGCTGTTCCTTCTGGGCTATGTCTCCGGGCCGCGCCGGACCCGGTGTCCGGAGGGACTGCCAACCTGGCGCCGGTTCCTCGTCTCTGCGGAAACCGTGATCCACCACGAGATCGCGATTGCATGCCATGCTATGATCATCTTGATGCTGAGCTGGCAGGCGAGCAATCAAGTCGCCGCCTGGACATTCCTGCTCCTCTGGGGGATGCGGCTCAACGCCAAGCTGGTTGTCTTCCTCGGCGCGCCGAACCTGTCGGAGGACTTCCTGCCCCGGCACCTGACCTATCTGTCGAGCTATTTCGGCCAGCGCCGGGTAACCATGTTCTTCCCCCTGTTCATCACCTTGGCGACCTCGGCTGCCACCCTCGTCACCTACGGTGCCATGACGGCGGACACCGGCTCCGGCCTCGCCACCGGCCTTTGGCTCCTCAGCGGCCTCGCCTGGCTCGCTGTGTTTGAGCACTGGGCCATGGTGCTCCCAATTCAAGACAGTGCACTGTGGCGCTGGGCTCTGCCCTCGCCACCTCCCCTTTCACCCGATACAACACAAGACACCACCCGGAGGGCAACATGAACTACGAGGCATTCTTCCAATCCGAGCTTTCGGCCCTCCAGGACGAAGGCAACTATCGGGTCTTCGCCAACATCAAGCGGCAGAAGGGCGCGTTTCCCCTTGCCCGCAATTTCGGCGAAGTCGGCCCCGAGACGATCACCGTGTGGTGCTCAAACGACTATCTCGGCATGGGACAGAACCCGCGCGTGCTGGAAGCCATGCACGAAGCGCTCGACGAATGCGGCGCCGGTGCCGGCGGCACGCGTAACATCTCGGGCACCAACCGGTATCATGTCGAACTCGAAAAGGAGCTCGCAGACCTCCATGGCAAGGAGGCCGCGCTGTTGTTTACCTCCGGCTACGTCTCCAACTGGGCCGGCCTCGGAACGTTGGCGTCACGCATCCCCGATTGCGTGGTCCTGTCCGACGAGCTCAATCATGCCTCGATGATCGAAGGCATTCGCCACAGCCGCGCGAAGAAAATCATCTTCAAGCACAATGACGTCGCCGACCTCGAAGCCAAGCTCCAGGCCCTCGATCCCGACGTGCCGAAGCTGATCGCGTTCGAAAGCGTCTACTCCATGGATGGCGACATCGCACCGATCCGCGAGTTCTGCGACATCGCCGACAAATACGGCGCCATGACCTATCTGGACGAAGTCCATGCGGTCGGCCTCTACGGCCCGCGCGGCGGCGGCATCGCTGAGCGGGAAGGCCTGATGGATCGGCTCACCGTCATCGAAGGCACGCTGGGCAAGGCGTTTGGCGTGGTCGGCGGCTACATCGCAGCATCCACGGCCCTCTGCGACTTCGTCCGCAGCTTTGCTTCGGGTTTCATCTTCACCACCGCCCTGCCCCCGGCCGTCGCCGCTGGTGCGATTGCCAGCATCCAGCATCTCAAGACCAGCGAGATGGAGCGGATGCGCCAGCGCCAGCGGGTGGCCCAGGTCCGCGCGCGGCTTGGCGAAATCGGGATCCCGACCATGGACAATCCCAGTCACATCGTGCCGGTAATGGTCGGCGATCCGGTGAAGTGCAAATTCATCAGCGACTGGCTCCTTGAAGAGCACGGCATCTACGTCCAGCCGATCAACTATCCAACGGTTCCCAAGGGCACAGAGCGGCTGCGGATCACGCCTTCGCCGGTGCATACCGATGATGATGTGAACCGGCTGGTAACCGCGCTTTCGGAAATCTGGGCCCAATGCGCCCTCGCTCGCGCCGTAGCGTAACCTGATCGCGCTCGGCCTCCGCAGCGGTCGCGGTGGCCGCCAGATCTGGATTGAGAGCCTCAGGCGATTTCGGTGAAGTCGTCGAGGTCCAAGCCGGTCACACCATTGAACGGATCCCAATCGGCTTGCCATTCCAAACGCGCGGCAAGCCGGTCCGCCACATCCCCGAACAGGCCACCAAAATCGAACGTATCGGCGGTTTCGAGGAGTGCCGCGAGCCGATCCACATCCACCCGTCCAAGGCTGGTGAAATCGTGGTGCACCTGGTCGGCCATGTCCGGGGTTGGGCCATCGGTCGGGCCAATCGGCTGGGAGATCGGCAACGGTTGGGCAATCGGCTGCGGGGCCGGCACTGGGGACGGCGCGCCACCAGACTGGACGCCCGTCACCTCCACATTGTCCAGCCGATAGGCCTCTGAGTCGAAGGTCGTCTTGGCCTCGACTTCAATCACCAGGCGCTCACCGCTCGGCACGCCATCCAGCGTCACCGCCTGGGTGGTATTGGCTGGTCCGCCATCGCGGGCGAGCAATTCCATGCGCGTACCATCGACAATCGCGTAGACGCGGAAGAAGTCGCGGGCTTCCCCACTCGCCTCAAGCCCGTCGGACGAGAACAAGGAAAAGCCGATTTCCACATCCGACAGTCCCGACACATCAATCGCTTCGCTGCGCCAGGTGTGGAAGGCATTGTCTTCATTTACCGCTTGGGTGGCGTCGGAAAATACCATCGCGCCGCGCTCGACGCCGAACAGGGGCGCCGTCGTGGTGGCCGTAGTTGTGGTCGTCCAGGCCGTATCGCCGGTATCGACGCGCGCGCCATCGGCCAGCCCGTCAAATCCCTCCCGCCAGACCGATGCCCGGCCCTGCTCACCCGTGGGCGGGGTCGGGTCGGGCGTAGGGTCGGGGGCTGAATCGGGCGTCGGCGTCGGCACGGGAACAGGGGTCGGGGTCGGCGCAGGAATTGGGCTGGGCGTCGGTTGCGGGGTTGGTCCCACATCGGCAGCCGCCAGCTCGATATAGTCCAGCCGGCCGGGCTCCCCCGCCGCAGTCGCCAGCTCGAAGCGGAGCGTGTTGCCGGGGTCAAGTTCAACTCCTTCGAACACTGTTTCCAGGGGAGTGGTGGCTGTCGTGCCACCACGATTGAGGGGGATGGTGCCAATCGCCACCTCATTGACGAACACTGAAATCGTGCCGCCCGCGCCCGGCGCATCGAAATAGCCGACCGTCACATCATAGGCGCCGTTCTCGCCCGAGAAACGCGCCTCAACCGAGCCTTCCCGCGCGCCATCGGCAAGGGCGATCACCTGCCCGCCGGAAGCGGCTGCGAAGTCAGCCGGCTCCACATTGTTGCGGTTCTGGAAGGCCTCGGACTCGATCCTTTGCGGGCCGTCAATCTCGGTCGGCGGCGGCGCCGGGATCGGTGCGGGCGGCGGAGGCGGCGCAGGTGTGGGTGTTGGCGTCGGGGCGGGCGGGTCCACCGGCTGGGGCCCGCCGCCGGTTTCGCGGACGGCGCCGGCTTCCGGGGTCAGCACAAACACGGCTCCATTGCTGGGATCGGACTGGCGCTGGCCGAAATTGGCCACATAGATCCGCCCCGTATTGGGGTCGGTGACGATATCGAGCGGCGAGGTGAAGGTGATGTCCCCGCCATTGGGGTTCTCTATGTCGCCCAGATAGACCGGGCGAGTATTGGCATCGACCCCCATCAGCAGGATTTTCCGGTCGCCGGAAAATGTGGTCTGCAGGATCGTGCCGTCGATGTAGGTATCGGCGCCATTGGGGCTGTCGGCACCGAAATTGTCGACGTTGAGGATACGGTTTGGATTGAAGCCCGGCTCGGGCTGTGTCCCCACGGCATAGCGGCCAACCTGCCAGGGGTCATTGCCACCCGTAGGGTTGCCGCCGTTCAGGATGTATTCGCCGCGGGAGGGGTTGGGATGGCCGTAATAGCCGCCTTCCTCGATGACGACGAATTGTTCGGCCGGCTTGATACCGAAGAAGTTCTCGTTCTGGGGCGTTGAAGGGTCATCAGGGGTCTGGGCCTGGTCGAGGGAGTTCCCGTTGACACCGGCGACGGCGACGGCCTGGCCGGCATCGTTTCGCGTCCATTCGATGTCGTAGGCGTTGCGCAGCCCGGTCGCGTAGATCTGCACCGGAGCGTTGGGAGCGTCGGGATCATAGCCCTGGCCGTTCTCATTGGCCTGGACATTGATCGGCCCGCCGGCAAACCGCGGGTCGCCATTCACATCGGCAACCAGAAGCGCCGCACTGAGCGGGACTTCCGGATCGGCGAAAGCGCCAGGTGCAAATTCGCCGAGCGATGCCAGCCCGCCGGCCTGGATGTAGAGCCGTCCGTCGGGGCCGAAATCGAGCCCGTTCACCTGGTGGTCGCCATAGGGCAGACCGGTGATCTTGCGTTGTTCTGTCGCCTGACCATTGGCCGGGACCGAGATTTCCGACACCACCGAGGAATACCGGCCATTAGTGGTGGCGTAGGCGATCCAGAGGTCGAGGCCGTCGGCGGGACTGTCTGGATCGAATTTGAGGCCGGTGATCGGGCCGCCCACATTGATGATGGTCTCGGCATTGGTCGCAAGCCCGGTTGCAGGGTCAATGGTATAGCGGACGATGTTGCCAAAGATGTCGCCGGAATAGAGATTGCCGTCCGCGCCGAAATCGACGGTGGTGACCCCGGTCCGGCTCTCGCCTGCCAGCACTTTCTGCGAGGTAAATCCGACATCGGTGATCGAGCGGGTCAGTTCGACCGAGGGGGTGTCGCTGAACGCGCTCTGCGTGCCGCTGTCTTCAGCGGCTGTGGCGGGCGCAGTTTCCACGGTTGGCGCCAGTTCAACCCGCTCCATGGCCGGTGTCGGGCTCGGCTCAGTCGGGGCGGGGTTTTCCTCGGTCAGCGTGGCGGCGTCGACAAGGGCGCGGGAGAGGATGTCGAGTTGGATCCGGGTTGGTGCGGGCATTGCGACGCTGGTGGGGATCAGGTCGTTGAAATCGATTTCCGGCATCTGGGCAATCGCCGGCGGCACGAGGCTATTTGCCAGCGGCGAAGCGGTGACCGTTATGGGCGCGGCATTGTCAGCGGTTGAGGGCGCGTCGGCAGAGTCCGAGAAGAGGAAGTCGTCGATATCGTTTGGCGGTCGGTCGGCCATGGGTCAGCTCCGGCAGGTGTAGCCGGGCGATACGCGGTCTTGTGGACGGGAAGTCCTGAGGGGAGCCGTCTGGCCCAATCGCCTACCGAGCGCGCATCGCCCTGTTCAAGTGGGACGAGCTAACGCAACGCGTGTGAGGCCGGACAGTTACATATCGAATAAATAACGAGAATTAATCGAGTATTCGACCACCTTTCTACCGAGTAATATTATCAAGTACTTTTAATGAACCAGCGGACAGGCACTTTCGCTCACGCGACAGGAGATTTCCTTGCCCCCCCTGAAGTTTTTGACAACACCCCGCCAAGACCTGCACAGTTTACGAAACACAAAGCGCTCACCAGACCGATCGGGCGCTCCCGGGAGAAAATGATGGCGACACATGATCTGGTGATCCGCGGCGGGTTCCTGTGCGACGGAACCGGTGAGCGGGGCCGCGAAACCGATGTAGCCATTGATAGCGGCCTGATCAGCCAGGTCGGCGCCGTTTCGGGCAAGGGGCGCGAGGAGATTGACGCCAGGGGCCAGGTGGTGACGCCGGGTTTTGTCGATATCCACACCCATTATGACGGTCAGGTGGCCTGGGGCGAGGCGCTGACCCCCTCTTCGGTCCATGGGGTCACGACCGCGGTGATGGGCAATTGCGGGGTCGGTTTTGCGCCTTGCCGGCCCAAGGACCATGATCGGCTGATCCGGTTGATGGAAGGGGTTGAGGACGTTCCGTTTCCTGTGTTGGCCGAGGGCTTGCCCTGGGACTGGGAGAGCTTCCCGGACTATCTCGACAGCCTGCAGAACCGCCCCTTTGACATCGATGTGGCGGCTCAACTTCCCCATGCGGCGCTGCGGGTCTTTGTGATGGGCGAGCGCGGCGCGAACCGGGAAGATGCGACGGACGCTGATATTGCCGAAATGCGGCGCCTGGCCAAAACCGCCATGGAGGCCGGCGCGCTGGGCTTTTCCACCTCCCGGACCCTCAACCACCGGACCAGCGATGGCCAGCCGACGCCGACCTTGACGGCGAGTGAGGCCGAATTGCTTGGCATCGCACAAGGCCTCGCCGATGCGGGGCGGGGCGTGCTGCAATTTGTGTCCGACTTCAACGACCCGGAAAAGGAAGCGGCGATGCTGCGCCGGATTGTCGAACAGTCGGGGCGGCCATTGTCGGTCTCGCTGGCACAATCGGACCTGGCGCCGGAAGGCTGGCGCGCCTTGCTAGCCGCGATCGAGCAGGCTGCCGCCGATGGACTGCCGATACGGGCCCAAGTTGCCGGACGCCCGGTGGGCTTGCTGCTTGGCCTCGAGTTGACGCTCAACCCGTTTTCCGCCCATCCGACATACAAATCCATCGAAGACAATCCGCTCCCATCCCGTCTGGCGGCGCTGCAGGACCGTGATTTCCGGGCCAAGCTGCTGGCGGATGAGCCGTCATCGGACCATCCGTTTCTCAAAGTGATGCTGCGCAGCTTTGGCAAGATGTTCACCCTGGATGCTGTGCCCGATTATGAGCCCGGACCGGAGCGGACGATTGAAGCCATCGCCGCGGACAAAGGTATTTCCTGCGAAGCGGCAGCCCTCGATGCGATGCTGGCCGATGAGGGGCGGGGCATGCTGTACCTGCCTTTCCTGAACTATGCCCAGGGATCGCTGGACCCCAGCTTCGACATGCTGAAGAGCCCCGCCACCCTGCCCGGCCTGTCCGATGGCGGGGCGCATGTCGGGATGATCTGCGATGGGTCGTTCCCCACCTCGATGCTGACCCATTGGACCCGGGACCGGTCCCGGGGGCCGAAATTCGACCTTGAATGGGTTGTCATGCGCCAATCCCGGGACACCGCCCATTGGGTCGGCCTCCATGATCGCGGCGTTGTGGCGCCGGGCTACCGGGCCGATCTCAACGTGATCGACCATGACAGGCTGACCCTGCACAAGCCCCATGTGATCCATGACCTGCCTGCCGGTGGGCGACGCCTGATGCAGACGGCGACCGGCTATGTGGCGACGATTGTCGCGGGCGAGGTGATCTACCGCGATGGCGAACCGACGGGCGCGCGGCCTGGCCGATTGGTGCGTGGGGCGAAGGCGGCGCCGGCCTTGGCGATGGCGGCGGAATAGACGTTTACGCCAGTACGTTTGGCCGCCGCAGCGGGGCCACGTCGGTTGAAAAGTCTGGTTTCTGTTGGACCGGTGCCGGTTCAGGTATGCGGAAGGGGGAGCCCGATGAGAGCGGTCGCTGCCGGCGCCTGGCCAGAGCGGCGAACCGCACGCGGCAGGAAGACGATGTTGAGGCAGCAGGCCAGCAGCGCGCACAACTCCTGCGGGGCCAGTTCGGTCTGCGCCTGGTCCTGAGTCTGACCCTGGGCCCGGCGTGAGGCCTGGCTGTAGC
The DNA here is from genome assembly GCA_039034035.1 of Pseudomonadota bacterium. Lineage (GTDB taxonomy): Bacteria > Pseudomonadota > Alphaproteobacteria > Caulobacterales > Hyphomonadaceae > UBA5336. Next base: position 14,070 of record JBCCBN010000013.1, read on the forward strand.
CACCGAACAGATCCGTATCGCCGTCGCCATAGGCGCCGGTGGCGGCATAGAGCTGGTCTTTCCAGCAACGGGGGCCGCCGGTTCGGATGGTCTTGGTGATGCTGATCAAGCCATAGGGGCTGACGACATAGTCAATGCTCGCGCAGCCGTCCGCGATCAGCGCTTGAGCGCGCCGGTTGAACCAGGCGATGGCGACGAGGAAGACCGGCCAGAAAAACGGCCAGACCGCGTCCTTGTGACGGAAGAAGAGCGAATCGGTGATCATTGCCCGGCCAGTATGCGGGATGGAGACGTCGGTCGGATAGTTTCTGGCTCGTGGGCGTCTGGTTACGGAACGGGAGATGGCGCTGAGGCCTGTGGTGGCGGCGGATAAGCCCGAAAATGAGCGCGCCCGTTACAGGCCGAAAGCGTTGAGGATGCTGGCCTCTATCCGCTTGGGCCTTTGGCCGGTTGCATCGACCAGGCACCATTGGGTGACTGCGGATGCCGATGGTGCCGACGCGCCGGCGACGCGGATATCTGTGTGACGGTTCATGCGCGCTCCACCGAGCTTGCCGAGCCAGGTGCGCACCTCGACCGTGTCGGTCTCGAAAATCGGGGCCCTGTAATCGATCAAGTGCTGGCGGACGACAAAGCGGCAGGTTTCGACCAAGGCGGAATCGGCGCAGGCGAGCCAATGGGCGATGGCGATCTCCTGCGCCCATTCGAGATAAACCACGTTGTTCACATGCCCGTTCGCATCAATGTTCTCTGCGTCCGGCTGGCGCACTGTCAGGAACGCCGTTTCGAAAGACAGGGCCGGGCCAGGGTCACGCGCCATGGTCGGCCACCGATTGGGCGGCGGTGTAGAGGGGGCTGTTCCTCGCATTGTTTTGCGGTCCGACGGACCAGAGCACCCTGTCCTGGCGGATTTCCTCGAAGAACCAGTCATGGAAGCCGTGGGCGAGGAACCATTCGAGCCGGTAGGTGCCCCAATTGATCTTGTCGGTTTCCACGTCCTGGGTGTCCCTGGCCTTCCACCATTTGAGCACCTCCACCCGGTCGGCCTTGCCGATTTCCGAACGCCGAACCCGCTTCAGCCAGGCTGCAATGCGCGGATGGGTGTTAGCGTCGATTGCCAGGCCCACATGCTGGGCGCCGTGGATTTGCGGATAGAGCGCGACATCCGCGATGGAGATGTCTCCGACGACATGGCTACCGCCGGCCAATTGCGCCTCCAGCCGGTCGTAGATGAGAGCAATGTCGCGCCGCGCAGCGCCGAGCAAGCGGTCGGGCGGTGACGGAAGGTCGCCCCAGGCGAAGATGGCGAGATTGGTGACGATCGGGTCGACCATCGTGTCTGCGATCAGTTCCCACTCTTTCGCGGCGGCGTAGGCGCCCGGCTCTTGCGGGTGGAGCGATGGCGCGGTCGGGAAGCGCTTGTGGAGATAGTCGAGAATGGTCGATGAATTGCGGACGGTCACCGGGCCGTCGGTCAGGATGGGAATTTCCGCGCGTGGGTTCCAGGCCGGGTATTTCCGGATATCGCAACTATCGAACACGTCATAGGCAAGGCCCATATGGTCCATCGCCATGCGGACTTTTCGCGAATAGGGGCTGAGGGCGGAATAGCACAAGCGTAGCATGATTTTCCTCTATAGACCGGTCGGTCTAGTTGATGCTATCGCGCAGTCGAGTCAAGAAGTATGGGCGACATCAGAGGCAGCACGCGGCATGGCGGACGAGAGAACAACCCGGGATCGGCTGGTCGAGACGGCGGCTTACCTGTTCCACCGCCGCGGGTTCCATGGCGTGGGCCTGAGCGAGATTCTCAAGCTCGCCAAGGCGCCGAAAGGGGTGTTGTACCACCACTTTCCGGGCGGCAAGCCCGAGCTGGCCGAAGCCGCGATCGCGTTCGCTGCGGATGTATTCGCCGCGCAGATCGAGGCGGCGGGCGCGGCCTGCCAGTGTCGCGGGCAGTTTATCGAGGCGCTGGGCGGTCTGACGGTCGATGATCTGGAGGCGACGCAGTTCAAGGCGGGCTGTCCGCTGGCGACCATCGCGCTTGAGACGGCGCCGGACGACCAACGCTTGAGCCAGGCCTGTCGTCAGGGGTTCGACCTGTGGATCGGGGTGATCGCTGGGCACCTCGGCCGGCTGGGTTCGGCGGCGCCAGAGCGGGAGGCCGAACTGGTGCTGGCGAGCCTGGAAGGCGCCATGGCGATCGCCCGCACGCGCAAGGATGCCAGGATCGTTCTGGACGCCGCGAAGGCGCTGGCGCGGGTTGGGCTTGTGGAGGGGTGAGGCCTGGCGCGCGGGGGGCTGGGGCGGCGAGTTGCCCTAATCAGCCGCCACGGCGTCGATGGCAGCCTGGACGGCGACGAGGCGTTTGGCTTCGTCGAGGTGGAGGATTTCGGTCATCTTGCCGTCCACCTTGATGACGCCCTTGCCGGCGTTTTCGGGCTCGGCGAAGGCGGCGATGATGGCGTGGGCGCGCGCAACGTCTTCGGGGTCTGGGGAGAAGACGGTGTTGCAGGGGGCGAGCTGGCTGGGGTGGATCAGGGTCTTGCCGTCGAAACCGAGATCGCGGCCCTGTTCGCATTCGGCGATGAGGCCGGCTTCATCGCCAATGGCGTTGAAGACGCCGTCAATGGCGACAAGATCGTAGGCGCGGGCGGCGGCGACGGCGAGGCCGAGGCTGGCCTGGAAGGCGATACGGTCCGGGGTGGGCTTGGCGCGGAGTTCCTTGGCAAGGTCGTTGGTGCCCATGACGAAGGCGGTGAGGCGGGTGCGGCCGACCGCTTCGGCGATGTCCTGGATGTTGAGGATGGCCTTGGGCATCTCGATCATGACCCAGAGGCCCATTGTGTCGGGAGCGCCAGCGCGGGTCATGGCGTCTGACAGGCGCTCGATGTCGCTGCCATCGATGACCTTGGGGGCGAGGATGGCGTCGGGGCCGGCAGCGACGGCGGCGCTGAGGTCGTCAAGGCCCCATTCGGTGTCGAGGCCATTGATGCGGACGATGATTTCGCGACTGCCATAGCCGCCGGCTGTCACGGCAGCGGCGACCGTGTTGCGGGCGTCGGCCTTGGCTTCGGGAGCGACGGCGTCTTCGAGATCGAAGATTAGGGTGTCGGCGGGGAGAGATTTGGCTTTTTCGAGGGCGCGGGAATTGGCGCCCGGCATGTACAGGGCGGAGCGGCGGGGGCGGGACGCGGTGGACATGGGGCGGGCCTCTCTGTGGATGCGCGATGAGCGATGCCCGGGGCGCGTAGCAATGTCCAGACCAGAGGTGACGCCCGGAGGCCAGCCGGGGCGGGTTAGCCTGCTGGCGCGGTGGTTTCGCTGAGGATGGCGTCGAGAGTGGCGGAGACCTGGTCGATGGGGGCCTGATCGGCGGTGATGCCATAGGCACGGCTGAGGGCCGGGATGTCCGGATAAGCGAGCCGGGTCTGGCCGGCCTCGACATAGACGAGGATGCGGAGGGGCAGTTCGTGCGCGAAGGCGGGATTGGCCTCAATGAACGGGGTGCCGAGGGCCGGGTTACCGATGATCAGGAGCCGGGAGGGCTCGATCCGGGTGCCGAGGGTGGCAGCGCCGCCGGCATGGTCGATCACGGCGAAGACCTTGAGGGGGCGCTTGCCCACGGCGGTGTCGAGGCGGGCAATGGTTTCCGGAAAGCCATGGGCGCTGTCGACCAGGCGGGAGCCGGGCATGGACGCGGACGTGGCCACGGGTGTGGAGGGGAGCGCGGATGCGGGGGTGCGGGCCGCGAGGCCGACTTCGATCGTGTTGGTCGCGACGGCCTTCATGGTGCGGTCCTCTTCGTTGCGGTGGTGCCGGTGCCCGATTGGCACGGCGTGTGACCTTGAGATAGGACGGGCTATCGCGGATACAGCACACGTCGAAATCACAATCATTGGAGGGTTTCGTGACCGGGCAACCAATCGAGGGGCACGTGACCCCGGGCTTCGAGCCGGTGCTGGAGGCCTTCCAGGCGACTTTTGCGGCCGGAGAGGAGCTGGGCGCGGGGTTTTGCGCACTGGTGGAGGGCGAGGTCGTGGTCGATCTCCAGGGCGGCTGGGCCGATGGGGCGCGGCAGCGAGCCTGGATTGCAGATACGATTGTGCCGGTTTTCTCAACGACGAAAGCGGTCGCAGCACTGGTGGTTGCGCGGGCGATCGGGGAGAGCGGCGGCACGGTCAGCTATGACACGCCGGTGGCGGAGGTCTGGCCGGACTTTGCGGCGAACGGGAAAGCGGCGGTCACGCTGGGCGAAGTGTTGTCACACCAGGCGGGGCTGGTGGGCTTTGTCGAGGAAATCGACCCTGACCTATGGCTCGATCCGCCAGCGCTATCGGCGCAGCTTGCGACGCTGGCGCCGATGTGGACGCCGGGCACGGCTCATGGCTACCACCCGCTGACATGGGGCTATATGGCCGGAGAAATCTGCCGGCGGATGACAGGCCGGAGCCTGGGCACGATCCTGCGCGAAGACATCTGTGGGCCGGCAGAGGTCGATTTTGCCATCGGCTTGCCAGAGCGTGACCATGGACGGGTGGTCGAGATGCAGCGGCCGAAGGCGCTACCGGCAATGGGGCCTCTGACTGGTGACAAGCGAGCGGCGTTCCTGACGCGCTGGGCGGCGCCGAAGCGGGGTGGGAAGGTGTGGAAGGAGATCGAAATCCCATCGGCCAATGGCCATGGCACCGCCCGCGCCGTTGCTCGGCTCTACGGCATCTATGCCCAGCGGGGCGTTTTGCATGGCCTGAGCGGGCCACAACAGGTGGTCCCTGAACCGATGTTCGCCGAACTTGTTGCCAGCCGGACCATTGGCGAGGATCGGGTGTTGCCCTTTGTCACCGAATTTGCCGCCGGGGTGATGCGTAACAATCTCGGCCTCTATGGCCCGAACCCCGATACGCTGGCCCATTCAGGCTGGGGCGGTTCGATGGGCCTGGGCGATCCTGATCGCGGGGTCTCTGCGGCCTATGTGATGAACCGCCAATCCAGCCACCTCCAGGGCGACCCGCGTGCGCGCCGACTGGTCGACGCGCTCTATTCCTGTTTGTAGGTCTGACACGGCGTTCGACAGGACGGAAGGTTCAGATTAGCTAGGCGGTCAATTCCCGCTCGTGAGCCATTGGAGCCTGCCCCCTTGGAACCGGAAACCGAAGCCCCCCGTATCCTGAAGGAATGCGTCAGCGTGGATGGCGCGGAGTTCTGCCGACCGGTGGAGCCGGCAGGCGACGCTGCGGTCGCCACTACGGACGGACAGACCGAGCCGGGTGCCGATACCGCAAGCGGTGATGGCGGGCTGTCGGAGATGGTGCGTGGCTATCTCGACCCGATCCTGGCCGATCCATGGGGGTGGTTGCAGGTCCATGTGCTGACCCCGGACGTCCTGGTGGCCGCCGCCGTTCAGGCCAGCGCAATCATTGGCGCGCTGATGGTCGGCGTGATGCTGACGCCGATGGCAAAGCGGCTCTTGCGACTGGGCATTACAAGGCTGCCGGGCACCGTTCGCGGGATCATCGAGACACCGCTGCCGAAACTGGTCCTGCCGGCATTGTGGGCCGGCGCGCTCTGGCTCGCGACAATGATTGTGCAGGGCACCGGCCAACCGGGGGCAGCGGTGCGGATTGCGGCGTCCCTGGGCACCGCCTGGCTGATGATCAAGACCGCCACCCTGTTCGTGCCCGAAGGCCTGCGCCGGCCTGTGACCTGGCTCGCCCTGGCGATTGCGGCGCTGAACGCTTTCGGCTTGCTCGATGAGGTGATTGCGTGGAGCTATACGGTGGGGCCGGTGTTTGGCGGCCGGACCATCAATCCGCCCTTCCTGTTGCAGGCCGTGCTCACCGCGGGAGTGTTCCTGTTTGCCGCAAACTGGCTGTCGACCAAGCTGAAAACGCGGGTCGAGACGCTGCCAAAGGTCGAGCCGAGCCTGCGCATCCTTCTGGCGAATGCCCTGCAGATCGGACTGTTCTTCGCCGCTGCGATCCTGACGCTGGCGGGCCTGTCTATCCCGCTATCGGGACTGGCGGTGCTGGGCGGCGCCATCGGTGTCGGCCTCGGCTTCGGCATGCAGCAGATCGTGGCGAACTTCATTTCCGGCGTGATTCTGCTGACCGACCGCTCGATCAAGCCCGAGGATGTGATCGAAGTGGACGAGACCTATGGCGTGGTGAAGTCGCTGGGGCTGCGCTACGCTTCCGTGGTGACGCGGGACGGCAAGGAGCATCTGATCCCGAACGAACAGCTGATCACCGACAAGGTGGTCAATTGGAGCTATTCCAATCGGAAAGTGCGGATCAAGCGGCGCCTGCGGATCGAGTACGAGACCGATCTGCGACTGGCCTGCCGGCTGGTGATCGAGGGGGCGGCGGCAACGCCCCGCGTGCTGGCCGATCCGGCGCCGAAATGCCTGGTCATGGAGTTTGGCGATGAAGCGGTGGAGATCGAGGCGCGGTTCTGGATCGAGGACCCGCAGAACGGCGTGAACAATGTGGGCTCGGAGGTGATGCTGACCGTGTGGGACCGGTTCAAGGACCATGGCATCGACATTCCCCTGCGCCACGAGGATGTGCTGATCACACCGGGCTCGACGCTGAAGGTGGAGATGGTGCGGCCGGGCCGGCCAAACGGATCAGGCAAACCAGAAGACGCCGACGAACAGCAGGAGCGGTATGAGCAAGCCGCCGAAGAGGCTTCGGGCAAAGACATAGCGTGAGAGCCAGCGGTCGGTCTCGCGGTCGCCCGTCTCTGCCACGTGGGTGATGTGGTCTACATTGGCGCCGGACACGCGCGTTTCATCGCGAACGCGGCTTTCGAAGCGCACGCCCACCAGGTTCACGCCAAGAAAGAACACGCCACCGAAGCCGCACCCGCCGGTCGCAGCCGCGATGATGGCGGGGACGAACTCCACATCCGGTATGGCGCCAAACGCCGCCAGCGTGATGGGAACCAGCGCGAGGCCCACCAGGATGGCGCCAACCCATAACCGCTGGAGGGCGGCTATGGGCAAGGCTGTTGAAGCGGGATCAGCAGGCAAGCGGCAGGCCGCCGCTTACTGGGTATCGAGGGATTTGGCCATTCGGTTTGCAAACTGGCGCGTGGCCCGGCGGGCATCGCTCCAGGTGCCGCTGCCGATGACGTCGCGCAAATCGTTTTCGAACCAGTCATAGTCGACTTCGGCCAGAACGTTGCCCGCCTCATCATAGGCGACGGCGGTGAAGTCTGCGCCACCGATGGAGATGGAGCGGCCGAAATCGAGGCCTGGGCGCTGGCTCAATTGCTCGAAGGTGGGGCGATTGGGCTTGGCGTCCTCGATGGTCACATCGAGCCGGGCGGCATCTACACCGCGCTTTTCGAAGGCGCGTTCGAGGGATTGGGTGACGTATTCCTTCAGCCGCTCGCCCTCGCGTTCGCCGAGATCGTCCTCGAGCTTTTCCTGGAAACTCTCTGAATAGCCGATGGATATGGTCGCGGCCTGGGCGGTGCCGGCTGCGAGGGCCAGGAGGCCGAGTGTCAGGATGGATTGCTTGATCATGGTCTTGTGCTCCGTCAGTCCCCTCAGGAAGGGCAAGTTGAGCTGAGTGTGCCTGAAGCGGGGGTGAACGGCCAGTCACAAACGGGCGAGCCGGCGGGGATGTCGGGCGCGCGCGAAAACGGAGCCATGATCTTCTCTGCCAAAAGCGGAATGGGTCTAGTCGCGTTGCTCGTCCTCATCGTCATCGCCGCCGGGGATGATGGCGCCGGCGACCGCGCCGGTGGCGTTCACGGCGCCTTCGGCAACGTCGCCCGCGGCCCGGGCTGCCGAGACGGCCAGGCATCCGCCCGTGAGCGGAAGGGTCAGGAGGGCGAGACAGAAAGCGGCGGCGGCCGGGCTTGGGCGGGACATGCCCTACCCTTGCCGCACGCCGCCGCCGCCCTCAAGCTCCATGGTCAGTGCTGTCGGTTACACCGTGTCCACAAAGACGATTTCGGCGTCTTCGGTGCCGACCAGTTCGAGCGTCGTTCCGCCAGACACGGCGGCGCCGTCGCGGGCGCTGAGGGTGTCGCTGCCGATCTCGACCGCACCGGTGGCGAGCACGAGATAGCCGTGGCGGCCTTCGGGCACCGTGTAGGAGAGGCGCGAGCCGGCCGTCAGCGTTGCGCCGAGCACGCGGGCGTCCTGGTTGATTTCGAGGGCGCCCTCGTCGCCGAGGCCCGATGCCAGCACGGCCCACTCATCGGAGCGGTCGGCCTTGGGGAAGGCTTTCGCGCCCCAGCGGGCCGCACCACCGGGGGCGCGAGGCTCGATCCAGAGCTGGAAGATCTGGGTCGTGTCGGGCTCCTCGTTCCACTCGGCATGGCGGATACCGTCGCCGGCGCTCATTACCTGGACGTCGCCGGCCTCGGTGCGGCCGCGATTGCCCATGGAGTCCTCATGGGTGATCGCACCGGTCCGGACATAGGTGATGATCTCCATGGATTGGTGGCCATGGGGCGGAAAGCCCTCACCGGGCTGGATGGTGTCGTCATTCCAGACCCGGAGCTTGCCTTCGCCCATGCGGGCGGGGTCGTGGTAGTGGGAGAAGGAGAAATGATAGTGCGCATCGAGCCAGTGGTTCTGGAACTGGCCGAGGTCTTCGAAGCGGCGAATATCGATCATGACGGTGCTCCTGTGCGGGGGTTTTTGTTGCACGGGAGGTGGGGTCCGGTTTGGGCGGCATTAGGGGTGGAATTGGGAGAGGATTGTTTCCGGTTTGGAAACAGTGGGAACGTGTCCGGTCAGCCGAGGTCGAGGCGGCAGCGCTCATGGAGGCTGGGGCGGGAGAGTTCCACCGATGCAAGGCCCGGCAGATTGGGGCGCAGGACATTCGCGACCCAAATGCACAGCCGTTCGAGCGTGGGCACATCCAGCCCCTCGATCTCGTTGAGCAGGCGGTGGTCGAGCCGGGCGGCGACCGCTTCGAGGGCGGCGGTGAGGTCGGCAAAATCGAGCGCCCATTGCTCGCCGGGCTGGACGGTGCCGGCGACGGTGGCTTCGATCCGGAAGCTGTGGCCGTGGATCGAGCGGTAGGGATGGGCCTCGTCCTGGTGGCCCATATAGTGCGCGGCTTCGAAGGTCACCGCCTTGGTGACAGCGAAGGTCTGGCCCTCGACCGTCAGGGGGGCGGCACCGGGCTGCTGGGCCGGGTCAGGACTGTTCAGGGCAGTCCGATCAGCTTGTGGGTTTGCAAACTTAGTCGCCATTGGGGGTGCTTCATGCAGTAGGCCGCAGCAAGGGCCGTGTTCTCGGTTCGTGTCGGTCCGTCCATGGGTTGAAGGAAAAAGTGCTGGAAGTCCAGATCGGCGAAGCGTTCGGGCTGTGCTTCGGGCTCGCGCTGTGGAAAGACGAGCTTGAGCTCGCTGCCGGTGGTTTGTTTCAGGGCAGCGCCGGCCTTGGGTGAGACGCAGATCCAGTCGAGGCCGGGGGGTGCTGGGAGGGTGCCATTGGTTTCGACGCCGATGTCGAAGCCGGCGGCCTTCAGCGTAGCGATGAGGGACGGGTCGAGTTGCAGGAGCGGCTCGCCGCCGGTGCAGACGATGTATGGCCGGCTCGCGGGTGAGGTGGGGGCGGCAGCGTGCCAGAGCGCGAGGACATGGCCCGCAAGGTCTTCGGGCGTGCGGAACTGGCCCCCATTCTCACCATCGGTGCCGACGAAATCGGTGTCGCAGAAGGTGCACACGGCGCCGGCGCGATCCCGCTCCAGACCGGACCAGAGATTGCAGCCGGCGAAACGGAGGAACACCGCCGCACGGCCGGTCTGCGCCCCTTCGCCCTGCAAGGTGAGATAGGCTTCCTTGACCGAGTAAACCCGGCTCATCGGACGCCGGTTTTCCACCGCTCCCAGCCGCGCTTACGCAATTCGCAGGCCGGGCAGATGCCGCAACCATAGCCCCATTCGTGCAGGGTTTCCCGGTTGCCGACATAGCAGGTGTGGGTTTCCTTGACGATCAGTTCGGTGAGGCTGTCGCCGCCGAGGGCCTGGCCCATCTCCCAGGTCTGCTGCTTGTCCAGCTCCATGAGTGGGGTGTGCAGCTTGAGGGGCCATTCCATGCCGAGGAACAGGGCCCGGACCTGAGCGTCCAGTGCTTCGCGGCGGCAATCGGGATAGCCGGAATAATCGGTCTCGCACATGCCGCCGACCAGATCATTGATGGCCCGGCGATAGGCCAGTGCCGTGCCGAGCACGACGAAGAGGAGGTTGCGCCCGGGCACGAAAGTGTTGGGCAAGCCCGCCTCTGTCATGGTGATTTCGGTGGTGTGGGTCATGGCGGTTTCGCCAAGCTCCCGTAGGACGGTGGCGTCCAGCATGTGGTCCGGCCCGAGCTTGCCGGCCCAATTGGCGAAGCCGCCCTTGATGTGGTCACGGATGCGGCCGCGGCACTCCAACTCCACCCGGTGGCGCTGGCCGTAGTCGAACCCGACGGTCTCGACCACATCGTAGCGCGACAGGGCCCAGGCCAGGCAGACGGTGGAGTCCTGACCGCCGGAAAACAGGACGAGGGCCTTGCGCAATGGTGCTTTCATGCCTCGCTTTAGCAGTGGTGACGGGCCTTGCGAAGGTCAAATCCAGCGCTGCGACACGATTGGGACGCCCCTGCCCGGCCGGGATGCAATTGCCCAAATCATCGATTGCCGAGTTGACAGAACGTCGCAGACATCATCAACTTTCCGTGAGGATCGCGCGCAAAGACCGCGACCCGACCGAGGAAACGTCAATTCGTCCACGGGAAAATCCCGGGACATGGGAGGCACATTTCATGCAAAATTCACGAGAGTCGAAATCCGTCCTGATTCTGGGCGTCTCCGCCCTGGCGCTTGGCAGCGCCGCACCGGGCGCCTTCGCCCAGGCGGAAGAGACCCGGACCCTCTCCACGGTCACGGTGACCACACAGAAGACCGAGGAATCGATCCAGGACGTGCCAATCGCGGTGTCGGCTTTCGACGAGGGTGCGCTGGAGAAACTCCAGCTCGCTGGCGGCCCCGATCTCGTGAAATCGATCCCGAATGTGAACTTCACCAAGGGCAATTTTGGCGGCTTCAACTTCCGGATCCGCGGCATTGGTGTCGATGCGGTATCGACGGCCGCTGATGCCGGCGTTGGCGTCCACCTCAATGATGTACCCCTGACCAGCAACTCCCTGTTCGAAGCCGAATTCTACGATGTGGAAAGGGTGGAGACGCTGCGCGGGCCGCAGGGGACGCTTTATGGCCGAAACGCGACGGGCGGTGTGGTCAATGTGATTTCGGCGAAACCGGTGATCGGCGAGTTCGCCGCCAATGCCCGGGGGACGGTGGGCAATTTCAGCACCGTGAAAGCCAAGGGCATGGTGAACCTGCCGCTGGGCGACACCGCAGCCCTGCGTCTGGCGGGATCATATCTGACCCGCGACGGCTTCGTCGACAATGCCACGACCGGCAATGAAGTCGATGACCGCGACCTCTATTCCCTGCGCGGCTCGTTCGCCTGGGAGCCCATCGACCGGCTGCGCACCCTGGTGATGGTGGAGCATTTCAGCGAGGATGATTCGCGCCTGCGGTCAGGCAAGCAATTCTGTGCGACCGACCCGACCAAGACCTCGTTTTCGGGCATTCCGATCTCGGCCTTTGACCAGTTGATCACCTCGCAAGGCTGTGTTGACGCGCCGGTGCGGGACCCTGCCTCCCTCGGCGGCATCAACCAGGCCTCGACGCTTGGCGCCGGTGTCTTCGGCGTCCTGGCCGGTTTGACTGGCGACATCGATCCCGCCACCGGCAATCTGATCAATGTGAACGAGCCCGCGGCCTACAATCCAGACTTCCGCACCATTGAAAGCTCGTTCGATCCGACCTTCGAAACCGAGCAGACCTTCTTCATGTGGCGGGGCGAGTTCGACCTGACGGACAGCCTGACCGCCGTCTATCTGGGCAGCTATAACGAACGGGAAAACACGTCTCAGGAGGACTATAACGAGGTTGCGCCGGCCTTCAATTTCAACGCCGCGCCCACGCCACTGATCGGGCTGAACGGTGCTGCAGCGCCCCTCTTTGCAGCGAACTATCCGAACCTGTTCCCCGGCGGCGTGGTCAACGATCCACAGCTCGGACAGGCCAATTTCCTGGAGCAGTCTGACATTTCCGGGTCTGACAGCGAGCAGTCGACCCATGAAATCCGGTTGCAATCGGATTTCGACAGCCGGTTCAATTTCAATATCGGCGCCATCAAGCTCGATTTCGAAATCAATCAGGGCCCCGCGCTGCAAGAGAGCTATTACGTGTTCTTCAACACAGGCTCGGCCTTCATCCAGGCCAACAATGCTGCCGCCGGCGCGCCAGTCTTCTCCATCGCCGATCCTGCAGGCGCGGGAGCCACCGCCATCGACAATCTGGGAACTGGTGAGGACCGGAACTATTTCCGCTCCATCACGCCTTACAAGCTCGACAGTTTCGCAGTGTTCGGAGAAGGCTATTTCGACATCACGGAAGACCTGCAATTCACGCTGGGTCTGCGCTACACCGACGACAAGAAGGAAGTGGGCAACATTCCGACCTTCCTGGCGGTGCCTGACGCGGCGGTTCCAAACCCGCTGGAGTTTGCGCCGAACCCCGGCGCGTCGAACGACAATGGCGGCGACGGGACGCTGAATGCGCAATTCGAGGAGACGACGGGCCGGGCCGGGTTTGACTGGTCGCCGGACCTGAGCTGGTCCGATGAGTCGCTGTTCTATGCGTTCTATTCGAGAGGCTACAAGGGCGGCGGTATCAACCCGCCGCAACCGGCGGACAATACGTCCGGCGTGGCCCAGACCTTCGATCCGGAGTTCATCGATTCCTACGAGATCGGCACCAAGAACACCTTTGGCGGCGGCGCCGTGCAGGCCAATGCAACGGCGTTCTTCTACAATTATGAAGGCTACCAGATCTCGGCGATCGTCAATCGGACATCGGCGAACTTCAATGTGGATGCCGAGATCACGGGGCTGGAGCTGGAAACCATCTGGAACCCGGCGTCGACCTTTGTGATCAATGCCAATCTCGGCCTGCTGGACGCCCAAGTGGTCGACACGTTCGGCGTCGATGTGCTGGATCGGACCAACGGTCGCGACGATCTTGTGGTGCTGAAGAATTTCGCGAGCGCATCAAATTGCGTGGTGTCGGCGCAAGGGTATGCGACGCTTCTGGGGGCGATCCAGGGCGGGCTTGCCAATCCTGGCGATACGCTGGGGCTGTGCGCCGGTGCGCTGGTGGGCGCCGAAGGGGCGTTCGGACTGGGCGATGTGGTGATCAACTACACCGATGCGCTGGGCAATCCCGCAACCGCCTCGGCGTTCGAGCCCTTCGATGGCGACGCGAAGAACCTCGATGGTAACGCTCTGCCCGGCACGCCGGAGACCACGTTCAACATTGGCGCCGAATACACATGGGAGGGGCTTTCGGGATCGGCCTGGGACCTGCGGGTGCGCGGCGATTACTACTATCAAGACGATGCGTTCTCACGGATCTGGAACACGCCGCGCGACCAGTTGGAGAGCTGGGACAATATCAACCTGTCGATCCAGCTGACCAACACCAATAGCAACCTGACCATCGAGGCATTCGGCAAGAACATCGCCGATGATGATGTGATCACCGGGGCATATCTCACCGATGACAGTTCGGGCCTGTTCACGAACGTGTTCCTAAACGAGCCGGCCACCTATGGCGTGTCGGTGTCCAAGAGCTGGTAGGTCTCCTCAGGCGCCGTCCCGGGCCCCCGACTGGGTGTCCGGGATGGGTTTGAGCGCTGGGCGGTCTCTTCCGGGACCGCCCTTTTTTCGGGCGGACAGAGCTTGCCGCCGGCGCGGTTCGGATCGATATGCAGAACCAAGAGCCACGTTGCGAGAGAGAGGGTCCCCCCATGCCGATGCCATCGAACGCTGTGTTACGCGCCCATGCCGGATTGGCGGCGGGGGCCTTGCTGTTGAGCGTCTCTGCCTGCGCAGAAGCGGGGGATGCGGCCGCCGATATCACCCCGACCGAGTTCACACCGGTGGTGACACAGATCGCCGAGGGGTTGGAATGGCCCTGGGGCATCGCTGCACTGCCGAATGGCGACATGCTGGTCACCGAACGCGAGGGGCGCGTGCGGCTCATCCGGGACGGGACGCTGGTGGAGACGCCAGTGTCTGGTGCGCCGACCGATGCCTATATCGACCGCCAGGGCGGGTACCTCGACCTGGAACTGCATCCCGGCTTCGCCGAGAACCGGCTGGTCTATATGAGCTATTCCCAGGGGGATTCCGATAGCAACCGCACCGCGGTGCTGCGGGCGACATTGAGCGATGACGGCATGGCGCTGGAAAGGGCAGAGGTGATTTTCACGTCCGATGTCCCGGAAAAGCGCGGCGGAGCGCATTTCGGTTCGCGGATCGGGTTCCTCAGCGATGGCAGTATGCTGGTGACGTTGGGCGACGGGTATGGCTGGATGGATGAAGCGCAGAACACGGCCAATCATTATGGCAAGGTGGTCCGGCTGACCGAGGATGGCGCACCGGCGGCGGGCAATCCCTTTGCTGGTGATGGGGCCGGTGAAGAGGCCGGCGCCGGGGATGGCGATCCGGCCGTGTTCACCTATGGCCACCGTAATGTGCAGGGGCTCGCCTACGACGCCGACCGCGACATCATCTATGCCCATGAGCACGGCCCCAAGGGCGGGGATGAGCTGAACCTGCTGACGGCGGGCACCAATTATGGCTGGCCCGAGATCAGTTATGGCGTGGACTATGACGGCACGATCATCACGCCGGATACGGCCAAGCCCGGCATGGCCCAGCCGGCGATCAAATGGGTACCGTCCATCGCGCCGTCGGGGATGGCGCTTTATACAGGCGAGATCTATCCGGGCTGGCAGGGCGACCTGTTCATCGGGGCGATGAACGGGCCCGATGGCCAGAAGCTGGTGCGGGTCGACCTGGACGGGGCGGGCCAGCCGGTCGGGACTGAAGACATTGTGCTGGGCGAGACCCTGGGCTTCCGCGATGTGGTCCAGGGCGTGGACGGTCATCTCTATCTGGCGTCCAATGATCTCGAGGGCGGGATCTACCGCCTCGACATCGCCGATGCGACCGATACTGCAAGTGCCGGGGAGGCAACCCAATGATCCGACTTCACCACCTTCGCGTTGGCCGTTCGATTTTTACGGTCTGGCTGCTGGAAGAGCTGGGCCTGGACTATGAGATGACGGTCTACCATCGCGGCGCCGATGGCCGGTCCCAGGACGATATCAAGGCGGCGACCCCGCTGGGCAAATCGCCAACTATCGAGGTCGATGGCCATGTGCTGACCGAAAGCGGGGCGATCGCCGCCTATCTGGCCGACCGCTATGACACCGGCCATGCGCTGTCACCCGGCCGGGACGATTGGAACGCCTATTCCGACTATCTGCGCTGGCTGCACTATCCCGAAGGCTCGGCGTTCCTGCCCCTGATGTTCAAACTGATCCTGATGCGGGAAGACCCCAAGCCGCCGGTTTTCAGCGGCTTTGCCGATGCCGAAGTCGCGCTGCACCTGGGCATGCTGGAAGGTGAGCTTTCGGCCCGTCCCTACATTCTCGGCGACACATTCCAGATCCCCGACATCGGGATCAGCTACATCGTTTCGATGGCCGAGCGACTGGGCGAGTTGGGCCCCTATCCGACGCTGAAGGCCTATCTCGACCGGAACCAGCAGCGCGATGGGTGGAAGCGGGCCGTGGAAAAAGCGGTCGAGTAGGCCCGGCACGCTCCAGCGCCACTCCCCGTTCGGCCCCGGTGCCATAGGCTTGTCATGGTTGCTGACTATCCCCCCACCATGATCGACACCAAACTCTTCCTCACAGCCGCGGCGGCCCTGCTGACCGCCGCCTGCACGGCGCCGGGCGCGCCTTCAGAAACCGCTGCCAGCGAGGCGGCGCTGTGGCGGTTCACAGAGGCTGCACCACAGCTCCAGGCCGCCTCGTGCCCCGAGGACCAGCCCTTCACCCGGGCCGAAGGCTTCGACATCACCGTTGAACCCCTCGCCCTGGGCGAGGCGGATGTGGTGTCACTGGCCGGCGGGTACACCCTGTCCGGCTGGGTGCTAGCGAGCGCATCTGACCGATTTGGCGGGCTGTCGGGCATGGCCGTGATGGCATCAGGAACGGTGCTGGCCGTCAGCGACAAGGGCGCCTTCATCTGGCTGACCATGGAAGATGGCGCCCCCACCGGCGCGGCCCATTATGCGAAGATGCAGGATGAGGCTGGCGAACCGCTGGGCGGCAAGACCCGCGGCGATGCAGAGGGGCTGGCGCTGGCCGATGGGGTGGCGCTGGTCAGTTTCGAGCGCGATCACCGGATCCTGGCCTTTGACCTCGAAGCGTGCGGCGCCAACGCGCTGGGTGTGCCCGTGGCCCGGGTGGCGAGCCGGCCCGCCGGCCTGTCCCGCACCATGCGCGAAAATGGCGGCATTGAGGGGCTGACCCTGCTGGCAGACGACACACTCGCCGCCGTCATCGAGACCCGCGACCCTAGCGTGCCCTATGGCCGGTTGCGCGATGATGGCAGCCTGACCGTGGAGGCGCAGATCCCCACCTTTGAGGGGAAATCCGGCACCGGCATCGAAGCGGTAGGCGACACACTCTACACGGTGCATCGCGACTACCGGCCCGGCGATGGCAATCACGTCACCCTGAGCGCCACGCCCTTGTTGGACGGGGTGCCTGCCGGCGAACCGAAGCCCCTTCTAAGCCTCGACCCAAGCGGCCAGTCCGACAATTTCGAGGCGGTAGCGGCCGTCCTGAATGCGGAGGGCGCGGTGTCCCGGCTTTACCTGCTGAGCGATGACAATTTCAGCGACCGGCAGCGCACGCTCCTGTTCGCCCTCGACGTCAATTCCCCGTAACAGACTTCATTTCTTTACCGCATCACCCTATCTTCGACCCTCAGAGGGCTGCGGCGCCCGGCAGGCAGTATCAACTCCGGGGACCTTACTTTCCGTTAGGGAACTGGCATTCTGGTCAGGATCGTGGTCCTGGCTCACCCGGTGCCCACCTAGTTTGCTAGGTCTACGGGAGTGAAACAAAGCCACCGGCGACTGCGGTCTTCTTTTTGTCGCTCGCGGCGCGCGGCGCCTCCGCGGGGGTGGCCTGGCCGGCCGGCGGGCGGTCGCCCTTTGGGGGTAAGCTGCGCGGGCGCCGGTGAGGGGCGGACTGCCCGCCGGCCCCCAGTCGACCGCTGTTCGCGCCTGAAGCGTTCATTGGATTTGCGCTCGCGGCAAGTTGGCTGCGCCAACCGCCTCCGCGGGGGCGGGCTAAACGCCCGGCGGTCCTTGGCGGCATGGCGCTTCCGCAGAGACTCAAGACGGTCTAGAACCCGGTGACAGGTCGTATCGGTGGAGTAGGCAATGGGTTTGGCAGAGGAGAAGGCCGCCCTGAGGGCCGAGATGAAACCGTTGCGAGAGGAGCTATCGGCCCGCGACCCCGATGCCGGCGAGACGCTGGCGGGGCGGTTTCCCATGAAATTACTGGAGCGCTATGGGCCCGTTGTGGCCGGCTACTGGCCGATCGGGAGCGAGATCGACCCCCGTCCGCTCCTGGAGCGCTTGCACACGGCGGGGGCGCAATTGTGCCTGCCGCGAGTTGCCGATGACGGTGTGGGGATGTCCTTTCATGCCTGGACGCCGGGCGACGCGCTGGAAGCGCGCGCGTTCGGACTTCAGGAGCCGCCCGCATCGGCGCCGCTCTTGCGCCCAACCCTCTTGCTGATGCCTGCCCTGGCGTTCGATCTGGAAGGCCACCGGCTGGGCTATGGCAAGGGCCATTATGACCGCGCCATCGTCGGCTTGCGCGACCATGGCCGGGCCTTCACTTGCGCCCTCGCCTTCGCAGGGCAACAGATCGACACGGTGCCCCACGAGCCCCATGACCAATTGCTGGATTGGGCGATGACCGAGGCCGGCTCGGTGCCGCTATTCATGACCCGCACGCTGAGGGAAGGCGGCGGGCCTGGCTCTGGGGGTCCGGACGCCGCTTGAGCGGCCCTAGATCAGGGCGTAGCCTTTAGCGTTGATATAGCGGCGAAGGTCCTCGGCCCGGTTCCGCGGATCGGGATGAGTGGACATGAATTCCGGCGGGCGCTGGCCCGACGACTTCTCGTCCATCAATTCCCAGAGGCGGACCGATTGGGTCACGTCATAACCAGCCGCATGCATATAGTCCGCGCCGGCCAGGTCGGCTTCGGACTCGCTCTGCCGGCTATAGGGCAGCACGACACCGAACTGCATCGCTGCGCCGCCGAGCGCGACAATCGCATTGCCATACTGGCTGAGCTCCTCGGACGTGGCGACGGCCACCTGCCCCGCGATCAGCGCACCCTGGGCGAGCATGGCGCGGGACATGCGGCGATTGGCATGGCGATAGACCGAATGGCCGATCTCATGGCCGAGCACGGCGGACACCTGGTCGTCATTCTCCGAAAGATCGACAATGCCGCGATAGACGCCCACCCGGTTGCCCGGCATTACGAAGGCGTTGGCATCATCGGTGTCAAAAACCGCCACGTCCCATTGTTCACCCGCTTTCGGGGTGACCTTTTCGATCCGGTCCCAGATGCGCAAGACCTGGCGCTCCAGCGCGGGGTCGCTGGTCTGGGGGGTCTGGGATTTGAGGTCGCTCCAGGCGGTTGAGGCCATCTGGGCGATCTGACCATCGCCCATGAAGGCAAGCTCGGTCTCGCCGGTATAGGGGTTTGTGGTGCAATTGGTGAGGATGGGGAAGACCGTTCCAGCCGCGAGGCCCATCACCAGGCCGCGTCGGGAGAGGTTGATTTGCGGGGCGTTTTGCAGCACGGCGCCGTCAATCTTGATCCGTTCAACCATCACACATTCTCCAAGGCTCACATGACCCATAAGGCCTTGTTTACCTGATACCAAGCCGCAATTGAACTCCGCCTGAACGGGGTGTGGCGAGAGGGTGGCAGCGGCCCTGCGACGTATCGCGACCGCTTCGAGGCCCCGATCACGCTGTGTCGGTGGTATCCTGCTTGGCGAGGACGGAGGCCTGCTCGACCCAGCGCTCGCGGCCGACGCGGCCGGAGAAGCTGAGATATTCGTCGATCCAGGCTTCGTGCTCCGGCGTCCAGGCCGCGATCTGGCTGTATTTGTAGATACCCAATTCATGGAGCACACCCTGGATCCGCGGGCCGATACCGCCAATCGCAGCGAGGTCATCGGCCCCGTCCTTCGGCTTGGGTATGCCGGGGGGACGCTCCGACGCCGCCGCTGGGGCCGTGTCTTCGGGCTCGGGGG
>JBCCBN010000014.1:0-32706 GCA_039034035.1 Pseudomonadota bacterium
CCCTGTTCAGCGGTATCCCGCTTCACCAGATGACGCTTTCCAAGACTATGAACGGCGCCGTCTTTCCCCTGATGTCCCTCTACATCTTCGCGGCAGAGGAACAGGGTGTCGCGCCAGAAAAACTCTCTGGCACGATCCAGAACGACATTCTGAAAGAGTTCATGGTGCGGAATACCTACATCTATCCGCCCAAGCCCTCCATGCGGATCATCTCCGACATTTTTGCCTATACATCCGCAAACATGCCGCGATTCAATTCGATCTCGATCAGCGGCTACCATATGCAGGAAGCCGGCGCGACGGCGGATCTGGAGCTGGCGTATACCATAGCGGATGGCATCGAATACATCCGGGCCGGCAAGGCTGCTGGACTCGATGTCGATGCTTTTGCGCCCCGGCTCAGCTTCTTCTGGGCCATCGGCATGAACACGTTCATGGAGGTTGCCAAATTACGAGCCGCACGCCTGCTGTGGGCCAAACTGGTGAAACAGGAGTTCAATCCAGCGTCGGACAAATCGATCAGCCTCAGAACCCATTCGCAAACATCAGGCTGGTCGCTGACGGCTCAAGACGTCTACAACAATGTCATTCGGACCTGTTTCGAAGCCATCGCTGCCGTTGGCGGGCAAACCCAGAGCCTGCATACCAACAGCTTCGATGAGGCCTTGGCCCTGCCGACGGATTTCTCCGCCCGGATTGCCCGAAACACGCAACTCTTCCTGCAGCAGGAAGGTGGCGCGGCGCAAACCATCGATCCATGGGGCGGCAGCTATTACGTCGAGCGCCTGACTCACGACCTGGCCGCCCGAGCACTGATCCATATCGAAGAGGTCGAGGCGATGGGCGGGATGGCAAACGCCATCGAGGAAGGCCTTCCGAAATTGCGCATCGAAGAGGCCGCCGCCAAGACCCAAGCCCGGATCGACAGTGGCGAACAAACCGTTGTTGGCGTGAACAAGTTCCATCTCGACGAAGATGAGGAGGTTCCGGTCCTCAAGGTCGACAATGACGCCGTCCGCCGGATGCAACTCGACAAGCTGGCGCGGCTGAAATCAGATCGTAGCCAGGCTGATGTCGATGCGCGCCTGGACGCCATCGCCCGCGCTGCGCAGAGCGGCGAGGGTAACCTGCTGGCGCTGGCGGTCGATGCGGCGCGGGCCAGGGCCACGGTTGGAGAGATATCTGAAGCGGTCGAGCGCAGCCAAGGCCGGCATCAAGCGGTGATCCGCTCACTGAAGGGCGTTTATGGTCCGGGCGTCTCTCAGACGGACACCGCAAAAAGCGCCGAAGCGCTTGCAGCACAATTCGCCGAACGGAAGGGTCGCAAACCGAAGGTCTTCATCGCCAAAATGGGTCAGGATGGTCATGACCGGGGGCAGAAGGTGGTCGCCTCCGCGCTGATGGACCTGGGCTGGGACGTGGAGATTGGACCGCTGTTCCAAACGCCGGAAGAGGCTGCTCAAGCCGCTCGACAGGCCGATGTCGATATCGTGGCCGCGTCGTCGCTAGCGGCCGGTCACCTTACACTAGTGCCAGAACTGAAGCGTGCGCTTGGGAACGCAGGGGCGATGGCAACAAAGATCATGGTCGGCGGCGTGATCCCGCCACAGGATTTCGACGCGCTCTACGCCGCCGGTGCCAGTGCCATATTTCCGCCGGGCACCGTGATCGCCGAGGCCGCAGTCCGCATGCTGGAGACCCTGGAGGATGGGAGTGATGACGGTTCGGGCGTTGCGGCTGAATAGAGGGCGCGGGCCGGTCCGTTCGATGGCGAGCACACTTTAAAACGCCGCCGCCGATAACCATATCGATATTCAACGAATATCGAGGAGCAACCATGATCGTGTCCACCACGCCCACCATTCAGGGCAAGACCATCAGCGCGTATCGGGGCCTCGTTGCTGGCGAGGCGATTATCGGCGCCCACATTTTCAAGGATCTGTTCGCGGGCTTGCGCGACATTGTCGGTGGCCGGTCAGAAGCCTACGAGAGCACCATCCGGGAGGCACGCGAAACCGCTGTTCGCGAAATGATGGACGAGGCCGTCCGGCTTGGTGGCAACGGTGTTGTCGGCGTCGACATCGACTATGAAGTGGTCGGCCAAGGAGGGTCGATGATGATGGTATCGGCCACTGGGACCGCGGTGGTGCTTGACTGATCAGGCTCACGCCGACCGATGCCCTCCAGACCAGCCCCCGAAAGCCCAGAGACCTTTCTCGCAATCTGCGAGGACATCCTTCAAACGCTGCCCAGCGCCATGCGGGACGCCGCCAGCCGCGTGGCGATCATGGTACATGACTTTGCCCAACCCGACATCCTTGCCGATTTCGGCATGACCGACCCCTATGAACTCACCGGTCTCTATATGGGCGTCGCAATGATCCACGAAAGCGTCACCCATCCCTCGCCGGATGCACCGATGATATTTCTTTATCGCCTCCCGATCATCGCAGAATGGCAGGAACGGGGCGACGTTCCACTCGATGCCCTCGTGGCGCACGTCTTCATCCACGAGCTTGCCCACCATTTCGGATGGTCCGACGAGGAAATTGACGCCATCCTTGACGATGCTTGACACACCCATGCCGCACGCGAACGCGACGATACGGCTGGCCAATTCATGGACGGTCAGCCACACTCAGCTCCAACGATGAGGGAGGATTGGGATGGACGCGTACACCGAATATGACGCGCTTGGCTTGGCGGAGCTGATCTCGCGGAAGGAGGTCAAACCGGAAGAAGTGCTCGGCGCAGCGGTGGCGCGGGCGGAAAAGGCGCGGACTGAACTCAACTGCTTTTCCGCAGTCTTTCCAGAAATAGCGGACGAACAATTGCGCAGCCCGCCTGCGCACGATGGCCCGTTTGCGGGCGTACCGTTTGCAACCAAGGACCTAGCTGTAGAAATTGCGGGTGCACCCCTGACCAATGGATCGAGAGGCTGGCGCGGCAATGTCTGCGAGCAGGATAGCGAGATCACTCGTCGATACCGGGACGCCGGTCTTGTCCTCTTCGCCCAGACTACTAGCCCTGAATTTGGCCTGACCACCTCCACAGAAAGCGCACTTTACGGCCAGACGCGGAACCCGTGGGATCTCTCGCGCACGTCGGGCGGCTCGTCCGGAGGCGCCTCCGCCGCAGTCGCCAGCGGTGTCATCCCCATGGCCCAGGCCAGCGATGGGGGCGGTTCGATCCGGATCCCCGCTGCTTGCACCGGTCTGTTCGGCATGAAGCCTTCGCGTGGGCGAACCCCCATGGGTCCAAGGGTCACCGAGAACTGGCAGGGGTGCTCAACCGTCCATGCGGTGTCTCGGACGGTGCGCGACAATGCCGCGCTGTTGGATGCGACACATGGCCGGGAACCAGGCGCGCGGATCGCCGCATTCGCCCCCCATGGCACATTCCTGTCAGCGCTTGAGCAGGACCCCGAACCGCTTCGCATTGCCCTGTGGGAGCAAGCGCCGAATGGCACGATGCCCAACCCCGATGCCAAGGCGGGCCTCACTGCAACGGCGGACCGCCTGGAAAGCGTGGGCCACGTTGTGGAAGCGGCCAATCCCGGCCTGGATGGAGAGGCCCTCGGCAAGGCGTTCCTGATGACGATCAGCGCAGACTTGGCCGAAACCTTGCGTCGGCGCGAAGCCGCTCTTGGCCGCACGCTGGGCGAAAGCGATCTCGAACCGATCACCCGGCAGATCGCAAGCCTTGGCAACGCCGTACCCATGGTCGAGTTAGCCAGCGCCAATCGTGCGTTTCAGGAGGCTGCGATCCAGTATGAGCGGTGGATGCATGCTGGACATTTCGACATTGCCTTAATGCCCGCGCTCTCTCGGGCGCCCGACCCACTCGGTCGATTGAGCTTGAGCCCGTCCGACCCCGAAGACTACAATACGGCGGTGACAACCTTCGCGCCCCATTGCGCTGTGTACAACCAGATTGGGTGCCCCGCGATGTCGGTTCCGCTCCATTGGACAGAGGCCGGCCTGCCGATAGGAATGATGTTCGGTGCACGAATGGGTGAGGAACGGCTCCTGTATCAACTCGCTGGCCAAATTGAACGGGCGTTCCCTTGGGCAGATCGCAAGCCCAATGTTTTCTACGCATGAGCAATGCATTGCGCACGTATGAAGGCGGGTGTCATTGCGGCGCTGTCCGCTTCGAGGTCGACCTACCGGAGAGTTTCGAAGTTGAAGACTGCAATTGCTCGATCTGCCGAAAGAGCGGGAACATCCATGTGATCGTTCCGGCGAGCCGGTTCAGGCTTCTGTCCGGCGAAGACGCCCTCACGAAGTACACATTCAAAACCGGCGCAGCGAAACACTATTTCTGCAAGACCTGCGGCGTGAAGAGCTTCTATATCCCCCGTTCCAATCCGGATGGATATGCAGTGACCTGGCGCTGTCTCGACGATTGGGACAAGGTATCGGTGACGGTTTCTCCGTTCGATGGCGTCCATTGGGAAGCCAATGCAGGCCGGTTGGCGCACAAGTCGAAAGACTGACACGGGGCACGGCGCCCGGGACTACTCCCCGTTCCGGCGGTCGCGCCACCGCCTGAAGCGCTCGCCACGACCTCTCGGCTCCAGCGCTCGCACAACTTGCTGGCGTTGCTCAACTGAGAGCATCCCGAATTGCTCAACCAGCGCGGCTTGCACCGATTGCTCCATCGCCGTCTCGCTTTCGCGCAACCGGGCAAACGCGTCGGCAAGCCTTTCACTGTCGAACGGATCGGCGACCATGGCCGCGCGAAGTTCACGCCGCGCCTGACGGCGGTCAGAGAATTGTGGGCGAGCATCGCGCATGGCCTCACGGAACACCGAGCGGATCTCCGCGCGTTGATCAGCCGGAACGCTCGCCAGCACGCCCTCAGCGATCCGGGTTTCCGCGCGGGGCGGCGGGCCTTCGGCGGCCCTATCCCCGTCGCCCTTGCCGCCCATTCCTCCCCCCGAGGGCACCTGTCCCAGAAACAATCCCACCAACAGCGTGTTCACCATCAGAGAGACGGTGAGGGTCCAATTGATCTGGTTCGAGTTCCGGTCCGTAGACGGGTCCGACGGCGGTTTTGGCGGTGCTTCAGTCATTCGATAGTTCCCCGAATGCGTCCGGTAGTGCGCTGTAACCAAGCGCGGCGTACAAAATCGAGTCCTCATCTGTTTCGGTCGGGAGAGTGCCGGCCTCTGGAGATGAGAGCCCGATCAGAAGCCCAAAGCCGAGGCTGGCGAGTGCACCGCCCGCAGGGACCAATGCGGGCCACGGGAGCCCAGCTCCGACAAAACTGTCCCACAGCGACCGACGCGGCGCGTTCGACAGTATCCGTACTGGCAGATCAGGAGCCGGCTCTGGATAGGGCAACTGGTCAAGAACATCATCGAGATGGCGCGCCGCCGCCAAGACGTCTTCGATGGCGGGTGTGGGCGCCTCAAGAAGCGCAAGGTGAACGTTGCTTCGCTCCGCTTCCGGCCAAAGTTCTGCTTCCGCGCCGTAGGTCTCCACCAACGAAATCACGCGGTCTTCCACTGGGTCGCGATCAGCCATGGGCCGCCTCCGTTCCTTCCGACAACATTGCTCGCAGTGTCCTTCGCGCACGGGCCAACAGGCTCTCCAAGGCTTCTACGCTTATTTCCATGATATCGGCCGCTTCGATATTGGTGTGGCCCTCCAGCCGACACAGGACAAGGGCGGCGCGTTGGCGTTCTGGTAGGCTGGCGATCGCCGCCTCGATGCGTGACACCCGTTCGGCTTGATCCAAACGGTCGTCCGGGCGGAGGTCAGGGTCGGTTTGCTCAGGCAATTCAACGCCGGTGACATCGCGGCGGCGCCTGAGGTAATCGTAGCAAAGATTGAGGGCGACGCGGTGAAGCCAAGTCGAGAACCGCGCATCGGGGGTCCAGCCTGGCATCGCCTGCCACGCCTTGACGAAGGTTTCCTGCACCACATCCTCCGCGGCGGCAGAGTCTCCGAGCATGCGCGTCGCCACCGCATGAAGCCGGGGCATGTGCCGCCGGACGAGCGCGTTTTGCGCCGCGCTATCGCCGCGGGTTGCCCGCGCGATTTCCTCGAAGTCCCGTTGCGCTGACATCCAGATGAAATTGCTTGAGTTGGGCAGCCAAGGAAAGGGCCGGATGGGTAAGGATTGGGGCGAGAAGTCGCCACCCACCCGGCCGGTTCGGTGAGGCGCAACACCGCCCCACCCCTTCTGGCGCTCCTATCGGCTGCCGCGCTCACTCGCCCCGCTGACCGCGAAGGCCCATGCGGCGCTTCTTGCCCATCCGTTTGATGGAGTCTTCCGCTTCCTCAGTGGTAATGATGCCGTCCTCATTCGCATCGACGCGGTCGAACATCTTCTCGTTCCGCGATCCGAATTCGTCGGGGCCAATCACACCGTCGCCATTCACGTCAGCGCGGGTGAATTGCGCCTGCGCCCGGACCGCCTGGCGCTCGGCTCTTTTGGCATCCTTCCACGCCTGGGATTCCTCGATCGACAGGACGCCATCGGCATTGGTGTCCGCGCGTGCGAAATCCGCCATCCGCTTCGCGTCGACTTCGGCGCGGGTGATCTCGCCATCCCCGTTGCCATCAAGTGCGTCGAAGCGGGCTTCTGCGATTGCGCGCTTGATTTCCCGGTGCATTTCCCGGTCACCGGCGCGCGTGTCTGAGCTTTCCTGCGCGTGAGATAGCGTAGCGAAGCCTGCGAATAGCAAGGCAGAAGCGATGCCGATTGCTAGAAGCTTTTTCATTCTGGGTCTCCTGTGGAGGTTGTGGTTAGCCCTCTGAGCCCTCCTTCAACGCCCCACCGGGCTCAATCCGTCGCCGCGGCGCCAATTTTCTGCATATAGAGTGCAGTGACCGCTTCCCGGTGCCTGGCCAGTTCGGCTTCCAGCGCAGCAAAATCAGCGGCGCCAACGGCCCGACACATTCGGTCCTGAAGACCCGCCGAGAACCCGGCGGCCCCGGATGCGTCACCGACCGCGAGGCGAAGGACCTGTTGCAGCGCCTGCTGGACTGCCAGGGCACCGGTCAGCGCCTCGACCGCCTGTTCCGCCATGACACCAGCAGACCCCAATCGCCCAAGCGCGTCAGCGGTGTTACCCGTGATCAATTCGGCGTCGCCTGCGGTTAGAAGATGCGCCTGTGTCAGGAACTCGATATCCACAAGCCCACCCGCTATAAGTTTGAAGTCCCAGGGGCCCCTCGCGGGTTTGTCCCGCTGAAGCCGGGATCGCATGCTTGCGATGTCGCTAAGGATTCTGTCAGAACCCAACCGTGCCAGGATCGCCGCGCGAGCGGTGGCGATACCCGCGTCCGCGAGGGTTGCGTCGCCGACAACTGGCCGCAGCCGGGTGAGCGCCATGTGCTCCCAGGTCCAGGCTTCCTTTTCGTGGTACCGCGCAAAGGCCGCCAGGCTAACCGCAACCGGTCCGGCCCGCCCTGAAGGACGAAGCCGCATGTCGATCTCGTACAGCAGTCCCTCTCCGGTCGGCGCACTGAGCGCAGTGATGAACCGCTGGGTAAACCGGGTGAACCAGGCCTGGGCGTCAATCGCGCCGTCGGCGGGGTCGAACAGGACGATGAGGTCGAGATCCGACCCGGCGGTCAGTTCGCGTCCACCCATCTTCCCCATCGCGAAGACCTGCCATGAACCGGGCGCTGGCCCGAACCGGCGCTCGGTCTCTCGCTCGGCTGCAAAGGCCATCTCAGTGACAGTTTCGTCGGCAAGACCCGTCCAGTATTCACCCGCTTCAGCAGCGGTCAGTCCGCCATGAAGCAAGCGGTGCCCGATCAGGAGCGCGGCCTCGCGGTGATAGCGGCGGGCTTCATCAATCGCCGTCTCGAACCCCAGCGCCGGATCGATGCGCAACCGATCCCGTTCGCCGCCATCAATCATGGCCTCGAGGCCGGCCGGTGACCGCGCTAATGTCTTGGCCAGTCGCGGCGCCAGGGCGAGTGTAAGCACCAGGTCGTCCCGCAACCGGGCTTCAGCCAGAAGCATTGAGAGAAGCTGCACTCCCGCGGTCAGACCCTCAAAAAACGTCGCAAACCGCTCAAACGCAGTATCGGCTTCGCCGGTCCGTCCCATTGCATTCAAAAGATCGGGCAGCACTGCCGTCAGCAATTGTCGCCCCCGTCCCGTTCGCGTGGCCGGCACGCGCCCGCGGTGCCAGGACTGGACTCTCGTGATTACCTTTTCGGGCTGCGAGAAACCAAGCGCCGACAGCGTCGCAATCGTCGCTGGGTCGAGATCCACCCCAGTAAATACCAGATTGCCGCGAATGGCGGTCTCGGTTTTCCGCTCTTCTTCGGAAAACAGGTCCTGATAGTGACGGTGAACCTCCTCCCGGAGCGTCACAAGGTCGGCCTCGAAACCAGCGCGGCTGGCATAACCGCAGAGCGCTGCCACCTTGTCCCGCCCTGTTTCAAATTGCGGAAGCCTATGGGTCTGCTCGTCATTCAGCATCTGGACGCGATGTTCGACCGCTCTTAGCGCGTGGTACGCGCTAGTCAGATCGCGACTGGTCGCCCAGTCCATGACACCCGCTTCCGCCAGCCGGACCAGGGCGCCGCAAGTGGTCGGCTCCCGCAGTTTCCGATCCCTTCCCCCAAGAATGATCTGCTGGGTCTGAGCGAAAAACTCGATCTCACGGATGCCGCCAGGGCCCAGCTTGAGATCAGATTGAACGTCTCCCAGATCGGGGGCGCCGACCTGGGAATTGATCATTCGCTTGATGGCGTGAATATCAGCGATGGTCCAATAATCGAGATGGCGACGCCACACGAACGGCGCCAATCGATCCAGAAAGTCGGCCCCCGCCTCGATATCGCCAGCAATCGGACGGGCCTTGATGTAGGCCATCCGCTCCCAATTCTGACCCACACTTTCATAGTAGGTCTCCGCCATCGCCGTTGAAACAGCGACCGGCGTGGATGAGGGGTCGGGCCGGAGCCGGAAGTCGGTGCGGAACACATAGCCGTCTGCCGTCTGGGTTTCGAGAAGACCGATCACATCGCGAACCATGCGTGCTGACGCATCGGCACGGTCCCGGTCACCGCCATCAAACTTTTCTTGATCATAAAGCGCGATCAGGTCGATATCGCTGGAATAGTTCAACTCGCGCGCGCCATGCTTGCCGAGCGCGAGGAAGAACAATCCCCTCTTGGATACGCTACGGTCGCCTGCGGCGACATTCAGGGCTGTTTGTGTTGCCAGATCCGCGACCACCGACAGGCGCTCGGTTATGCGGGCCTCGGTCGCGGCTCCAGAGAGGTCCTGAAGCGCAATCAGCAGGTGGGCCTCCCGCTTGAACTTCCGCAGCGGCGCCATCGCCGCATCAATAGTTTCGACATGGGAGAACGCCTCTCGCCAACCTTCCAACCAGGGTTCGAACTTGCCACCCAGATCATCGAGAGATGAGACCGCCAACGTTTCGAAGTCCCGGTCGATGAGCCGCTTTAGATAGGGTGCATTATCGGCGGCTTGCTTCAGCAGGGCCGGTAGGGAACCACCAATTGGTTTAAGATCGAGCATGCTCGAAACTACTCAAGCCAACGGCAAACGCAAAACCGCTTTGAGGCCGGGACGATCGGGCGCTCCGCGTCCATCCATGAGCAGAAATTCGCCCCGGTGCACTTCAGCAACGGTTTCCACCAGCGCGAGTCCCAGTCCTGATCCCGGCAGGGTCCGGGCGCTGTCCATGCGGACGAACCGCTCCACCACACGGCCGCGGGCATGTTCGGGGATGCCAGGTCCGCTATCGATGACGATGAGATCGACCTTGTTGGTCTCCCGGTTCACCGCCACCTGGAGCGCAATGTAGCCGCCGGTGGGCGTGTATTTGATCGCGTTATCAAGCAGGTTGGACACCGCCTGTGACAATTGCGCCTTGTCCGCGAGCACAATAGCACTCTTCGGTTTCTCTGCCTTGAGGGTGAGGCCAACCGCTTCCGCGGCGGGTTCGAAAAATTCAGCGAGTTCTTCCACCAGGTCAGCAACATCGGTCCGCACCATTCGCGCCCTCGACGCGGTGCTGGCATTCGATAGCCGCAGGATGGCGTTGAATGTGGCCAGGACCCGGTCCACCTCGCCAAGCGTTGTTTCCAAAGTGTCGCGAGCCTTTTCCGGCGCGATTTCCTCTTCGGACAGGGCGCTCTCCAGCCGGTTCCGCACCTTCGACAGTGGTGAGCGAAGATCGTGGGCGATCGAATCGCCCGTGTGCCGGCTGGCTTTGACCAGGCGCTCGAGCCGTTCGAGCATCGCGTTCATCCGCTCCGCCAACCGGTCGAACTCATCATTGGCCCCACGAAGGCGGGCACGCCGGTGGAGGTCGCCACCGATCACCGCTTCGGCGGTGCTGGCCAACTCCTCTGCACGCCGGTTCACCCATCGCGAAACAATGATGCCGCCGCCAAGGGCAAGCGCCAAACCGACGCCAAAGGCGACCCAAACCGCCTGGGTGATCCTCCGCGTCACTTCATTGCGCTGCTGGGCGTCAAACGCCACCATCAAGAGCGCGTCATCGCCCAGCCGGACAATGCGTCCCTCCGCTTCGATCGTCAGCAATGAGCCATCTGGTCTCTGGGCATCGATGGGAAACTCCACCCGTCCGGTGCCTTCGGCCGGCATGCCCGACAAGTCACCGCTCAACTTGGTGCCGGTCGGCGTGGTCAACTGGTAGAGAAAGTACCGGTCAGGGATCGATGCCCGCTCGATCAGCGACTGGTTGACCCGTGGAAGCCCACCGTCGCGAAAGGCTTTCTGGATCGAGTCGAGTTCAGCGTTGACCCGCTGGTCCGCTACATATCGCGTGTACTGCACGGTCGCTGCGTAGAGGTAGATCAGAAGCCCCGCCGAGAAGATCGTGAACAGCAGAGCGTAAAGCACCGCCAACCGAAAGGTGGCGGTGCGGGTAAAGGGCGGTAAGCCTAGCTTCATGCTTGTAGGCGGTAGCCTGCACCACGAACCGTGTGAAGCAACGGCTCGTCAAATTCCTTGTCGATCTTGGCCCGGAGCCGCGACACATGAACGTCGATGACGTTGGTCTGGGGGTCGAAATG
Source organism: Pseudomonadota bacterium (assembly GCA_039034035.1). Classification (GTDB taxonomy): domain Bacteria; phylum Pseudomonadota; class Alphaproteobacteria; order Caulobacterales; family Hyphomonadaceae; genus UBA5336. The sequence continues at coordinate 11,046 of JBCCBN010000014.1, forward strand.
GTAGTCCCAGACTTTCTCAAGCAACATGGTGCGGGTCACAACCTGGCCGGAATTGCGCATCAGATACTCCAACAGGCGGAACTCCCGGGGTTGCAGGTCGATCTTCTGTTCACCGCGGTGCACCCGACGGGACAGCAGGTCCATTTCGAGATCGCCGGCCTTTAGCGTCGTGATCGGCACTTCGCCGGGCTGGCGCCTTGCGAGGACTTCAATCCGCGCGAGCAATTCTGGTGGCGCGGGCGGCTTCGACAAATAATCGTCGCCGCCGGCCCGAAGACCTTCAACCCGCTGGTCCACATCACCGAGATTGGTGAGGAAAAGGACCGGCGTGTTGCCGCCCCCATCGCGGTATTCCTGAACCAACGTCAGCCCATCTTTCTGGGGGAGCATTCGATCGACGATCAGGACGTCGAAGTCGCCATCGCGCGCCTTTCGCAGGCCGGAATCGCCATCATTCGCGATATCTACTTCGTAGCCCGCACCGCCAAGAATCTTGGCGATGAAGTCTGCGCTCTCCTGTTCGTCCTCTATGACGAGTAGATTCATAGGTTCGTCCCTGTTTCTTTCGCGCCCCCGCGCTCCCTTTTCTACTCCACCTCCACTGTGATGAAGGTGGTGATATCAGAATTCTGGACAGCCAGCAGAACCCGTTCCCGTCCGGCCCGCTTTGCTGCGGCGATCGCTTTTTCCATCTCACTCACCGATGAGACGGGGTCGCCGTTGACTTCGAGGATTGCCATACCGGAGCGGACGCCGGCTTCGTCGAGCACGCTATCCGAAGACACATCTGTCACGTAGAGGCCAGGCTCGTCGCTCTCCAGATCAAGGGCTTCGCGGGTCGCCGACGTGAGCGCCGTGTAGGAGCCGCCCAGCGGGCCAGCATCACCGGGTGTTTCGTCGGATGCTGGCTCAGTCCGGCGGAACGCTGCCTGGGGATCGGACGGACGCTCACCCACGGTGACCGCGACCTCAATCTGTTCGCCGTCGCGCAGCACACCGAAATCATTGGTGGAGCCGGCGATGAGAGAGCCCACTGCGCGGGTGAGCCGGGTCGAGTCGCGAACGGTGCGCCCGTTCACTGAGAGCACAATGTCTCCCCTCTGGAGACCTGCCTTGTCGGCGGGGCTGCCTTCGGTGACGTCGTTGATGATCGCGCCTTCGTCAGAGGCCAGTTCCAGACTTTCTGCGATGTCATCGCGCACATCCGATATCGTCACACCGAGCCAGCCGCGAGACACTCGGCCATCGCGGATCAACGTGTCCGTGATTGTCTTGGCAAGGTCGGCAGGGATGGCAAAGCCGATACCGACGGATCCGCCGGTGGGCGAGAAAATTGCTGTGTTCACGCCGATCACCCGGCCCTCAAGATCGAAGGTGGGGCCTCCTGAATTCCCGCGATTAATTGCAGCATCTATCTGGAGAAAGTCGGTATAGGGGTTACTGCTGCCACCAATTTCGCGGTCATCGGCCGAGATGATCCCAGCCGTGGCCGTGCCGCCGAGACCAAACGGATTGCCGAGGGCCACAACCCAGTCACCGCGGCGCATGCCGACAGACGAGCCGAACTCCACAAAAGGGAACGTCTCCGCTTCGGTTACACGTAACACGGCGAGATCGGTCTGCGGATCGGTGCCCACCAATTCGGCGTCGTACGTTGCGCCGCCTTCCATTGCCACTTCGATTTCAGTGGCCCCCTCCACCACGTGATTGTTGGTCACGATGTAACCGTCAGCCGAAATGAAGAAGCCCGAGCCAAGCGAGCGCGCTTCCTGGGTCCGCGGACCAGACTCTTCATTGTCGTCGTCGCTATCTTCATCTCGACGGCGCTCCATGAAGTCTTCAAAGCCCGGCATGCCGCGAAAGCGCTCCATGAACCGGTCCATGTCGCCAAGGTCGGAGACCTCGCGCTCGGACACCACATTCACACTCACCACGGCTGGGCTGACCTGATCGATCAGGTCGGCAAAACTCATTGGCGCGTCCAGGGGCGGCTCAAGCACGATGGGTTGCGCGTCGGACGTGGTGACAAAGTCCGGCGCAAGACTGATCGCGCCCATGGCGGCAGCACCGACCACGGCGCCGACGAGGGCTGTTGCAGAGAGGCCAAACCGTTTTGTCATCGTGTCACAAGCTCCAGTTTTTGCGAGGGTTTCGTGGCCCGGACGAGTGTGTGTCTAAGCCCGATTGATCCAGAATTGGTGTTAAACATCATTCATCTATGTGTCGCCTTTGGGGCGATTTACCAGAGGCAGGCATCAGCGGCCCTGCAGTGTTGTTCGAATCTGCACGGGCTCATGCAATGTGCGATGAACAGGGCAGCGATCTGCGATTTCGAGGAGACGGCTGCGCTGGTCATCGGACAATGACCCTTGAAGGGTCAGCACACGTTCGAAAACGTCGATCTTCTTGCCGGCTTCGCAAGCCTCGCAATCCTCAGCGTGATCTTTTGCGTGCGACAGCGAGACCGAAACCGCCTCCAGGGGCCAACCCTTCCGTTCGGCATACATGCGGATCGTCATCGAAGTGCAGGCGCCGAGGCCAGCCGTCACCCATTCGTAAGGGTCTGGCCCGCGACCGCCACCACCCACGTCGACAGGTTCATCCGCGATGAACCGCTGGGGTCCGATCTGAACGGTATTTTCATAACGCCCCGCACCAGTCTCCGAAACAACCACATCATGGGATCCCCTCGCCTCCATGCGGCCCGACTGCGGCGCCACCTTGCCGTCGACATACCGGCTAGCCCACGCAGCCAAAGCGTTTGCGGCGTAGATTGCATCTCCTTTCCGGCTGAGGAGGTGGTCGGCACTATCAAGGCTGATGAAGGATTTCGGATGCTTCGCCGCGACGAACAGGCCGGTCGCGTTGTCAATCCCGACGGTCTGGTCTAGCGGGGCATGCATAACAAGAAGCGGCTTCGCCAGATCAGCAGCAGCATCCCGAACCTTCTGCCCGCGCACATCTTCGAGGAACTGACGCTTGATCCGGAACGGACGTCCGGCCAGCGACACTTCCGCTTCCCCTGCGGTTTCGATCTCCTCCAGCCCAGCGCCAAACTGATCGAGCACATGCTCTGCATCTGCCGGTGCGCCAATCGTGACAACCGCCTTCACCGCCTCAATGCGCGCACCCGCGACAACCGCCGCCGCTCCGCCGAGACTGTGACCGATCAACAGGTCCGGCCCGCTATGCGTTTCCGCGAGCCACTCAGCGGCTGCAATCAGGTCCTGCACATTGGTCGAGAAATTGGTGTTCGCGAAGTCACCTTCGGAGTGGCCTAGCCCCGTGAAGTCGAACCGCAGTACCGCAAACCCATGCGCAGCCAGCGTTTCCGCGATGCGCTTGGCGGCCAGAATATCCTTCGAGCAGGAAAAACAATGGGCAAACAGCGCCGTGGCGCGAGCCGGTTGATCTGGAAGATCCAGCCGGGCGGCCAGGGTCTGCCCATCCGCGCCCGGGAAGTCGATCCGTGTGGATTGGGTCATCGAACTGTCCTCCTCGTTTCCCTGACAAGATAGGAATGCTTGGGCAGTTTCGAAATCACAGGCGAGTGTGAGGTGCGTGAGATCAGCCCTGCAGGTCTTCAGCGCGCACCGGATCAATAGCCTCGGTGTCGGGGCCGCGCCTGGCAAATTGCCAAACCAGCGCGCCTCCGACCAGCAGAAGCATAAACGGTCCGCCCCAGAGCAACCATCCACCCGGCCCCTCAGCTTCGGGCCGGAACAGCACAAATTCGCCATAGCGTTCGGCGAACCAGTCGCGGACCTCTTCGTCGCTCGCCCCTTCCGAGACCATGATCCGGACGCGCTCGCGCATGTTGCCAGCGATTTCAGCCGCCGATTGGGAGATCGGTTCGTTCTCGCACGCCGCGCAGCGTATTTCGCGCATAAGGTCTTGGGCCCGCGCCTCCTCCACGTCCGAGAGGACGGGTGCTGTGCCCTGCAGGAGCGGGAAAAAGAGCGCGAGGATCAAGGCTTTCATGGCGCTTTACTCCGCAGGCTGTGGCGCTGGTGCGGCGTTTTCGTGCGGCGAGGGCCAGAGCCTGCCGGTAAAGGCGAGCGCCCCGGCCAGGCCCATCACAAGAACCCCGAAGAAAACCAGGTCGACAAGGGGATTGAAATACGCGCGAAACGTCCACCGAACTTCACCATCAATCACCCGGCGATCGCCGACCGCGACATAAAGGTCGCCCGTCCCGGTCTTGAAGATGTCGGTTTCCGTCGTCGGCATCTGAGCCGCCGGATAGAACCGTTTCTGGGGGGTAAGCGCTGCAGTCCTGTCCCCGCGTCGAACCGTGATATCGGCCGCATCGGCATACCAGTTCGGGCCCTCGGTCGATCGCATATCATCGAGGGTGATCGTCCAGCCGGCGATCTCGGCTTGCTCGCCAACCGCCAGGTCCAGCGTTGTCTCGTAGCGGCCAGAGGTCTCCACAACAGCGCCGATGACGAACAGGCCGAGCCCGATGTGCGCGAGCGTCATCGCCCAGACCCGGCGGGGCAGGCGCAAGGCCGCCCGCCAGACGATCGCGCGTCGCTTGAGCTCAATGCCTGCGCCGGCGATCAACCAGACGCCCAACGCCAGCCCGAATGCCGCGCCGATGGGTATGCTGAACGCGCTGACGCCCAGCACGGCAAAGACCGCGACCAGGCCCAGAAATCCCAGACCCCACCTCCAGAAGCCAACCAGATCAGCTTTCCCCCACCGCCAGGCCTGTACAACCGGAAGGATCAGGAGCGCCGTCGCCATGATCGGCGTGAACGTCAGGTTGAAGTACGGTTCCCCGACAGACATTTGCCGTCCAAATCCTTCAGCGATCAGGGGGAACAACGTGCCCAGCAGCACTGTGGCTGTCGCGACGATGAACACCACATTGTTTGCCGCCAGCGCCCCCTCGCGACTGGTGAGCACCCAGTCCGGGCCCGCTTTCAGCGTATTGGCCCGCCACGCGAACAGACCCAGGGCAAATCCGCCATAAACCATCAATCCGATCAGCAGAAGGAGCCCACGGGTCGGGTCCACAGCGAAGGCATGCACCGAGGTGAGCACACCGGACCGGACCAGGAAGGCGCCGAGAATGGAAAAGCAATATGTCAGTACCGCGAGAAGTACCGTCCACGCGCCAAAACTTCCGCGCTTTTCGGTCACTAGCAACGAATGCATCAGCGCCGCGCCAAGAAGCCACGGCATGAAAGACGCGTTCTCCACGGGGTCCCAGAACCACCAACCGCCCCATCCCAGTTCGTAATAGGCCCAATAGGACCCGAGCAGGATGCCGAGCGTCAGGGGCACGAAAGCGGCCATGGCCCAATTGCGCGCCATCTTCGCCCATGTCCGATCAATCCGGCCTTCCATCAGCCCGGCGGCGGCGAGGGAAAACACGAAGGAATACCCCACATAGCCGAGGTAGAGCATGGGCGGATGGAAGGCGAGCGCAGGGTCCTGCAGCAATGGGTTCAGTCCCTCCCCCTGCAGCGGCGCAGGGTCGAGGCGCAAAAACGGGCTGGACGCAAACAGAAGGTAAGCCATCGATCCGACCGCGAGCATCCCCTGGGTGCCGATTGCACGCGCCTCGAACACCGTGCGGTCGCTTCCCAGGAAGACTGCCCCAGCCGCGCCAAACCCGATCGTCACGAGGCACCACATCGCCATGGAGCCTTCATGGTTTCCCCAGGCGCCGGCGACCTTGTAGATCATTGGTTTCAGAGTGTGCGAATGGCTGAATACCAGTGCCGCGGAAAAGTCTGACTGCACGAAAGCCGTCACCAAACAGGCAAACGCCAGCGCCATTGCCCCGAACGATGCAATCGCAAATTGCCCGGCTGCGGCGCGATAGCCGGCAAGACCCGCCACCGTCTGGCTCAACGCCAGCCCGAACGCCAGGAAAGCTGCGAAGTGCCCGATCTCGATCATGAGGCAGGCTGCCCCACATCTTTCAATTCCCGTGGCACATAGTTTTCGTCGTGCTTGGCCAGCAATTGTGTCGCAACAAACGCGCCATCGGCGTTGAACGCCCCCGTCGCGACAACACCCGAGCCTTCGCGAAACAAGTCCGGCGCAACGCCCCGATATGTGACGCGGATCGAGTGCTCGCTTTCGTCGATCACCCGAAAACCGATCATCGCATCGGCGCCGTACTCCAGGGACCCCAATTCGACAAACCCACCAACCTTCGCGCGCTCGCCCACATCCGGTCCTCCGTCATCGGCGATGCGAGACGGGGTGTAGAAGAGGTTTGCATTGTCCCGCGCGGCGACAAAAACGAGCGCGACGGCTGCCAAAAGCAGCGCGGCGGCGATGGAGACGGTCCAGAGACGGCGGCTGCGAGCTCTCATGGGAGTGTTATAGGGTCATTGGCCAGAATTTGAACTGCGGCTTTCCGGCGGAGCCGCTCCCGCCGCAACAGCGTTGGCCACCCAATCATCAAAAACCGCCTTCGAATTCGAGTCTGGAGGGATGCGGCTCGACACCGCCTCCCATGCCGCCCGGGCTTGCGCTTCATCGCCCATCTGCCAGAACGCCGACCCAACCTGAAAACCGGCCCGCACTTGCGAGGGATCGCGGGAATAGGCTTCGGCGTAGAGCTGCTGCGCCTCTGGCCCAACCTGCCCACCCGAGAGCCGCACAAACGCGTCGCCAAGACCGATCAGGGCCGGCACATATGACGGATCGCGCCGCAGTGCCGACTGAAACGCCCTGACCGCATCAGGTTCTCGCCCGCGGCTCATGAGGAATTGCCCGATGAAATAGTGCGCCTCAGGATCGTCTGGTCGGGTTTGGGTGAGCCGTTCAAGGCGCGCGAGCATTTCCGCCGGCGTCAAATCAGAAGGGTTCCGCGCCTCGAGCTCGGCAGCCCGCTTGGACATGGGCTGGTCTGCCAATCCGGGAGAGCCGATCGAGAGGTAACCCGCGATCGCAATCATGATGGCACCGGCAAACAGCAGGCGGGGAAGCGTAATCATGGCCGAGGCAGTATCAGGGTCGCGCGTAAGCCGCCAAGGGGCGCGTCAGAAAGCGACAGACTGCCCGAGTAAAGTTCCGCCAGGTCTTTGACAATCGACAAACCAAGGCCGGTGCCCGGCGCTGTTTCGTCCAAGCGCACGCCTCGTTGCAGCGCCGCTGCGCGTTCGTCGGGCGATAGACCCGGCCCGTCATCGTCAACATGAATGTGTACTTGGCCGTCGGAACCCTCGACAACACTGACCGCAACGCGGGACCGGGCCCATTTGCAGCCATTCTCCATGAGATTGCCCAACATTTCCTCCAGGTCCTGGGCTTCCCCCCGAAACGCCATGCCCGGTTCTACAGCGGCACCCACCTCAATCTCCTGATCAGCGAACAAACGGTTCAGCAGCCGCACCAGCCCATCAAGAACGGGCTTGATCTCTGTCCGTGCTCCAATGGCCTGGGCCCTGGCGGCCGCCTGCGCGCGCGAAAGGTAATGCTCAACATTGGCGCGCATGGCTTCGGTCTGCCGGCGCACCACATCATCCAGTGCCGATTGCCCATCCGCTTCATTCCGGAGCACTGCCAATGGCGTCTTCAGCGCGTGGGCGAGGTTGCCCACATGGGTCCGCGCCCGCTCCACCACTTCGCGGTTGTGGTCGAGCAGCTTGTTGAGCTCTTCGGACAGGGGGCGAACCTCCGCCGGATAGTCATCATCCAATCGCGTCCGCCGCCCTTCCCGAACATCAGATACATCCTTCTGGACGCGGCCAAGCGGAGCCAGCACCACCCGCACCTGAACAGCCATCGCGACCAGCACCCCTCACGCCAGCACGATCATCGCGCCAATGAGCAGCAGCAGGAATCGTTGCGCAAATTCGTCGGATTTCTCCCGGTCCGCCGCTGCCACCAATAGCGCCCGCTGGTCGCTATTGCCAAGAATGATCACCGTCGCCGCAACCCGTAACGTCTCCCCAGCCGGCCCGGTAACGTTTCCGCGTGAGGTGGCGCCGGGTTCAGTAAGTGCGCGCGACTTGATCGCGTCCGTCATCGGCACCTCACCATCCCAGAGACTCCGTGGACGGATTTCCTCGCCGAGACTGTCATCATCCCGGATTTCAGCGATGGCCCAATACCGGCCGGACAGCGGCGTTTCGTAAAGGTGCGCGGCCGGCAAGCGGGCACCGTCTGCCTCGAGCGTGCCGTCTGCGCCAAGATCCACGGCTCGGGTCAAATCGATGAGTGTGGTTTCAAGCTCGCCGTCCAGCAACTGGATAGTCTGTGCGCGATAGACCGCTGACAGGGTGATTGCGCCGCCAACCAGCACGAGTAGGCACCACAAGCCAGCACCGATCAGAAGCCGGACGGCCAATGAAGACGGGTTCAAAGAAAGCGGGTAGCCCGGGATCGAAGCGGTTCCACGCATGGGCCCAGAGATACCCAATCCCCGCTAACCCGCAATCTGTTGTTCCGCCTGGGGGACGACGAGCCGGTATCCAAGCCCACGTTCCGTAAGGATCCGGTCGGAACCGATCTTCTTTCTCAAACGCCCGATGAATACCTCGATAGTGTTCGAGTCCCTGTCGAAATCCTGATCATAGATGTGTTCCACCAGTTCGGTCCGGGGCACGACACGGCCTTGATGGTGCATCATGTAAGCAAGCACCCGGTATTCATGCGCTGTCAGCTTGATCGGCTCACCGTTGACGGTCGCCCGCGCGGCCCTCGTGTCGACGCGAAGCGAGCCCGCTTCGATCGCTGCCGCCGAATGCCCTGCCGCGCGCCGAAGCAGGGCGCGAAGCCGCGCCAGTAGCTCTTCAGTGTAGAACGGCTTGGTGAGATAATCATCGGCGCCAGCATCGAACCCGGCGACCTTCTCGCTCCACCGGTCCCGGGCGGTCAGGATAAGAACAGGGAAATCTTTCCCCTCTTCGCGCCAGCGCTCGAGAATTGTCACGCCATCCATCTTGGGCAGGCCAAGATCGAGAATCACCGCGTCATAGGGTTCGGTATCGCCGAGAAAGTGTCCGTCCTCGCCGTCCGCGGCGAGATCGACCGCATACCCGGAATGCGACAAGGCGTCGGCCAATTGGCGGCGCAGGTCGGGATCGTCTTCAACAACCAGAATACGCATGACTACCCTCTGTTCTCACGGATGACACGCCCGCTCTGCGCATCTACAACGATGATCATTCGCCGACCGTCGCGGTCGATCCATTTGATCGTATATTCGGACTTTCCGTTGCCGCGCGAATAGAGATTGGCGTCGGTCATGCTCCCGCCGTAACGGCCCTGCAGTTGCTGCCGAATCCGCGCCAGCGGCACCGTCCGTCCATCCTTGACCGCTTCGCGCGCTTCGCCGGCATCGAAGGAGCTGCCATAGCCCTGAGCAGATACCGCGGGCGATACCATACCTGCCGATGCAAGGAGCAGTGCGGCGGCAAGAGAAAGTCTTTTTATCATGATCGGGGATTTACGGGCAAAGGACTGAACGGCCAGTGAATGACCCGGTCGCCATAGCGACAGGATGCAGTTGCGCCATTATCTGCGGCGCTTATCGAGAAAGTCCCTCAGCCCCGCATCGCCGGGGTCATCGAGGACGATTTCGAGACGGACAAAAAGACTGCCAGGCCGGTTCCTGATCTGCACGCCCTTCTCCTTGAGACGCAGAACGGTGCCGGTATTCGACCCTGGCGGAACTTTCATCGTGACCATACCTGTCGGGGTTCGCACATCGATCTTGCCGCCCAGAACCACCGTTTCCAAGGAAACCGGCATGGTCATGCGCAAATCGTCGCCTTCCCGTGTCCAGATCTGCGACGGCGTGATGCGCACGTCGATCAGGCCGTCGCCCGGTGGTCCGCCCGAAGGCGATGGCTGGCCCTGGCTCCTGAGTTTCAGCGTCACGCCATCCTCGACACCGGCCGGAATATCCACGTCCAGCGTCTTCCCGTCAGCCATGGTGAGGCGGCGTTTGCCGCCCGTGACGGCGTCTTCGAATGGGATTGTGATCGTGTAGCGAATGTCGCGGCCCCGCGCCGGCCCGGTTCGCCGCCGCCCCCGGCCCTGGCCGAAAAGGCCAGACAGGATATCGTCAAACGGCTCCCCGCCCATGCCGGCACTTCCCGCGTGCCCCCTTGCCGTACCAGCACCCGCATAACCGCTTGTGCCGCCGGGACCGAACGGTGAGGCCCGTTCATTGCCCTCGCCATCTATCTCGCCCCGATTGAATCGAGCGCGCTTCTGCCGATCGCCGAGAATGTCGAACGCGCGCGACACGTGCTTGAACTGCTCAGCTTTCGCTGGATCATCCGGGTGCAAGTCAGGGTGGAGGGCTTTCACCTTAGCGCGATAAGCCTTCTTGATATCGTCATCGTTCGCCGTGCGGGGAACGCCAAGCAGGGTGTAGGGGTCGTTGCTCACGGCTTGTCCTATTGGCGCAGGCGGGCCGTCCGTCAACTCCGATGAGACAGAGCCGGCACATTCCGAGCCCCGATCAGAGCACGATGGATACGGAAACGCCTCTGCGTCCCGAACCATCAACCTCCGCCACCGACGCGGCCATTGCTCCCGCTGGGATCGCAACAACTGTCTCGGAAACTACCGTTTCTGCGTTGCTCCCGTCTCCAAAGGTCCAGTCGACCTCGAACGTCCCCGCAGTGCCCGTGTCGGGCAATACCCAACTATCGGAATTATCTGGATGACGGCGAAACCAGCTCAGTTGCCCATCGGCCGCTCGCAAATGCACGACCGACCAGGGTTCGGCCTGCCGGTTTTCGAACGTGAACACCTGGTCCTCACCCGCCCCCGCCGCCCGCCATACGAGCGGCAACCCGATCTCGTCACGCGCCAGCGACGCCCGAACAACCGCATCATCGACCACGACACAACGCGCCCCCACAGACGCGCCCACGGGTTCAGTCCCCTGCAGGCCTCGCAGCAACTGGCTCAGCGCGTAGCGCCGGCCCCATACATAGTCAGCGCGCTGAAACGTGAGCAACTCCCACCCTGCCGACGTTTCGATGAGCAACGCATTGCCACCAGCAAGAGCTGCGTCAGCGCTGATCGACGTCAGCGCGGCTTCGGCAAACTCCACCTCGAAACCCGCACTTCTGTCCCAGCGTCCCAGCGGTCCCGGCGACAGCGGCGAAATCAGAAACCCCATCAGCGCAGGAGCCGGCACGATCGCCCTGATGGTCTGCGAGTCCACGCTCGGACCTGCCGCCACCTCAACCGATCCTGGCCAGGGCCGCGCAGCCACGGCGATGAGCGGCTGGGCGGTATCCCCCTCCCCCGGAAGCCTCGGGCCGTCGATAATCAGGAGTTCCGGCGCTGCCGTGACCGGGCTGTCCCGTCTGCTTGCGGGTGGCGTAACGGCACGCTGTACGGGTTCAGCTGTGTCGGCCGTGATCAGCGTCAAACGCCGCTCCAGGCCATCCGAAACGGCACTGACCTGCCACCGGTCGTCGCTATCCTCGAACTCCAGCCACGTCCCCACCTCCAGGTCCTGACGTGTGAACGGAACCGAGACGCTCCCGGTTCGCATCGGTTGCGCCGCTTCGAGCAATCGTTCGGCGAGCCGTTGCGCTTCCGGGACCGAAAATGCGAGCGGCAGCGACAGCCCTGTAACATTGCGCGGATCCTTGCCGCCAATTCGCGCCTCTACCGAGGCCGGCTGATAGCCATTCGCCGGATCAGCAAAGCTGAGTGTGGTCCGCGTTGATGCAGCGTCCAGCAGCCGATCTGTCCACTCGACACCGGGCGTTACCAGTTCGGCGCCTGAAAGCTGCACCACCGCGTTCGATGCTCGTCTGGGCGTTGCGCGTAGCTCGCCCCCATCTTCGAGCACTGAGAAATCATAAGCCGCGCGCAACGGCTCCAGCGCTCGCCGCACGGTCGTGACACCGTCGACCACGTAGCCTTCAACCAGCCCATCGAGGCGATCGGCATCAAACGCCTCAACGGCGCCACGGTCGAGGAGGTCGGACACCACGTCCGCCAGCGGCGCCACGCCGGTCCGCCCGTTCAACCAATGCCCGAACGACCAGTTCTCGCCATCGCCCCATACATCCGAACGTTGAGGAAAGGCCGGGAACGGACGCGCGTCCCAACACCACACAAATGCTTTCTCAATGAAGGGTTGCGCCTTGTAGTGCTCCAACGCAGCCACCAGGGCGCGCCGCTGCAGAATATCGTCTCGCTCACCATTGGAGTATGGCGGCAGCGCACTCTCCGAGCTTTTGGGGTCATAAAACAGATTGGGTGAGTTCGGCCCGAGGTCGACAGCGGGAAATCCGATCTCGGCGAGCCGAATGGGTTTGGACCCCGGAACCCAAGCGGTCGGCATCGCAGAGCGCACGCCACCTGGACGCTCATGGTGCGAAGCAGACCACCATCCGGCGAGGTCCTTCGCACGGAAGAGCCAATGCTCGCCATGGGCGGTGTCGATGATCGGGGTCCGCACCTGCTCATCCCGGTCACCAGCGCTGGCATAGAACCAGTCATAGGCCTCACCGCCCTCGAACTGACCCTGCAAATAGGCCGGGTCCCCCGGACCATCGAACCCGGCCTGGGCATCGAGATGGTCGCTCCCCTGGCGCCAGTCACCGGTCGGCGGATACCAGTCAATCGCAACCAGATCGACTTCCGAGTGCGCCCAAAAGGGATCAAGCGGGAACAGCACATCGTTCGACCCATCACCGGGGGCATAGGCCCCGTACTCGGTCCAGTCCGCTGCATAAGTGATCGTGACGTCCGGGCCCAATATCGCACGCACATCATTGACCAAGTCGATCAGCCCTTCCACAAACGGGAACGCGCCGGTTCCGTCCCTCAACCGTGACAATCCCCGCAATTCAGATCCGAGCAGGAACCCATCCACGCCGCCCGCTGCCTTGGCGAGCCAGGCAAGGTGCAGCACGAACCGACGATAGCCCCAATCACCGGACGGCCCCGAGTAGCGGACCTTTTGCGCGTCCAATGAAAAATCGCTTACCGCTGCCGAACCGAGGAACGCGTCGACATCGGTGCGCGCGCCCGCTGTTCCATCGGCTGTTGAGGTGACCCGTCCGCGCCAGGGAAATGGCGCCTGCTCGGTCCCGCCATACGGATCGGGAAGCCCGTTAGCTGGCGGAACATCCATCAGCAGAAACGGCGAAACGGTGACCGCGATGCCCTCGGCTTTCTGCGCCTGGATGGCCTGGATCACCGACCAGTCTGCTGGTGTGCCACCATAGTTTGACCGGCCATTCCCGTCAGTGGAAATCAGAGCCGCCGAAGCCCGGTCGGTCCCGCCTGCCTCCCAGGCCCATGGCCGCGTAACCTTGTCCCGCGTTTCAACGCCCGGCCTTACCTGGCACGCGCCCGCGCGAAGATCGTCAACGAACCACGCCACCGTCAGCGCCGCCCCGTTGACCGCAGGCAGTTCGTCGCGAAGCTGTTCCAGTGATCGCACAAAGTCGGTTTGGGACTCCCCGCTATTGGCATTCTGCGGCACCTCGATACCGGGGAACTGGCGTGTACGGATGATATCGGTCGCGTAGGCAAACTCACCCGACGCTGGGATGATGTTCACCCCATCAATATGGGCCGCAAGCGTATCACTTCCTGGCGGAACACGGACGACTTCAAACGACAATTGCGGCAAGCGGTTACCATAAGCTGCAAGCGGCAGGTCTTCGAACACGATGTAACACAGCCCACGGAATGCGGGCGCGCTTCCAGCCCCCTCGATCGCCTCTATCACCGGATCAGGAAGCTGGTCCTCTGTACCGCGATACATCCGTGCGGAAACGGTCGCCAGGTCGAGCGGTTCGCCATTCGCCCAAACCCGGTCCACCCGTGTGACCGGTCCTTCCGCAATACCGACCGCAAAACTCACTGAATACTGATATTCCGTGACCGTTGGTCCACCCTTTCCGCCACCGCTTTCGCGACGGTTCTCATTGAACCGGGCCGCCCAGATGACCTGCCCGCCCACACGCATCCGTCCATAAACGCTGGGAATACCAGCGCCCTCGCGGCTCTCCATGATGTGCAGGGATTTCAGTCTCGGCCCGGCAACGTCTTCAGAGAACAGCGTCGTATCGAGGGCGCGTCCAGCGACGGAACCGACTGCCCGACCGATCACCTGGCCGGCGATCTGCTGTCCAAGGACAGACACGCCCTGCGGTAGGAACCGAGCGCCGACGGCAGCCCCAACCTCGGACAATACGATTTGTGCCATGGGTCAGTCCTCCAGGTTCGGAAAGGCGAATGCACCGGCGACCCGCCGCTGCCACCAGGGAACCAGCCGCGTCTCCGCGACGCTGCGTCCCCAATAGGCGTGAATGATCTGTCCGGGCGCGGAAACAATGGCGCAATGCTTGGCTGGACAGCCCAGCCCCATACGGAACAATAGCACATCGCCCGGACCAGCCTCACCAATTGCAACCTCTGCGAGACAGGTCCGCGCCGCATCCATCAATGCGTCCGCGCCAGTTCGCTCCGCCCAGTCCGGCGTATATGGCGGCGTCGGTATTGGCTCAGCGCCGAGCGTTTCCCGCCACACTCCGCGCAGCAAGCCCAGACAATCGGTGCCCTCGCCCTTCACGCTGGCCGCGTGCCGATAGGGTGTTCCGATCCAGCCCCGCGCGCTCGCGACAATCGCTGCGCGGTTCACCGGCGCGCCCCATCGCGTCCGTTCCCGGCCGGTCCTGACAGGACATAGTCAGCACCCGGCATAAGGGAGAAGCCGCGGAAATTGACAGCGTTCTGAAATCTGTCTCGACACGTCGAAAACGTCTGGTTACATGTGGCGTCGGAATGATCGGGGTCTGCGAGATCAACCCCACACCGGGCATCCCCCAGGACGGCATCGCACCGGCGAGCGTAAATCCGGCCCACCGGATGCTCCAATTGCGCCTTCAGTGAAACAAGCTCCGCGCGAAACCCCGCCGAGCCATGCTGGATTTCGCTGAACCGGCCTGCCCAAACCAGCACAAAGTGCTGCGGCGCCTCCCAATCCACGCGGACCACGTCAACCCTGGCTCTATTCCACAATCCGGCCCGCAGATCCTCATCGGTGATCGCATCGATCTGGAGTGCCCCGTTGGCACCGCCAGTGCCTGGAGGAAGGTCCGCACCGGTTTCGAACCGGGCGGCCTCAAGCGCCAGCCCCGGCGCATAGGTCACCCCCTCCAGAGTGACGGCACGGTCGTGCTCAGTGGCCGCGACCACCACCCCATCGGTTCGAGTCAATCGCCAACACAAGCATGTGGTCGTGGCGCCGGTCTGCAGCCGCGCAAGAAATTCGTTGCTGATCGCCATGACCCATTACCCAACCAGTTCGACAATCGGAATACTGATGATCCGACCGGCCCCAAATGCTTCGAGGCTGGCATCAATCCGATCACTGTCGAAACGCGCAGCGCAATCGAACCGAAAACCAGCCGTGATCGCGGCACCCGCTGGAGGCGCTGTATCCAGGGTCACAAGGCCAGTCGACGTATCGCTCGAAAACGCTGAGGTCTCGACGCCATCGATAGCGACCCGCACGGTGCCTTCGATGGGTTTCAGGATCGTCCGCTCGGTCTCGCCATAGTGTTTCACCAGTTGGAACACCGTGGGCGAGCCGTCACCGGTCCCGATGGCCTGGTCGCCGGGTGCGGGGGCCTGTTCCGGCGCACAAGAGCGATCATCGGCAAAGTCGCGGAAACGGAATCCGTGAAACCGGCCCATCCGCGCCTCAAAGAACTCTAGCAGGGCGTTGAGTTCGTCCAGGCGCTCGACCGCACTGCCGACATCCCAGCGCCGCCGCGCCTGCGCCCACACCGCATTGCGCACCTCCCGCCCGCTTGCCAGCTCGATGATTTCGGTCCGCCGTTCCGGTCCTCCGACCGCGCCAAACGCCAACGCCATCGGAAACCGCACATCATGAAAATTTGAAAGGCTCATAGGAAACGGCTCCCTGAAGACACAGCGCGCGCGAGCGCTGCGGAGATCGCGCCCTGGCTCGCGACAAGGCCCCTGGGATCAGCTGATTGCCCGCCGGAAAGGTTGAGGTTCACGGTCGGGGACGTCGTTGCCCTGCTTGCGAACAGGCTCTCTGCCGCGATCTGGGCGAGATCCCTAAGAATCGCTTCAGCCATACGCTCGAAGTCCAGCTGCCCGCTTGAGGCCGCACGCGACAGGGCTGCTTCGATCCGGCTTCCCGCCTCTGCGAACCGTCTCTCGATCGTCTCGGCGGCTTCGCGGGCAGGTCCATCCGCGAGCGCCTGGAGCCGCTGCCCTGCAGCATCGAGTGTTTCGTCGAAATCATCCATCATCATTCTCCGTGTCTGGACTATCTGGATGGTCTTCCATCAGCGCAGCGAGCCCGGACCGGTTCAGCCCAGCACCCGGCGCCGCCTCCGACAGCCACATCCACTCGCGCAGCGACAAGCGCCAAAACGCTTGCGGCGCGATCCCCAACCGCAAGGCGGCACGCATCATCTCAGCCCAGGGCATCACACGTCTCCGATCCGCAAAGCAGCCTCGAACGCCTCGGCAATGGCCTCTGCCAATACCGGCCAAGGCGTCCCGATCGCCTGCGCTTGCCCAGCAGAAACTCGCCGCGCCAGCAGCACCGACCCGCCCCCGCGCAGTAGCGCCGCGAGCACAATCTCGACATCCTTGCGCGACAGCCGTCCCAGACGGCTCGCGAGGTCTGCAAAGCTCGCACATCCCAGGCCGGACTGAATCTCCGCCAGTGCCCCCAGCGTGAGACACAGCAGCTGAGGCCCGCCATTGACCATGACCTGAACTTCACCGCGCGCCGGGTTCATGTGCTCGCCGCCGCAAAGGAAACTACGCCCGCGCTCTCCAGTGTCAGCCCGAACTGCGCTTCGCCGTCATGGGCGCCGCTATAGGTCAGGCCAGTGACCTGGAACGGCCCTTCAAGCGTCCCGAACCCTGGGACAATCAATCGGAACACGTCCGACCGACCATCGAAAAACAGCGTGCGCAATCTCGTATCGCTCGCTGCAGCCTTGAAGACGCCGGAGCCTTGTACCTGTACGGATCGAATGCCCGCGCCGTCCAGAAGCTCACGCCACGCATCGGGACTATCGGCACTGGTGCCGTCCACTTGTCCAGCCGCGCATGCGAACCGTGTCGTCCGTATCCCAGCGACCGTTTCGAAACCACCGATACCATCGGCAATCTTGATGAGGACGTCGCGTCCTTTCTGGCCAGCCATCACGCCGCCTCCTCTGCTATGATCCGCAACTGCAGGACCCCTCTGAACGAGCGCCGGTCAGCGGCGCGTATAACGTCCGTGAACAGAACTTGCTGCAGCACGATTTGCTGTCCCGGCACGCTTAGCCCCTGGGTTTCCAGCACATGCCGCAATTGGCCCATGGCGTGCTTCGCAAACGCCCGGCCGCCCCAGCGGCTCGCTAGCGCCAGCGTAATCCGGTGTTCCAGAGCTGGCACGCAGCTCGCCCCGGCGTCCCGAGTCTCATGGCGCTCAAGCCGCACATTCGGAAAGATCGGCGCTTGTGTTTCATCGTCAAAGATGCGGGGCGGCGATCCAAAGAGGGCCTGTACCGCAAGGTCTGCCCGCAACACGCCCATCACCGCGCCCAGGACATCGCCCTCGGCGTCTGCCGGCAGGGTCGCTACCGCGCTCATACCCGAAGCTCCCGGTGCGCTGTGACGATAGCGGCAACATCGGTGGGCAAGCCGGTTTCCCCGGCCAGTTCAGTGCGTCCCGTCCGGTAGGCTTCGGCTGTCAAACGAAGCACGGCCAACTGCAAGTCGTCAGGAAGCTGCTCGGCGGTGCCGTACCCGGTGTCGAACACGATGTTTGCATGGCCGCCGAAACAGATCGCCGGCGCCACGCTCCACGGTCGAACCACCAACCGTCCGGCATGTATCTGGAACCGGGAGGAAATGTCTTCAACCGCGCCGGTTTCATCGACCAGATCGACGCGGATCAACCGCGAAACTGGCTTCGGCCGCAGGATGAAGCCCTTTCCCGCCAGCGTTGCGGGCCAGGCGTGCAATTGGCGCGACAGGATCCGGCTGACCAGCGACAAGCCGGAAGCCGCTTCCAGCCGCGCCGTCGCGGCCGCGACCAGGTCGCCGACCAGGGCATCTTCGCCGGAATGGCCGATCCTCAGATAGGTTTTCGCGTCAGCCAGCGGCACGGCCGGTTCGGCTGGCGGTGTGATCACCGTCAGGGTCATGAATTACTCCAACTCGGCTGGGCAACGTCATCGGAGACGCCGCCAAAGAAGACGCTCCGGAGCCTGCTCGACAGAGCCGCTCTGGAGCGTCAGTTTGGGGGGGAAATCGAGCCGATCAGCCCTTAGAAGACCATCACCTTGATGGCATCAAAGTTCTGGACCCCGCCGCCCACACGCTTGGTTGTGTAGAACAGCACATACGGCTTGGCCGAGAACGGATCGCGCAGCACGCGGGCGCCCTGGCGGTCAACGATCAGGTAGCCGCGCCGGAAGTCGCCGAACGCAATCGCTGCCTGGCCACTGCCAATGTCGGGCATGTCCTCGACCTCGGTGACGCCATAACCCATCACCGTCGCCGCATCGCCATTCGCGCCGGGCTGCCAGATATAGCGGCCGTCAGCATCCTTCAGCTTGCGAACCGCAGACACCGACCGGCGATTCATCACGAACCGACCGTTTGCACGGTACTGGCTCTTCGGCGTGTAGATCAGATCGATGATCTGGTCGGCCGCATCGGTCTGGCTGAAGTCGCCCGCCACCGAACCGATCTGACCCCATGCATGGCTGGCATCGGCCACGATCGTGTAGTCGAGGAAGCCCTTGGGCTTGGCCACACCATCGCCGTTGACAAAAGCAGCGCTTTCCTGCGCGGCGAATGCGGCATCGACTTCATCGGCCAGCCACTCATCGACATCCGCAAAGGCGTCTTCGAGCAGGGTCTGCGTCGCAGCCGGCATCGCGTAGAGTTCTCCGGCCGGAAACTCGAGCAAGGAGAGGTTCGGCGAAGTGGTCTCACTGCGAGCCGCCGTTTCAGCCGCCCATGCAGCCGCCGCACCCAGCCCGACAGGCTTCTTGAACACACCCGACGAGGTCTGCCGAACGGTCGCGATCGACCGCATCGGGGAGGCCACCTGCAGGCGCGCTTCGATCAGACGGTCCAGCTCCGGAGGGGCGATGTAGCCGCCCTGTTCCGGGGTGCCGGTTTCCAGCGATTTCGTATCGATCTGTGCCAATCCGCTTTCATCACCGGATTTGAGATACCGCGCCCACGCCTCCCGGTGCGGGTCCGGATCGTCGAACGTCTTGCCCTGGGTCATGGCCGGCGCAGCCGACTTCACCGCAATCTCATTGAGCCGCCGGTCGATCCGCGCAAGCTTCTCACTCGACAGGGCATCGGCGCTGCCCTTGGCTTCGATTTCGGCGAGCCGGGTGTCATTGGCCTGCTTGTAGGCTTCGAACGCCGCCATCAGGTCAGCCGTCAGGGTCTGGACCTCGCTAGAGGCCATTTTCGTTTCCTTGGTCATGTCCATCCTCTTTCAGAAACTCATCGCTCAGGCGGCGGTTTGCCGGCCCTGCAATCGGGTGAGCCGCGCGAGCGGCTGCATCGGAGCCGAGACCAACGAGATCTCGACCAGGTCAACGGCGATCAGGTCTCGCCCCTTGGTTCGCGGCCGCCACAAGCGCGGCCGAAAACCGATCGAAAGCCCATCCAGGCCGCTGGCCAGCAGGCGCTTGGCGCCATCGGCTTCCACCAGTCCGCGCACGAACAGTCCGCGACCGGTTTCCCGCACGCTCAGCCATCGCCCCGCGATCGAACCATTCCGGTGCTGAAGCAGCATTGGCACCTGCCCCGCCTGCCTCAGGGAAGCGGCAAACGCGCCCCCGCGAACGACATCCCCATCAAGATCGGGTTGGCCGAAGATCGAGGCATATCCCTCGATCAGTTCCGGCCCGGTCATGGCGCAGGCTCCAGGCGCGCCTCGATCCGGTCCAGTTGCCGGTGGATCAGCTCCAGCTGGGTCTCCAGTTTCGCCAGGCGGATGTGATCGTCGCCCACCGAATCCGAAGTCCGCTCCAGCGCATCGAGGCGCTCTGCCGCTGCACCGATCCACATAAGAACCGTCACACACTGCACAGAAATCGCGAGCACCAACGCCACCGTCACCCGCCGGACAAAAAACGTCGGACCCCGCATCAGCGACCTCCATCAGCCGGCGCAAACCCGGCGACCTGACGCTTCTCATCATCGGTCAGAAAGCCCACCCGATCGAGATTGGCCCACAGCTCCACCCGTTCCGGCGCAAGTGCGGCAACCTGATCTGTCCGGCACCGCAGAACCGCGTCAGAGCCAAACCGGTGACCGATCCAGCTGGTCAACGCCTTGGCCATTCGCTCCGCCAAGGGAAGCACCGTACTCTTCCAAAGGGCGCTGTTGGCCTCGCGATAGTTCGAATAGGTATTGTCCCCCGGAATACCCAGCAGCATCGGCGGCACGCCAAACGCCAGGGCGATCTCGCGGGACGCCGCATGGCGCGCGTCCAGGAAATCCATGTCCGCTGGCGACAGCGACATCGGCTTCCAGTCCAACCCTCCCTCAAGCAACAAGGGCCGGCCCGCATTCAAGGCGCCCGTATGTTGCCCATCGAGCTCGGTCTTCAATCGGTCGAACTGTTCGTCCGTCATCCGGGCGCCGTCCTTGCCGTACACCAGCGCACCAGATGGCCGGGCCGAATTGTCGAGCAGCGCCTTCTGCCAATCAGCGCCGGAATTGTGCAAGTCCAGCGCTTTCCGCGCCGGCGATAGCGGCGCCAGCCCCATCGTGTCATCGCCGGGATTGAACAGTTTCACATGCAGCACGGGCAGCCAGCCATCACCGGTGCGGTTGATGGTGCGCTTGGTTCGGCCGGCCTCATAGGTCCAACCCTCGACCCAGCCATTATAGCCAGCCACGGGCTTCATGCGGTCCGGCAGCAACACGAAGATCGCGCCCGGCACATCGTCAGCGGTCAGCGACACGGCTTCAGCAAAGGCGTTCCCACTGATCTGCAGGTTCGCGTACAGATGCTCCAGCAGCGTCTGGCCATCCATGTCCGGCGCCGGCGCAGCAAGCAATGCGGCCAGATCCCGATTCTCGGTCTCCAGCGGGATCGACGCTGCCGCCTCCGCGATCATGCGCACACAGCGATAGGCGACCGCATTGCCCAGATATCCATCCCGGATCAGCGCCGCAGGCGATCGCGCGCCCCATCGCGGGGTCGCCAGATTCGCGAGCGCGACCAGCGATCCGCTCACCTGCGCCGACTTCTCCTCCTTTTGCCAAGGCCACGCCATCGCCCATTCCTCTTCGGTTTTTCCCAGCATGGCTATTTGTAGCCCTGCCAGTTCCCCGGTCGATTTCGGGCGTGAAAAACGTATATTTTTCTGATACTTGAAAGCGGATAACCGTTCTCAATCCCACAGCCGCAGCGGACGGGATGGCCAAGCGGACGCAAATTCGCCTATAGCGCCATATCGCATCGGCGGATCGAAAGGAGTTCCATGTCCGGGATCATTATATCTGTCGCTAATTCCAAAGGCGGCGTCGGCAAAACCACGACCTGCGTAAGCCTGGCTGAGGCGTTTGCCGCCGAGGGTTACAAGACCCTCGTCATCGATCTCGACATGCAGGCCAACGCCTCCATGCTCATCTTCGGCCAACAGGGCGACGAGCGGCTCTACCAGGCTATCAG